>JAITVZ010000025.1 GCA_031285505.1 Propionibacteriaceae bacterium
GACCCCACCCCAAACAACCAGAAACCACCCCGAAACCACCAATCAGCCACACTCTAGATTGTGAAGAGCCCCCAAAGCTGCCCCACGCCCGGCTGCCTGGATCAGCGCCCTTCGATCAAACCGACGCGAATCGTCTGCGGCATCCGCTGCAACTCATCCATCAGGGTCCGGTCATGGAAATCATCCAGGTCGGTGCTCATGTAACCGATTTGCCCACGGGTCACCAGTTGCTGGGCGGCGACATTGACGCGATGCTGGCCCAGCACCGAGTTGACCTGAGCCAAGACCCCGGGCACGTTGGTGTGGAGGTGGACCAAGCGGGCTTTACTGGTGGCTTCAAGTTGAATCTCCGGGAGGTTGACCGACATCGAGGTCGAGCCGCGCTGCAGGTAGTCGGCTAGTTTGCCAGCGACAAAGTGACCGATGTCGTTTTGGGCCTCCTGAGTGGAGCCGCCGACGTGTGGGGTCAAAATTACGTTGGCCATCCCCTGCAAGGGTGACTGGAAGGAATCCCCAGAATTGGCTGGCTCATCAGGGAAGACATCCAAAGCCGCGCCAGCCAGGTGATTGGATTCCAACACCGCCTGCAAAGCGACCAGATCGACCACCGAACCACGGCAAAGATTGATCAAGAAGGATTTTGGTTTCATCTCAGCCAATTGATCGGCGCCAAAGAAACCAGCGTTGGCCGGTCGCCCATCGACATGCAACGACACAAAGTCGGCCTGTTCGAGCAAATCCTCCAGGCGATCACAACGCTGGGCATTGCCCAAAGCTAGTTTGTCAACAACGTCAAAGTAAACCACCCGCATGCCCAAGGCCTCCGCCAAAACAGACAGTTGGGAACCAATGTTGCCATAACCAACAATGCCCAATGTCCGGCCGCGAACCTCGTGGGCCCCGCTAGCCGACTTCATCCAGACGCCGTTTTGCATGCGTTGGTTCTGATCGGTCAAGCGACGCGCTAGGGCGATGATCTCGGCCAGGACTAGTTCCACCACCGAGCGGGTGTTGGAAAAGGGTGCGTTGAAGACGGCGACACCGGCGCCCGACGCGGCCTCCAAATCAATCTGGTTGGTGCCGATGCAGAAGGCTCCTACTGCCTTGAGATCGGGACAGGCCGCTAAAACGTCGGCGGTCACATGGCTGCGCGAACGAATGCCAATGACATCAATACCCTGCAATGCCTCGATCAGCGCCGCACCATCGAGTGCTCCCAAGCGCGTTTCCACATCAATGCCGCGCTCGGTCAGGATGCGCACAGCTGAGGGGTGAATGTTTTCCAGGAGTAAGGCTTTCACTTTGGACATTTTGCCAGACTTCCGCTCTGGCACCGGTGGACGTCCATGCCCCAGCCCAAGGCAGCAACCTAGCGACGCTGCATTGAAATCATCACAGCTTGGACTGTAGAGACAGTCGTGGTGTCGCGGCGATCAAAGCCCGGGTGTAGTCGGTCATCGGGTTGCTCAAGACTTGGCTGCTGCCGCCGACTTCAACCAGCCGCCCTGCGCGCATCACCACCAGTTGGTCGCAACTATGGCGCACCACCGACAGGTCGTGAGTGACCAGCAACAATGAGAAGCCGAGATCATCGGTCAAGCGGTTGAGCAGATTGAGCACCTGTGACCGGACTGAGACATCGAGGGCACTGACCGGCTCATCGGCCAGCAGAATTGACGGCGCCCCAGCCAGGGCTCGGGCGATGGCGATACGCTGGCGTTCTCCACCGGAGAATTCATGGGGGTAAAGACGCCCAGCGGCCGTCGGCAGATCGACAGCCTGGAGAACTTCATCGACTCGGCGGCGACGGGACAGCGCCGTTGGGAAAACGCTGCGCTGGGCCTTGGCCAGCAAAGGCTCGCCGACAATGGCTGCCACCCTCATTCGCGGATCCAAGGAGCTGCGCGGATCCTGGAAGACCATCGCCACCTGTCGGCGCAAATCACTCATTAGTTGAGGAGAACGCTGGTCCAAAACCTGCCCCCGGAAACGTAGGGTTCCCATGGTCGGGACGATCAGGCCGGCCAGCAGTTTTAGCAAAGTGGTCTTACCGGAGCCAGACTCACCGACGATGCCGATGCGAGCGTTGGCCGCTAGCTGGAGAGACAAATGATCCAGAGCCAAAGTGGCGCGGCGCCGACCGCCAAAGCTGACGGTGACGTCATCAAGCTCAAAAAGGGCAGTCATCGCCGCCACCGATGGTGACTGCCCACGGCCTGTGGCCCTCGATTGTCGATGTAATCATCAAGCACTGGCAATCTGCCCCCAGGAGCGATGCTGTCGATCTGGGCGGTGGCCAGCAACCCTTGGGTATAAGGGTGCGCCGGCGCATTGATGATCTGATCAATCGGGCCCTGCTCAACAATCCGCCCGTGGCGCAGAATCAGCAGGTGGTCGCATAACCCCGGCACCAAAGCCAAGTTGTGGGTGATGAACAGGCAGGATGATCCTTGGCTTGTCAAGGTCTGATCAAGCTGGGCCAGGACCGCTGCTTGGACGGTCGTGTCCAAGGCCGTGGTTGCCTCATCGCAAATCAATAGGTCTGGATGGTTGAGCAAGGCCATGGCGATCAGCACTCGTTGGCGTTGCCCGCCGGACAACTCATGTGGGTAGGCTTCAGCGATCAGCCCGCCGGGACCAAGACCAATCCGATCAAAGGCTGCTTCGACCAGCTGTCGAGCCGAGCGTTGCCGATCAGCGTCGTGGAGACGAATCACCTCGGCGGCCTGTCGACCGACTTTCATGGTTGGGTCCAGGGCCGTCATCGGCTCTTGAAAGACCATCGCCAAGTCACGACCACGCAAGCGTGACCAGTCGCGGTCGTTCAATGCCGTCAGCTCCATTTCACCGAAGCGCAGCGATCCTTGGACATGAGCGTTGTCAGGCAACAAGCCGACGATGGCCGCGGCGATCACCGATTTGCCGGAGCCAGAGGCGCCGATCAGGCCCAGGCGTACACCGGTTGGCAGATCGAAGCTGACCCGGTCAACGGCCAGAGTTTGACGACGTCCGAAGGTGACGGTCAGATCGCGGACTTGCAAGTCAGTCATCGTGCCTCGCTCAGTCGCGGGTCCAAATAATCACGCATGCCGTCGCCCAGCAGGTTGAAGGCCAGAACTGCCCAAACAATCGCCAATCCTGGGATGAGGACCTGCCAGGGGCTGACAAAAACCGAGGCGTCGCGCAACATGCCTCCCCAAGTCGGCACCGTGGCTGGAGCGGACAGCCCCAGGTAGGACAAGCCGGCTTCCGCCAAAATCGCCATCGAGAAAGAAGCGGCTGCTTGCACACCGAGCATGGGAGCAATATTGGGCAAGACATGCCGGCGGGCGATGGCCAAGCGACTGGCGCCGGAGAGTTCCGCGGCCAAAATGTATTCCTGTTCCATCACCGTGATCGTCGCCGCTCTTGACATCCGAATGAACACCGGCACTGTGGCCACACCAATAGCGATGGTGGCCGTCCAAATCGAAGCGCCAATGGAAGCCGCCAGAAGAATGGCCAATAACACCGCCGGCAGAGCGTAAAGAATGTCAGAAGCCCTGGCCACAACTTGGCCAAGTCCGCGGTGGCCCAAACCGATGAAAACACCGAAGGGCACACCGACAACCGCAGCGATCGCCACCGCCAGCACGCCGACCATCAACGTGGTCTGCGCCCCGACCATCAATCGCGAGGCGGTGTCCATCCCCAGGGCATCGGTGCCCAACCAGTGGGTCGGTCCAGGGTTTTGGTAGCGATTGGCTGCCGAAACCGCCTGTGGTGGGTAGGGAGTCCACAGCAGGGACACCACACCGGCCAACAGAACGATGACTGACATGACCAGCCCGCAGATCAGGGTGAAGCGCTTCATAGTCCCCCACCTGCTCGACCGGCCAGGCGTGGATCGACCAACAGGTAGGCGATATCGACCAACAGATTGATCAGCAGAACCACCGCCACCAACAGCATGACAATCACCTGGACGACGGCTAAATCATGCGCAGCCACAGCCGACATCAGCAAACTGCCCAGGCCAGGCAAGACGAACACCTTTTCCACCAGGATTGCCCCAACCAGCAGGTTGGCCACCTGCAGGCCGACAACAGTCAGCAACGACGTCGCAGCATTGCGTAGGCCATGACGGATCAAACCGCGCCAGCGGGTCCAGCCGATGGCGCGAGCCGTGCGATAGTAGTCCTCAACCATGACATCAATGAAGCTCGATCGGACGTAGCGCGCAAAAAAACAAGCTTGAACGATGGCAATCGTCGCCACAGGCAGCAGCAAATGGCTGGCCCAGGCAGCCGGTGAACTGGTGATTGACACATAACCATTGGCCGGGAGCCACCCCAACTTCAAAGCAAAGACAATCACCAAGATCGACCCGGCAAAAAACACCGGCACCGCAAAACCGACCTGGGTGATGGCATTGACCACAAAGCCTCGGCGCCGCCGGCGCCACATCGCCGCCATCATGCCCAAGGGCAAAGCCACGGCACAAGCGATCGGCAGCGACCAGACCAACAGCCAGGCAGTCACCCCCAAACGCGGCGCCAACTGCTGGCCAACTCCCAGTCCCGTGGCGTAAGAGTGGCCCAGGTCTCCCTGGATCAAGGCGAACAGCCAATCCCAATAGCGGTTGATGAAGGGTTGATCCAGCCCCCACCGCCGGCTCAATTCGGCGACAGCTTCGGGCGTCGCGCCCATGCCCAAGGTGGCTTGAGCGACATTGCCTGGCAAGGCTTGGACCAGGGTGAAGATGATCAACGACGCGATCAACAACGTCGCCAAGAAGACCGCCAAGCGGCGGATGACGGCGGCGCTGATCGACATTGGCGGCTCAGGCAGCGCTGATCCGACTGACGTCGAAACTCAAACTGGTGGCATTGCGCGGGATACCGATGATGCCCGATCGGCAAACCACCAGATTGGGAAAGACGAACAAGAATTCGGCCGCCGCGTCATCGGCCAGGAGCCTGGCCGCCTGCTCCATGGTTGGCACGAAGTCACCTGAACTGCCATGATCGGCCTGATCGATCAGGTCGGCGAATTCGGGGTTCCGGTAGTGCCAGTAGTAATCCGGGTTGGCGAAATTGACGATGTCGCGAGCCTCGACATGAGCGACGATCGTCATGTCATAGTCACCATCGGTGTAGACCTCGGGCAGCCAGCGCGACGAGAAATCCAATTCTTCGACGGTGACAGTTATGCCGACCTCTGCCAGGTGGGTAGCGATGTCGTTGGCGGCTGGCCCCCCATAAGGCGTGATCGGGATGCGCAGGGCCAGCTGTAGATCGGCCACACCGGCTGAAGCCAGCAATGTGCGAGCCTTGGCGGGATCATAAGGATAGATTCCGGTCAGGTCTTGATAGTAAGGATCAGTCGGCACGCTCATCGAGCCGATCACTTGTCCCTGCCCACCCCAGGTGGCGTCAACCAAGGCCTGGCGATCGATCGCGTAGGCGATGGCTTGGCGCACGCGCAAATCCTGCAAGGCTGGACGGTCGTGGTTGAAGCCCATGACGATCTCGCCATTGGTCGTCCCCGAACTGATGGTGAAGCGGTTGGCGTCGTCGAACTGGCCCAATGCATCCGGTGATGTCATTTCCGCCATGACGTCAATGCCTCCCGACAGCATGGCCGAGACCATGGCGTTGGGGTCGGGAATATACCGAAAAGAAACCTGTTTGAATTGGGGCTGCGCTGCCCAGTAGGAGTCGTTGCGCATCAAGGTGATGCGATCCCCCTTGGTCCATGATTCGACCGTATATGGCCCTGAACCCATCGGCGTGTTGGCCAAGTCGTTGATGGCTGGGTCAAAGATCACTCCCGGTGTCGAGGTCATCGAATAAAGCCAGAAGTTGCTGGGCTGCTTCAGACGAATGGCCACGGTATCCGCGTCAACCACTGACACTGATTCGATCTGCTCCATTGCGGCGGTCACGAGTTTGGAGGTGCCTTGGCTCATCAAATCAATCGATGCTTTGACCGCCGCTGCGTCAACAACGGTTCCGGAGGTGAAGCGCGCTTCTGGGTCCAAATCGAACTGGTAGGTCAGCCCGTCATCGAGCAACTCATAGCTCGTGGCCAGCAGCGGCTCAATTTCGCCGTCATCCCCCATCCGCACCAGGGTTTCGTAGACGTTGTAGAGCAAGACCTGCGGAATGCCCGCCGCGTCGGACATGGTCAGATCGAGAGTCGGCGGCTCCAATGTGACCCCGACAACCAGGTCGCTGTCGGAGTCATGACCGCCAACGGAACAAGCTGTCAATGACAAGGTCCACGTCAGTAAGACCGCCGTCGCACCGATCAACCTCTTTGCGGATACCACTTTCGTCCTTCCGTTTGCTGGCGACAGTCTAGCGGGCAGCGCTGTGGTAACAGACGCTGTCGGCGTGCAGGGGACATCAAAACCTGATTTCCACCGTCGCTCCTGTCTGCCATCCTCGGAGCCACTTGGCCATTTCCTCAGATGATCCAACCGGCTTCAAAGCCCTGATTAGGCGTTCCGGACCATTTGCTCTATAGTTGATCGAGCCGACGCGGGGTGGAGCAGCTCGGTAGCTCGCTGGGCTCATAACCCAGAGGTCATAGGTTCAAATCCTATCCCCGCTACTAGATTAGGTCCTGGTCACGGTCAATTGACCGTGACCAGGACCTTTTTGGTCACATCATGGCACAAGTCCAAGGAGCGGACATGACTCAATGGCCTACCTATCACCCGGATGACCCTGACCGTTCGTCAGCAAACGACTCGCTGGTGCCCACCAGCAGCCAGCAACCGAATTGGTTGGAGACGTATCGCGACCTCGGCCAAAGTGCCGAGCACCCGATGGAGCTGTTCGCCGGCGGTGACTCCTACCGCCGCTCCGGCGCCTGGACCGTGCCACCGTTTCTGCGTTTGAATGGCGGTTTCGGCAATCTGATCGTCGATTTTCAAATGGCCAGCCCCGCCAGTCCTTTCATCCACGTCGAAATCGTTGGCAGTTTCGGTGAAATCATTATGATCTCACCAATCGGTTGGGGTGTCGACCTGTCCTTGGTGCGTCCGGGTTGGGCTTCCAGAAAAAGCAATGTCGCTGACCGACCGGAACCAGGATTCCCCCTGCTGCGCTTGGTCGGTTCGCTGAAGACTGGCAACCTCAAGGTTCGCTACCCCAGCAAGCGAGACCTGAAGCTATTGAACAAAGCCATCAGTCGCCAGGCCAGCATCTCCAACCAGTTGCAGCGGCAATCGCCCATGAACGAGCTTCGTTGAGGGCATGACAACCGCCGCTGAACAACAAGAGTCAGGACACCCCAGACCTATCCGGCTGGCTGGCTCTGATGGTTGGCTGCCTCTGATCGTGGTAAACGCCACTGACCTGATCCAGGCCGCTGGCCTCAGCGCTGGTAGGTGCCCATCAACACGGCCCTGGCGATCACCACGGGCACCGCAGTGGCGCTGACCAAGGCCGGAGCGGTTTTGCTGCCATGCGGCAGTTCCAGTCGAGGCACCGACAAAGCTTGCACCGCGAAGAAGTAGCGATGCACTCGATCACCCTTAGGCGGAGCCGCACCAAAGAAACCGGTTGTGCCAGCGCTATTCGGCAGATCCAAGGCCGATTCGACACCGATGGATGAGGTCGGTTTGAAGATTCTTTGAGTCAGTTGACGTATTCGACCGGTCGGGCCACCGGCCGGCACTGACACAATCTGCACTGGAATATCCGCCACCACCCAGTGCCAGAAGCCGCCATCACGGGGAGCATCCGGATCGAAGCATGTCAACAAGAACGACTGCGTCTGCGGCGGAAATCCCGACCATGACAAAGCCGGAGAGATTGAGCCACCGTCGACCGTCTGCGCCAACGGCAGTGGTTGACCGTCAGTGATTTCCGGACTGACCAGCTCGAAAGCCGGCACTTGCGGCAAGATGGCATAGGGATTGGGCGGCACAGGTCGGTCAAGATCGATATTCACGGCCCATAGCCTAGCTGGCAGCAGGGACACTTCAGCCCTGATGGAGACCAGCCGTAGCCAGACAAGTCTGGCTACGGGTATATCGCCAGCCCGAAGAGCCTGGGCTATGCTCAAGTGCGTGAAGCAGACCTTTCCACTGTCGACCAGCACTTTGGCCAATGGCCTGCGAGTGGCGATCAACCATGACCCTTGGGTGCCGGGGGTGGCTGTCAATCTTTGGTATGACGTCGGCTCGAGTGATGAACAACGAGGCCGGACCGGCTTCGCCCACCTCTTCGAGCATCTGATGTTTTCCGGGTCCGCCAATGTCGCCAATGGCGAGTTCGACACCATCATGCAGCAGGTCGGTGGCCATTCAAATGCCAGCACCAATTTCGACTGCACCAACTACTACGAAGTCGTGCCCGCTAGCGCCGTTGAGCTGGCCTTGTGGTTGGAAGCCGATCGACTGTCAACGCTGCTGGAGCGAGTCGATCAAACCAACCTCGACACCCAACGCGATGTCGTCAAGGAGGAGAAACGGCAAAGCCATGACAATGTCCCCTATGGCGACGCCTTTGAGCACCTGCTGGCTCTGACTTTCCCGGCCGATCATCCCTATGCCCATTTACCGATCGGTTCAATGGCCGACCTGGACGACGCCACCCTCGACGATGTCCACCAATTCTTCCGTCGCTATTACCGCCCCGACAACCTGATCGTCAGTCTGGCTGGCGCCATCGAGCCTGATCGTGGTTTGGAACTGGTCAACCATTACCTGGGTGAGGTTGCCATGGCGCCGACGAACCCACGCCCGACGGTCGCTGCTCTACCAGCCATGACGGCTCTGTCACGGCAAGAGGTGGTGGCTAGCGTGCCCCAGGATGTCATCTACTTGACTTGGCGGATTCCGCCGATCAGTGATCCTGGCAATGATGCCTTGAATATCTGGCTGTCTGTCATATCTGGATCAATGACTTCGCGGCTGACTGAGGGCCTGGTGCGCACCAATCTGGCTGATTCGGTGGATTGTTATGATCTGGGCTTGAACCGGGGCAATTCGGTGGTGGTGGCCACTGCCGCTTGCGTCGAAGGGGTCTCGCCGGAGCAACTCGAAGAGGCCATGTCGAGCCTCTGGGAGCAGGCCATCAATCAAGGGCCGACAGCTGTCGAGCTGGACCGCGCCAAGCGCCTGGAGGATTTGCAGTACCTCTCGGATTGCGCCAGCACTCGCTCTCGTGCCGAACACATTGGCGCTGCTTGGGCCCTGTTCAACGATGCCGACGAGATCAATCATCACTTGGATGACATCCATGCCCTGACGACTGACGCGGTGGCCCAAGCGGCCAGCCAATGGCTCCGCCCTGAGCAACGAGCCGTCTTGACCTACCGGAGATCCGCATGAGACCACGACCAGATATCACCGCTCCCCTCAGTTGGCAATTCCCGACACCGCAGCAATCCACCTTGAGCAGCGGCATTGAGGTCTGGCATTACCGGCTCCCCGGTCAGTACGTCGTCACCGCCCGACTGATCATCGAATTGCCCCTCAGCGTCGAACAACCGCAGCTGGAAGGCATCAGCAGTTTGACGGCCAGATGCTTGGCCGAGGGCACCATTGATCACCCAGGCTTGTCCTTCGCCAGCGCCATAGAGAACCTCGGCGCCCAGGCCACGGGCGCTGCTGGTAATTCGACCGTTCAAGTGACATTGGAGGCACCGGTCACCAGCTTTGGACAGGCCTTGCCGCTGCTCGCCGAGATGACCATGAGTCCCGCCTTGGCCGACGATGACACCGATCGACTGAAAGTGTCGCGCTTAGCCGAGATCGGCCAGCAAGAATCTCATGGACCGTATCTGGCCAGCACGGCTTTGCGACAATGCCTCCTGGGAGCCGATAGTCGTCTGACCCGCCCAGCTGGCGGCCTCAGTGCCTCCGTCGCCGCTCTGAGTGGCACGGAGGTCCGTGACTTCCATCAACGCCATTACGGGCCAAGAGACGCCATTCTGGTCATCGCCGGTGATCTTGAACACGACCAGGTCGAAGCCTACGCGCAAGCCAGTCTGGGCAGTTGGAAGTCCGCGACCTCAGCCATCAGCCCGGCGCCGGTCAGGCCCGGTCCAGGCCGGCGGGCCATCATCGACCGCCCAGGCGCGGTCCAAGCCGATTTGGCCTTTGGCTGGTTTGGCATCGACCAAGCCGACCGGCGCTGGGCCGCCTTGCAAGTGGCTTGCACCATCGTTGGCGGCAGCTTCACTTCCCGAATAAACCATCGCCTGCGCGAGGAGCTGGGCTACACCTATGGGGTGTCCTTGGAAGCGATGCCCTTCCGCCAGGGAGGTCTGATTTATTTGACGGCGGCCACACGCACCGAAGTGGCTCTGGCGGCGGTCGCTGAAATCATGGACCTTCTGGCGCTGAAACAGGCCTTCACCGCCGATGAGGTCAGCCAAGCGATCAACTACATGCGACGGTCGGCGCCGCTGCTGTTCGACACAGCTGAGTCGGTGGCCGGTCAAGCCGCTAGTTTGGCGGCGGGTCGGTTGCCAATCGATCAAGTGAGTCGCTATCTGGAGGAACTGGCCAATGTCAGCGCCGCCCAAGCTATGGATGCCTTCACCTCACTGGTGACACCGGCTTCAGCGTCGATCATCGCCGTCGCTGAAGCCGGTGGGTTGGGTGCCAGCGAAACTACTGCCCCATGGCTTCAAGTGCCTGTTGCACCGCTTGCTTAGCTTGCTCGTTGGCCTTCTGGTAGCCGGCAAGATCACCGGATCGCAGGGCATCCTCAGCCGCTTGGAACGACGACTCGGCCTGGCTCAATGCCGCCTGTGCCACCTCGCTGGGGGTGCCCGGCGTCGTCGCTGGGCCTTGATCAACCCCGGAACCGTCGCCGGGATCGGCGCCATCGACCTCATTTTCGCCGGTGGTCGCACCCGCATCGCCACCGAAGACTTGGTCGAGAGCTTCCTGCAAGGTTGAGCCAACACCGACATTGGAGCCAAACCGGACCACAACGAAGCGCAGAATCGGGTATGCCGTGTTACCAGTGGCTTGTTGGGTGTAGATCGGCTCGACATACAGCAAGCCACCGCCCAACGGAATGGTCAGCAGGTTGCCCTGCTTGGCGGTCGATGACGACCCCGATGACGAATAAGGCAACAAAACGGACGAGACTGACTCGTCAGCGATCATGGCGTTATAGGCCTGCCCTGGACCATCGATTTGTTGAGTGTCTGACATGCGCAGCACTCTGATCTGACCGTACTGATCGGAGGTCGCTTCAGCCACCACTGACATGTAGGCCGAAAGGTTGTCACGCTTGTTGGGGGTGTACACCGAAGTCTGGCTGAACAAGGGACTGTCATCACCGGCCATCTCTTCGCCGTCGACATCGGCTGCCGGCCACTTGATCGACAAGTAGTAAGTCGGCTCTTTGGTCGATGCGCCGGTCGATTTCTGCTCGACCGGGTAAGCCGGCACCTTCCACAGATCGGATTGGTTATACCAAGCGCCAGGATCAGTCATGTGGTAGCGAGCCAGGATCGCGCGCTGGATCTTGAACAGGTCCTCGGGATAGCGCAGGTGGGCCATCAATTCATCTGAAATAGCTGACTTGGGTTCAACCGTTCCCGGGAAGACCTTCATCCATGTCTTGAGCACCGGGTCATCCTCATCCCAGGCATAGAGCTTGACTGAGCCATCGTAAGCGTCGACGACGGCCTTGACGGCGTTGCGGATGTAGTTGATCCGCGGATTGAGGTTCAGTGAGGCATTGGGATTGGTCAGCGAATCGGAAATGGCGTCGGCCGCGATGACTCGCTCACCATTGGGATAGGCATCACTGGTGGTGTAACCATCGACGATCCAGACAATGCGGCCGTCGACAATGGCTGGATAGGTGTCCGAATCAGTGGTCAGCCACGGGGCGACCGCCGCCACACGTTGTTTTGGCGTGCGATCATAGAGGATCTTTGAATCCTGACCGACCCGGTCAGACAAGAGCATGTTGATCGAGCCGAAGCGGGTGGCGTAGAGAGCCCGATTGATGAACGAGCCAATCGCCACCCCACCTGAACCGTCATAGGTGTTGTACTGTTCACCGCTGGTCGAGCCGCCGCCTGGCGTGTCGAACTCAATCGGATCCTGGCCTTCACCGCGCCCGACAATGGCATAATCGGTCGACATTTCGCCATAGTAGATCCGGGGCTGTTCGGCGGTCAGCGGCCCAGTCGTCGGGATATCGGAGGCCAGCCATTCCGGCGACCCATCGGCTTGCCGCCGGTTGCCGTAGGCCGCCACCAGACCATAGCCATGGGTGTAGACCGTGTGCAGGTTGTTCCAGTTGCGCTGATCATCGGCCAAGCCGGTGTGGTCCATCTCGCGGGCGGCCAACACCACATCGGTCTCGGTGCCATCGATGACATAGCGATCGACGTCCAACACTGGCGAGAACGAGTAGAAACCGCGGACCTGTTGCAGCTGTTCAAAGGTGTCTTGAACCATTTGCGGATCGATCAGACGGATGCCTGGCAAGGCCTCGGCGTCTGACTTGAGCTGACCAGCCGCCGTCGACGTGACCGCAGAGTAGTCGGCCACAGCCACATCGTCGATGCCGTAAGCCTGGCGGGTGGCGGCGATGTTCATCTCCATGTACGGCCGCTCTTTGTCCGGCTCAGTCGGATTGACCGTGAAAGCCTGGATGATTGCCGGGTAGATCATGCCGATGATGATCGACGACGCCACCACCAAAATAACCGAGATGATCGGCAGCCGCCAGGTTTGACCGAAGGCGGTGGCGAAGAACAGCACAGCTGTCAAAGCGGCGATCACTGCCAGAATCAGATAAGCGTTGACCTGGGCGTGATTGCCGGTGTAGGTCAAGCCGTCCAGCAAGCTGCCGTCCTTCAAGAGGACGCCGTAGCGATTGAGCAGCTCAGTGGCGGCATAGCCCAAGGTGATCAACCCCAGCAGAATGCTCAAATGGACACGGGCAGCCTTGGTGGTGCCTCGCTTGCCGCCACCAATATCAGCGAACAGTGATCCACTAAGGAAGTAACCGATGACAATCAGCACCGCCGACAGCACCATCGACACCTCAAATGAGTTGACCAGAATCCGATACCAGGGGTACGAGAAGACATAAAACGAGATGTCTATACCGAAGCGAGCATCAGTCTGCCCGAATGGTTCTTGATTGGCCCAAGCCAAGAAGACACTGGCGTTGGGGATCCAGGACAAACCAGCCAGGATGGCAAGGATCACTGCCGGGGCGATGATTGCTGCCCGGCGGCGCCAACCAGTCCAACCCTGGAAGGTCTCTTGGGCATTGGTCGACTTCCGTGGCGTCGCCACCGGCGCGCTGCGCAGACATAACCAGAGGTTAAGCGCCACGATTGCCCCCATGATCAGTGCGGAGACAACGAACAAACCAATTTGAGTCAGCAGCATCGTCGAAAAAACTTGGTGAAAACCGATCGATTCAAACCAGAGATGATCGGTCCAGACGCCGGCAAACACTGTGTAAAGGTAAACCAGAATTGCCACAATGATGATTGTCGGGATGATCGCTCGACCCCGAGACGGGCTGGGCGCAGTCGCCACAGTCACTCCTTCGCTCTAAATGGAGCCTCAGTCTATCAAACGGCGTCAACGCCGCAGCGGGTGGCGACGAAACACCGTTATGGCCCATGCGATGCAATCAGCAGCGAGCGATCACCGAAGACTTGGATGGTGTTGAATCAACCATCTAACAACTGGGCCATTCGCTATTGTCGCTGCTCGACAACACGGTGATCACGTCGGTCAAAGTGCGTACCGGCAGGACGGTGATCGATTGGTCCGGCTGGGTCAGATCCTGACAATTGCTGCGCGGAATGACGATGATGTCGGCGTGGGCGTTGCGGGCCGAGGCGACGTGCTCGTCGATCCCCGAAACAGCCTCGATTGTGCCATTATCGGCCATCACCCCGACGGCGGCGATGCTGCGCCCCTGGGCCAGATCGAGCGGAGTCAGCAGTTCATAAGTGGTCAAGGCGATAGCCAGACCCTGCGGTGGGCCAACTTGACTGTCGGTCAACAACAGATGAACATCCGGCTCATAAGAATAGCCCGCCGCCACTGTCACCCCCAGGGTGGCGATGGTGCCGTTGGTGGTTGATCCACCCAAGGCCGGAATCGTCACTTTGGAACTCAAGCCGTCACGTTGGATGGTCAACACCACCGGATCGCCGACCTGGCGATCAGCGATGTCCTGGCGCACCGATTGCGCGGTCGGTGTGGCTTGATCATTGATCGCCAAAACAAAATCACCGACCGCCAAAAGCCCATCGGACGGGCCACCGGCTCGAACCGAAACAATCCGCGGGCGCTCGGTCACCGGATAGCCAGCCTGGCTGACCCCGGCCGACACTGCCGCCAGGCTGGCATCGTTGCCGTCGACTGAAAGATTGTCATCACTGGGAATGGTTGACTCGCTGGAGACATCGACCGTTTGCCGGGGCAGCGCGTCATGCTCATCGAGAAATAGGTAGGCCACCACTTGGGGCAGGACTGCTCCTTGATCGACACCAGTTTGACTCAATTCAGTGGCCAACCACTGCCCATTGATCTGGGCGTCAACACCATCAATGCTGATGACAGCCTCCGGATCAGCGTTATCGGCCAATCGAACAGCGTTGCCGGGGGCCCACAAAACATAGTTCAGGGGCACCAGACAGACCAGCAGCAGACAAATGACCATGGCCAAGGCGCAGGTGACAGTGGTCCAAGCACGCTTACTCAAGGCAGCCTCTCTCTTCGACCGGCCACTGGCGACAGTGATCGCCAGTGGCTCACTTTAGCGTCATCAGGGACCAACCCGGGTGACCAGACCGCCGCCGGAGTAGATTCTGCGCCACAATAGGAGTCACGTTCAACGGAAGGATGCCCGCCATGTCGCAACCGGATGCCACCGATCCGCAAGACCCTCAGGAGTTTCTCCGCAAGATCTTCGCCGAGTTAGGCCTGCCGGACAATGTCGACCTCAATGAGGAGGCTGACCGCAAGGATCTGTTGGCCAAGATGATCAATCGCTTGACGCCTTTCACCTCAATACCCCAAGAACAAGCTGTCTGGGACACGGCCCGTCAGACCGCGCGACAGGTGGTGGCCCGGCTCGGCCCTGATCCAACTGGTGGCACACGCATGCTCCGCCGAGCCAACGACGCCTATCGCCTGGTCGAACTGTGGTTGAACGAGGCAACGAGTTTCCCACCTTCGGCGATGCCGCCACTGGTCTGGAGCCGGGCTGAGTGGATTGAGGCCACGATGCCCGCCTGGCGATCAATGATCGCCCCGGTGATCGATGTGCTGTCGACTGCCATCGTCTCGGCTGCATCGACCGACTTGCCCGAATCGGCGCCGGCCGAACTGGCCGGCTTCCAATCGATCATGCACCCCCTGATGAACCGAGCCATTGGCGGGCTGTTCGGCGCACAGGTCGGTGAGGGCTTGGGTTGGGCTGCCACTGCCACAATGACTGGCACCGATTTCGGGCTGCCGGTGATGGCCGGCCCCCAAGTGGCTGTTTTGCCGACCAACCTGTCGGCCGTCCAACAGCAAGGCGATCTTGATGTCGAAGCCTTGTTGCTCTATTGCGTGCTGCGCGAATCGGCTCGGGTGCGTCTTTTCCAGGAAATTGGCTGGATCGCCCCTTCGATGATTGCCCTGGTGCAGCATTACGCCCGGGAGATGCAGGTCGATCCCCAAGCCATCAGCGATGCCATGCGGCAGGTGGCTCCTGACAGCTTTTCAGCGGAAGCGATTGCCGCTTTCAACCATGATTTCTCGGCCATGCTCTTCCAATCGGATCCAACTGCGGAACAGAGCGCCATCATGGAGCGGCTGTCCTTGCTGGTGGCACTGGTCGAGGGTTGGGTCGACGATGTCGCCTCAGTTGTCGCCGACCAATGGTTGCCGAACTGGCGCCAAATCTCAGAGAGTCTGCACCGCGAGCGTGTCACCAGCAAGGTGTCTAATCGGGGATTGATACCAGTTCTCGGTGGGATCGCCGATCCCAAGCTGGTCCGACAGGCCACTGGTTTTTGGGCGGCGGTGCGGGCGGATCGTGGCACTGAAGGACGTGATGACATTTGGCGCCAACCAGACGGCATGCCCGACGCGGCTGATCTGAGCGATCCCCAATCATTTCTCACTACTGCTGATGCCCCGCTCGACCCCATCGATGAGGAGCTTCGTCGGCTTCTTGATGGTTCCGACGAGTCCGGAACGGCCAGCGACCAACAATAACGATATTCATATGATTTCATTGCCGACACGCCCCTAGCGCTGGCCACGCTGGTCAGGAGTCAACAACTGCGCTACGGTTGTCTGGCAGTGATCC
>JAITVZ010000155.1 GCA_031285505.1 Propionibacteriaceae bacterium
CGACGCGGATCAAGGCCTGTCTGATCGACGATGCAGCCCAGGTACTGGCGCAAGGTTCAAGTGACTGGGAGAATCAGCTGGTCGATGGGCACTGGACTTACGCCTTGGACGATGTCTGGTCGGGCTTGCGAGCCGCGGTGGCGGCCTTGCTGGCCGATCATGCCAGTCGAAGCGACACTCGCCCGGTGATTGGATCGTTGGGCGTCTCAGCGATGATGCATGGTTACCTGGCTTTCGACCGGGTGGGGGAATTGTTGGTGCCCTTCCGCACCTGGCGTGACACCACCACCAGCCAGGCCTGTGCCGTTTTGACGCCCCTGCTCGATTTCGCGGTGCCACAGCGCTGGTCGATCGCCCACCTCTATCAAGCCGTGCTCGACAATGAGGCCCACTTGCCCCAAATCGACTATCTGACCACCTTGGCCGGTTATGTCCATTGGCAGCTGACCGGTGAGCGGGTGCTGGGGATCGGCGACGCCTCTGGCATGTTCCCGATCGATTCAGCGACCAGCGATTTCGATCAGGCCCGGCTTGATCTGGTCGATGGCTTGATCGCCGGGCGGGGATTGCCTTGGCGCCTGCGCGACATCCTGCCAACCGTCCGTGTGGCTGGTCAGGTGGCTGGTCGCTTGACGGCGCAGGGAGCGGCCCGGATCGATCCCTCGGGGGTGCTGGCCGCTGGGACGATCTGCGCGCCGCCGGAAGGCGACGCCGGCACTGGCATGGTGGCGACCAACGCCGTCGCAGCGCGTAGTGGCAATGTCTCAGTCGGCACCTCGATCTTCGCCATGGTGGTGTTGGCTGATCCCTTGCGCGGTCTTCATCCGCAGATTGACCTGGTGACCACGCCGGTCGGTGATCCGGTGGCCATGGTCCACTGCAACAATGGCGCCTCCGAATTGGATGTCTGGGCTCAACTGTTCGCTGACTTCGGCGCCCGGATGGGTGGATCGGCCGACTCGGCCCGGGTCTTTACCACCTTGTTCGAGGCGGCGCTGGAGGCAACTGCGGACGCTGACGGTCTTTTGGCCTACAACTACCTCTCCGGCGAGCCGGTCACGCAGTTGGACGAGGGTCGACCACTGCTGGTGCGGCCGGCCAGCGCCGCCTTGACGCTGCCCAATCTGATGCGGGCCCTGTTGATGTCATCCTTCGCCAGCTTGGCCTTGGGAATGCGTGTCCTGGCCGAAGAAGGGGTCGCTATCGACCGTCTCTATGCTCATGGCGGGGTCTTCACCACTCCAGTGGTGGCCCAACGATTGTTGGCGGCAGCACTGAATGTGCCGGTGGCAGTCAGCGCCACTGCCGCCCAGGGTGGGGCTTGGGGAATGGCTGTCTTGGCCCGGTTCGCCGCCGAAGTCCAGGCTGCCGGGACATCCAGTGCCAGTTGCACCGGCAGCGATTCCGCCGCCGCTCAGACCCGCGCCAGCGTTCAACCGATCAGTGGGTGGCCGGCACAGCCGGACAGCTTGGCCACCTGGCTGGACCAGCAGATCTTCGTCGCCCCGGCCGACCCGGCGTTAGACCCCCGGCCGGAAGATGTCGTCGGTTTCCGGCGCTATCTGGCGCGATTCGTCGAAGGCTTGCCAATTGAGCAATCGGCGGTCGACCACAGTTGAGTGTGGAGCGGCCATCAGGCCGGTCGCAGTGACTTGGGTGGAAAGCCCAAGCCCAAGCCCAAGAAACAACAAACAATGCCACCAAGAGTGGTGGTGGAAAGAGATGACATGACTGATGATCAAGTGATGAACGCCAATCTGGAGCGGCTGGCGGCGGCTCGTGACGAGGCCGACCGCCTGAAAGTCGAGCTGGTCGGTCTGCACCAAGAACTGATCCGCTGGGGGCTGGTCGTCTGGACGGCCGGCAACGTCTCAGCCCGGGTGCCCGGCGCCGATCTGTTCGTCATCAAGCCATCCGGAGTGGCCTATGACCAGTTGACGCCCGATCAGATGGTCGTCTGCGACTTTGAAGGCCGACTGGTCGAAGGGAGCTTGAAGCCCAGTTCCGACACCTTTGCCCACGCCTATGTCTATGCTCATCGCCCCGATGTCGGCGGTGTCGTTCACACCCATTCTTCTTATGCCACCGCCTGGGCAGCCCGGCGTGAGCCGATCCCGGCGGTTCTGACGATGATGGGCGATGAGTTCGGTGGCGACATCCCGGTTGGGCCTTTCGCCTTGATCGGCGACGACTCGATCGGACAGGGCATCGTCGCCACCTTGGCTGAGTCGCGCTCGCCGGCGGTGTTGATGGCCAACCATGGCGTCTTCACCATCGGCCGCGACGCTCGGTCGGCCGTCAAGGCGGCTGCCCTGACCGAAGAAGTCGCTAAAACAGTCCACTTGGCTCGCCAGCTGGGCGAACCGGTGGCCATCGACCCAGGTGACATCGATCACCTCTTTGATCGCTACACCAACGTTTACGGTCAATGATTCATATGACTCACAGAAAGGACAGTCCGATGACATCGAAGGTTTGGTTCCTGACCGGATCGCAACACCTTTACGGCGAGGAGACTCTCGCCCAGGTGGCCGCCAACTCAACGGCGATCGTCGCCATCCTCAACCAGGCCGCATTGGCCGCCGAGATTGTCTGGCAGCCGGTCTTGACTAGCAAGACGGCCATTCGCCAAGTGATGTTGGCCGCCAACGCTGATGATGAATGCCTGGGCGTGATTCTCTGGATGCACACCTTCTCACCAGCCAAGATGTGGATCGCTGGTTTGGATGCCATCGCCAAACCGGTGCTCCATTTGCACACCCAGGCCAACATTGAGTTGCCTTGGTCGAGCATCGACATGGATTTCATGAACCTCAACCAGGCAGCCCACGGCGATCGGGAATTCGCCTATATCGAGTCCCGCCTCGGTGTGGCCCGGGCCACCGTTGTTGGTCACGCCAGTGATCCGCGAGTCCGTGGTGAGGTCGATGTCTGGATGCGGGCGGCGGCGGGAGCGGCGGCGGCCCGATCGCTCAACCTGCTGCGCTTCGGCGACAACATGCGCAACGTGGCTGTGACCGAAGGCGACAAGACCGAGGCGGAGCATGTCTTCGGTGTGTCGGTCAACACCTATGGTGTCAATGACTTGGTGGCAGCGGTCGAGGCCGTCAGTGACAAGGCGGCGAACGATCTGGCCGGACAATACCAGGACCTCTACGACGTCGATCCCCAGTTGTGCGCCGGTG
>JAITVZ010000044.1 GCA_031285505.1 Propionibacteriaceae bacterium
GAGTGCGCCAGCACGGCGGCGCAATCTGTCAGGGGCGATGCGCCTGACGCCGGCTGGGTCATGGCGGCACCCCACTGCGCCAAGCCAGGCGCAGTGGGTGATGGTGGTTGATGATGTCGTCACCACCGGGTCGAGTCTGGCTGAATCAGCTCGAGTGTTGACCCTTGGGGGGCATCATTCGGTGGCGGCAGTCACGATCGCTGCCACCGTGGCCCGACCTGAGGCCTTGACCAACGCCCAACGGTTGGCCCTCTGGCAAGCCAGGACGGAAGGCGGCGGCCAAGACTGAAGGTTGGTGTCTGGGTGGCCCGCTTGTTGAGCCGGTATCACTGACGGGGTAACGTTGAGCCATCCCCAATATGGGGCGCCACTTCAAGGAGGAAATCATGGACGTCACGATCACCGGTAGGAAGATCCAAATCACCGACGGCTTCCGCGAACAGGTCGCTCGAAAGATCAGCGAGCTCGACTCGCGCGTTGACAAAGTCATTCGCGCTGAGGTTCATGCCCAAACGGAGAATCATGGCAATTCCGAATCGGTTCGAGTTGAGATCACGCTGATTGGCAAGGGGCCAGTGGTCCGGGCAGAAGCCATCGGCGATTCAAAGAGCCAAGCCTTTGATGAGGCCTTTGATCGACTCAAGCAGCGCCTGCGCAAGGCCCAGGATCGCCGCCGTGATCGCCGAGGCAATCTGCGTCGTGTCGGCTTCACTGAGCCAAACATCGAGCCAGCGTCCGCTGCTCCAGCCAGTCAGCCAGTCAGCGAAGCGGTCGATCCCATGGTCACCACCGTGGCTGGTTTGGAGATTCAGGGCGATGGGCCGATGGTCGTGCGCGAAAAGCTGTTCCACTCGACCCCGTTGACTCTGGCCCAGGCACTCGATGAGATGGAGCTGGTCGGGCACGACTTCTTCTTGTACGTCGATGCCGACACTCAACTGCCATCGGTGGTCTACCATCGCCGGGCCTACGATTACGGCGTCATCCACCTCAAACTGATGGAGCAGTGACTTGGTTGGTCGGCTCCATGCTCGACCAATATGAGATTACGGACAAACGTGGGGGTTTGGGCAATTCATGATGCCGAATGGTCCAAACCCCCATATTTGCCCAGCGGTAAGGCAGAATGTACCTGATTGAGTTTGGCGGCCCGGTATGTCGCCATCGAAGGGAGAAGAAACGTGATTGCCGTAACGCTTCGCATCGACGGAGCCGACGAGATCCGCGAGGTTGAGGATCAAAGCACCGGCTTGGATATTTGGGGAAATGATCGGGCTGTGGTGGCGATGCGCCGAGAAGAAATCATCATTGATTTAGCATCTGCGCTGCATCCCGATGACGTCATCGAGCCGGTCATGGCGACCAGCTGCGAGGGCTTGGCGATCATCCGCCATTCTGCCGCCCATGTCACCGCTCAAGCTCTCCAGCAAGTCTTTCCGGAAGCCAAGCTGGGCATCGGTCCGCCAATCGAAGACGGCTTCTATTACGATTTCCGAGTCGATCCACTCGATCCTGAAGACTTGAAAACCATTGAAAAGGCGATGGCTAGAATCATCAAGGAACGGCAACGCTTCCGCCGGCGAGTCGTGACGGAAGTCGAAGCGCTGCTTGAGGAAGCGAACGAGCCGTACAAGTTGGAGCTGATCGCTGACAAGTCCAACATTGATGATACCGCCAGTGTCGAAGTTGGCGCCGGTGAACTGACCATCTATGACAATTTGCGCCGTGATGGCTCGATCGCCTGGAAGGATTTGTGTCGCGGCCCCCATGTGCCACACACCGGTTACCTGCAAGCCGTCGCTTTGACGAAGACTTCAGCCGCCTATTGGCGCGGCGATCAGGCCAATGACACTCTGCAACGGGTCTATGGCACGGCTTGGGCCAGCAAAGAGGACCTGCAGGCATATCAGACCCGCATGGCCGAGGCAGCCAAGCGGGACCATCGCAAATTGGGCGCCGAGCTTGACCTGTTCAGCTTCCCAGAGGAGATTGGACCGGGCCTGGCCGTCTTCCATCCAAAGGGCGCCTTGATTCGCATGGAGATGGAGAACTACTCACGCAAGCGCCATCTTGAGGCGGGGTATTCATTCGTCAATACGCCGCACATCACCAAGGGCCGGCTCTATGAGATCAGCCAGCACCTCAATTGGTATGCCGACGGCATGTATCCACCGATGCATCTCGATGAGGAGCTCAATCCTGATGGCACGGTGCGTAAGCCGGGCCAGGATTACTACCTCAAGCCGATGAATTGCCCGATGCACAATCTGATTTATCGCAGTCGACAGCGCAGCTACCGCGAATTGCCGTTGCGTTTGTTTGAATTCGGCACGGTCTACCGCTATGAGAAATCTGGCGTCGTTCAGGGTTTGCTGCGTGCCAGAGGGTTCACCCAAGATGATGCGCATATCTATTGCACCCGTGAACAAATGCAGTCCGAGTTGACCAGTTTGTTGACCTTTGTCCTGGATCTGTTGCGCGATTACGGCTTGACCGACTTTTATCTGGAGTTGTCGACCAAAAATCCGCATAAGTCCGTCGGATCGGATGAGGCATGGCAAGAGGCCACCCAGACGCTGCAGCAGGTGGCCGAGGCGTCCGGCTTGGAGTTGGTGCCTGATCCGGGTGGAGCAGCTTTCTACGGACCAAAGATCTCGGTCCAAGTCAAAGACGCCATTGGGCGGACTTGGCAGATGTCCACCATTCAGCTGGATTTCAATTTACCAGAACTGTTCGAGTTGGAATACACCGCTGCCGATGGTTCCCATCAGCGACCGGTGATGATTCATCGGGCTCTGTTCGGCGCCATTGAGCGTTTCTTTGCGGTGTTGACCGAGCATTACGCTGGTGCTTTCCCGGCCTGGTTGAGCCCGGTTCAGGTACGAGCCATCCCAGTCTCAGCCGATTACAACGGCTACCTCGATGGCGTGCTTGATCTGTTGCGCGCTGAAGGGGTCCGGGTTGAATTGGATGATTCAGATGATCGGATGCAAAAGAAGATTCGTAATGCCACCAGGGAGAAAGTGCCCTTCATGCTGATCGCTGGGGCCGAAGACCAGGCGATCAACGCTGTCTCTTTCCGTTTCCGTGACGGCAGCCAGCGCAATGGGGTGCCTATCGCCACAGCTGTGGCCGAGATTGTCGCCACCATTGCTGACCGAAAGTGACCATGATGACCGAGCATCAGCCAGATATCGAACCGGCTGCCGGTTTCGTTGGCGACCCGGATGGTTTCGAGAGACTCTGGACACCACACAGGATGGCCTACGTTGATGGTGATCAAGCGCAGCGAGCCCAACAGTGTCCGTTTTGTGTCGCCCCAACCAAAGACGATCAAACCAGTT
>JAITVZ010000079.1 GCA_031285505.1 Propionibacteriaceae bacterium
GTAGATTGCTGGCTTGGCCAGCACGCTCGGCTGAGAAGGCGGCCAAGGCGACCGGTGGCAGAGCCGACTCGTTGATGACAACGGCGCCGTTGGCGTCCAGATACTCTTGCAGGGCCAAACCGCCGGCAGCGCTGCAAACACCAGCCAGCAGCAAAGGCCGCACTGATGAAGCCATATGGGTGGCAGTGCCAATGATGTTGCGGCAAGCGTGACAAGTCTTGAGGTGGGCTGTCATCACCTCGGAGTCATGTGGCGGCAGAGTCTTGTTCAGCCAGGCGCGAGCATGCTCACGGGCCCATTGGCAGTTGCTGTCTTGGGTGGCGGCATCGGCGTTGACTTTCAGCCAAGCGTCTTTCAGGCCGCGTCGGGCTCGGGAGCGCACCTCGGGAATGGCAGTGGTGGACATGCCGGTCAACAAAGCGACATCGTCGACGGTCATCTGTTCGACGTCGAGGTACCAAAGCACTTCTTGCCATCTGGTCGGCAGGGATTCCAGGGCGGCCGCCATGCGAGCGCTGGGCGTGTTTGGTGCGGCGTCGGTGTCGGTCAAAGTGATGGCGCTGCTATGGACCTGGTTGTAAAGGTAGGGGCGGAAAGCCGCGGGCGGGGTTTGGCCAGTTGCCAGTCCACTGATGATGTTGGCCCAGGCTTGATCGTTGACGGCTTCGGCTTGCTCAGGATCAGTCTCAGCGCCGGCCACGACCAACCCAAAGACGGAGTGGCGCTGCCACAGCTCCTCGGCGGCGGCGATGGAGCCTTGGCGAGTGTTGTTGATCAGGTCATGGTCATTTTGGTCGAGCACGCTTTGGTCGCCTGACACAGAGGAACCAGCCGAAGCTTCGGTCAATTGTTGATCGCTTAAGTCATCGTCGCTGATCAGTGGTGGCTCGATCGGGTCGAAGTCCGGCCCGATCACCGTGTTGTCGCTTGATGAGGCCTTATCCGCCATCTTGCCATCCCCCGTCGGCCCAATGTGGTTGGTGGATGGGTGGATCATCAGATTGCGTTTTGCGGTGATCCCAAGACGCTGACCACGAGCTGGCCTCTGGTTCGGCCCATCCAGACCACTTATTCAAAAATCACACTCAGGTTGAGCTTAGCATGACGCGTTCAGGCATTGCTGCTGGATAACCGAGCCGAACGGCATTGGGGCGCCGGCTCAAGCCTTAAGATAGGTGCGTGACTGCGATGATTCTGGACGGAAAGGCCCAAGCGGGCGCGATCAAGGCGGAATTGGCCGATCGAGTGGAGCGCCTGCGCCAGGAGGGGATCATTCCTGGACTGGGCACCATTCTGGTTGGCGACGACCCAGGCAGTCAGATTTATGTCAAGGGCAAACATCGTGACTGCCACGAGGTTGGTATTGAATCGATTCGCATCGATCTGCCAGCCAGCGCCAGCCAGATGGATGTCAGCGCCGCTATCGACGAGCTCAACCGGACCGACGCTTGCACCGGATATATAGTCCAGTTGCCGCTGCCTGCCGGTTTGGATGAGACAGTCGCGCTCAGCCGGATCGACCCGGAAAAAGACGCCGATGGGCTGCATCCGACCAACCTGGGCCGGCTGGTGTTGAATGCGCCGGCACCATTGCCGTGCACTCCCCGGGGGATTGTGGAATTGTTGCGGCGATACGACGTGACTCTTGATGGCGCGCAGGTTTGCGTGGTTGGACGAGGCACGACCGTTGGTCGGCCATTGGGCTTGTTGCTGACCCGGCGCAGCGAGAACGCCACCGTCACTTTGTGCCATACCGGCACCAAGGACCTGGCCGCCCACACCCGCCAAGCCGACATTGTGGTGGCGGCCGTCGGCCGCGCCGGCATGATCAACGCAGCAATGATCAAGCCGGGCGCGGTGCTGGTCGATGTTGGTGTGACCCGCATTGCTGGCAAGCCCAAGGGAGACTTCGCTGATGATGTCTGGGACAAGGCCTCTATGGTCACCCCCAATCCCGGTGGTGTTGGCCCAATGACCCGAGCCATGCTGCTGGCCAATATCGTCGACGCCGCGCAATCCAAACTGGCTCCGCCGCAGTGACGAGCAGTGGTCATGGCCCGCAATGGTGGGCCACCAAAATCGACTCAACCGGGGCTATCGGTGGCATCCGCCGTCAATGGCCCTGGTTGAGCGTTTGCGCCTTGGTGCTGATCGGCTTGGCAATCATCGCCATCGGCAGTTGGCGTCTTGGGGCTGTCTTGATCGGTTTGGGTATGCTCCTGGCTGGCGTGCTGCGATCGGTGATGCATGATCCGGGCATTTTGGCGATCCGGCGCCATCGGGCCATTGACATCAGTTTCTTTTTCTTTCTCGGGGTGGCCACCATCGTTTTCGCGGCCATCGTCCCATCAGGCATGTGAGTCCTGATGGCGAGACGTCACACCGGTGAAACATGGCCAGTGTGTAATAGTTAGTCTGTAAAAGATTCCGGAAGGATGAGCATAATGGTGCGATTTGGAAGAGTGCTGGCGGTCGCCGGCATCAGTGGGCTGGCCGTGATCATGGCAGCCTGTTCAAGCAATGACGATCAGGCGGACAACCCCTTGGGCACGGTCACTGCTGGTGCCTTGACGGTCTGCGCTGATGCGCCTTATGACCCCTTTGAGTTTGAAGATCCATCGACTGAGTCGGGTTACTCTGGTTTCGATATCGACTTGACCGGCGCTATTGCCAAGAAACTCGGTTTGAAGTTGGTCGTCCAAGACACCGATTTCGCAGCGGTGCAATCGGGTGCGGCTATGACTGCCAACCAGTGTGATCTGGGCGCTTCGGCCATCACCATCACCCCGGAACGTCAGGCGAATCTCGATTTCACAGACCCTTATTACAACTCGTTGCAATCGTTGTTGGTCAAGACTGATTCAGGCATCCAGAGCCTCGACGATCTGGCCGACAAGCGCATTGGTGTTCAGCGGACCACCACTGGCGAGACTTACGCCAACGAGCACAAGCCAGCCTCGGCCGAAGTGATCAGCTTCCCGTCTGACGGTGAGTTGTGGACGGCCAGTCAGGCCGGCCAGGTCGACGCTTTGCTGCAGGATTTCCCGATCAACAAGGTTCACGAGGACGACGATCCCGCCTACACCGTCGTCGCCAAGTATGAAACCGATGAGTCTTATGGCTTCGCCATGGTCAAGGGAAAGAATCCGGAATTGCTCGCCAAGATCAATGCGGCCCTGCAGGAGTTGCGCGATGACGGTGAGTACCAAACGCTTTATGATCACTACTTCGGCTGATTGATCCAATGACACTCTCGGACATCCGCCCGACCACGCGGCGTCGGATCGGGCGCATCAGTTCCTATGTGATTTTCCTGGCCATCGTGGTGGTGGCTTGTCTGTTCGCCGATTGGTCGGTGATCAAGCAAAACTTTTTCAACGCCAAGGTGGCCGGTGATCTCTGGCCTGGTATCGTTCGGGCGGCCGTCAACACCATCGTTTATACCGTCATCGCTTTTGTGGTCGGCTTGGCCATGGCAATCGTCTTGGCTTTGCTGAAGATGGGGCATGGTCCCTTCAAGTGGTTCGCAGTCGCCTGGATCGAATTGTTTCGTGGTGTTCCGGCCCTGTTGACCATTTTCTTCTTCGGCTTGGCGCTGCCGATGGCCTTTCCTGGACTGCGCTTCCCCGGTGGCCTGACTGGTGGTGGCATTGTCGGTTTGATGCTGGTGACCAGCGCCTATACGGCTGAAATCATTCGAGCGGGCATCGAGGCGGTGCCCAAAGGGCAGCGTGAAGCTGCTCGGTCATTGGGCATGAGCCATTTGCGAACCACTGTTACGGTGATTCTGCCTCAGGCGATTCGGATCGTCATCCCACCGTTGACCAATGAGGTGGTGATGCTCTTGAAGGACACCTCGTTGTTGTCGGTGATCGGCGCGACCCTCACCAGCAAGGAGCTGACCACCTTCGCCACCGACAATCTGGCCATTCACGCAAACTCGACTCCATTGATGGTCTCAGCAGTGGTCTACTTGATAATTTCGGTGCCGCTGACCTATGTGGTCGGTCGCCTTGAGAAGAAGATGGCGGTGAAGAAGTGACTGGTCCAGAGGCGATTGATCGCTATAAGGATTTGCATCCCCGGGATCTGCCGATCCCCGGAGCGCCGCCAATCGAACTGATCGGTCTGGAGAAATTCTTCGGCGACAACCATGTCTTGCGCGGTATCGACCTGACTATCAGTAAGGGCGAGGTGGTTTGCGTGATTGGCCCGTCGGGCTCGGGCAAGTCGACTTTGCTGCGTTCCGTCAACCTTTTGGAGTGGCCCACCGCTGGACGGGTCCTGATCGAGGGGATCGACATCCAAAACCCCGATGTCAATCTGGACCGGATCCGCACCCGCATCGGCATGGTCTTCCAGACCTTCAACCTCTTTCCCCATATGACGGTGTTGCGCAATGTCACTGTCGCTCAAGAGAAGGTCCTCGGGCGGTCAGCCGATCAAGCCCGTCAGATAGCTCTGGCGATGATCGATCGTGTCGGCCTGTCCGACAAAGTCGACGCCCATCCCTCGCAGCTGTCGGGCGGCCAGCAGCAGCGGGTGGCCATCGCCCGTAGTCTGTCGATGAATCCGGACATGATGCTCTTCGATGAGCCGACATCGGCCCTTGACCCCGAGTTAGTCGGTGAGGTCTTGGCGGTGATGCGCGATCTGGCGGCTGAAGGCATGACGATGATGGTGGTGACCCACGAAATGGGCTTTGCCCGCGAAGTCGGTTCGCGTGTCATCTTTATGGATGAGGGGCAGATCATCGAGCAGGGTGTGCCCGAGCAGGTGATCAACCACCCGCGCCAGCCGCGCACTCAGGCCTTCTTGTCGAAAGTCCTCTGATCGCGTCTGGCTAAATTGCCCGGTAGAGGCTAATTCGGCGCATTCATGCTGATAACCTGAAGACGAGTCATTTTGATTGGTGCCAGTGGGTGGCGCCGTCGTTCTTCAGAGAGGTCGTCGCTATGTCGCGCAACCATGTCCTTCACCGCGGTCTGACCGGTCTATTCGCCTTGTCGTTGTTCAGTTTGGGATCAGCCGTGGCTGGCGCCGATCCAGCCGCGGATTCCACGGGGGCGGACAGTCAAGTCGTGCCGGTGCATGTCTTCACCTTCAACGATTTCCATGGGAGGATCAACAGTCAGATCACCCTGCCCTTCGCCCAAACCCTCGAAACGGCCATTCTGTCTGATCCGGACAATTCGATGCTGGTCAGCGCTGGGGACAACATCGGCGCATCGGAATTCGCCTCTGGCATCGCCGATGATCAACCGACCCTTGATTTGCTCAACACCCTAGCCGGCACCGAAGGCATCAATTTCAAAGCATCAGCAGTGGGCAATCACGAGTTCGACAAGGGCAGTGACGACCTGCTGAATCGGGTGATCGGCCAAGATGGCAGTGGCGCAATCGACGGCTGGACCTACACAGCGAGCAACGTGGTCAATCGGGCCAGTGGCGCCCCGGTGATGGACCCCTATGTCATCTACACCTTGGGTAACGGCCTAACAGTAGGCGTAGTCACAGCAGTTACCCAGGCAACGGCCGATCTGGTCAGTGCCACGGGCATCACCGACATCGAATTCACCGATCCGGTGACGTCAGTCAATCAATACGCTGCCCAACTGAAGGATGGTTCGGCTGCCAATGGCGAGGCTGATCTGGTCATCGCTGTCTATCACGAGGGAGCTCTCAATGATGAGGCGGCTGATGGTGGGGGGCTGGATGAGAACCTCACCGACAGTTCTCGTTTTGCTGATATCGTTAACAACACAGCCGCGCAGGTCGACGCCTTGGTCAATGCCCACACTCATAAGCTCTACTCCTGGACAGGTCAGACCGCCCAAGACCCCGAAGGGCTGGATCATCATCCGGGTCGTCCAGTGGTGCAGGCAGCCTCTTATGGCAGCAATATCGGACGAATTGACCTGAGTTTCGACCTGGCCAAGCGGCAGGTGGTCGCGGCCAGCGCCGACACCATCACCGTGGACAAGGCCTTGGCAATTGACACCAGCATCGGCTCGATGGCGGACATCAAGGCCGATCTCGATCAGGCCTTGGCGCAGGCTGCCATCTTGGGCGCGCCGATCGTCGGTCGGATCAGTAGCGACATCACTCCTGCCACTACTGGTTCGCAGTGGGTTGACAGTGGCAATGGGGTAATCATGACGGCCACAGAATCCACGGCCAGTGGCTCGTCCGAGCGAAACAATGAATCAGCCCTGGCCAACCTGGTGGCCGACGCCTTTCTGGATGAGGCCAACCAGGGCGAGATCGAGGGAGTCTTTGCCGACATCGGCATCGTCAACGCTGGGGGCGGTTTGCGCGACGATTTGCTGGCTGGAGCTGATGGCCTGATCAGCTATGAAGAGGTCAATGCCGTTTTGCCATTCGCCAACACCCTCAACACCATCGATTTGACCGGGCTTCAGGTCAAGCAGTTCCTGGAGCAGCAGTGGAAGACACTGGCCGATGGCTCCCAGCTGGTCGATGGCCGATCCTTCCTGGTGACCGGCCTGTCGACCAACGTCACTTACACGGTCGACACTGACCAGCCAGCGGCGATCACCTGTGGTGGGGGATCGTCTGTTTGTGCCTGGGATGATCCGAGCAGTCACATCAGCTCGGTGATGGTCGATGGGCAACTTTTGGAGCCAGATCGGCTTTACCGTATCGTCACTTTGTCCTTTCTGACTGCTGGATCAGACGGTTATCCAGTTATGTTGGAAGGGGCTAACAACACCGACATCGGCATTCTCGATCGTGATGCCTTGACCAACTACTTATTGCGCCAATCGCAGATGAGCCAGCCAGGTGATCAGCCATATGCCTCGCTGTCTGCGGACTTTTCGCATCGCTCCGTGGTCTTGTCCAACCTCAGTGCGCCGATGGAGCCGATGGGTAACATCACCGTCACTGCCGGTGACACCCTGGAGTTCACCTTGTCTCGGTTGAATATGACCTCGCTCGGCGCGCCTGCCAATGACCTCCTGCTGGTCGATTTGACGCTGTTTGATCCTGACAGTGGTACTGATCTGCCCCTGCCACACCAAGCGATCGCTAGCCCTATGGATCAGGCGGATTGCAACCCGGGAGCAGTTGACGGTGGGGCCAACCCCGAGTCGACTGGTTGTGTGCGGGTGAGTCTGACAATTCCGGTTGGGGTGTCCGCCGGGTTGAAGCGGTTGCAGCTGATCGCTGAGCCTTCGGGCACCCTGATTCAGCTACCGCTGATGGTTTTGGCTGGCGATGCGCCGGGTCAAGAGACCATCCCGGAACCAGACGCTGCACCGTCGGCGCCGGCGGCGTCGGGCAGCGCTGGCCCACAGGCTCATACCGGAGGCATGGTCGTGGCCACATTCGTGCCTTCGATGCTTCTGCCCTGGGCCGTGACACTGGCCCTGGTTCTGGCGGGTGCTGTGATGATCGGTCGGCGTCATCGCGCCTGATCAAATGCTGTGGATACACGGCCTTGGTCTGGCGTGGTCGCGCTAGGCTAAGGCCGTGGTCGATACTGTTGCCAATGCGCTGAAAACCCCTGACACGGCTCAACCTTGGGCGGAACTTGGCTTGAAAGCCGACGAATACGAGCGGATACGCACGATTCTGGGTCGCCGGCCGACCAGTTGTGAACTGGCGATGTATTCGGTCATGTGGAGTGAGCACTGCTCCTACAAGTCCTCGAAGACTCAGTTGAAGCGCTTTTCCGTGCTGGCTGACAGCACGCCACGCGGCCCATTGTTGGCTGGCATCGGTGAGCAAGCCGGAGTGGTCGATGTCGGTGACGGTTGGGCCGTCACCTTCAAGATCGAATCGCATAATCACCCGAGCTTTGTCGAGCCACATCAGGGCGCGGCCACCGGCGTTGGTGGCATTGTTCGCGACATCTTGGCGATGGGTGCCAGGCCGATCGCGGTGATGGACCCGCTGCGCTTCGGGCCACTCGACGCCCCTGACACGGCCCGAGTCTTGCCAGGAGTCGTAGCTGGAGTCGGTGGCTATGGCAACTGTTTGGGACTGCCGAACATCGGCGGGGAAGTAGTTTTTGATCAGTCCTATGCCGGGAATCCGCTGGTCAACGCCCTCTGCGTCGGTCTGCTGCGCCACGAGGACATGCAACGGGCAGCCGCCACCGGGCTGGGCAACAAAGTGATCCTTTATGGCGCCACGACTGGTGGCGATGGCATCGGCGGCGCCTCAATTCTGGCGTCGGAAACCTTCACCGAAGGCGGTCCGACCAAGCGCCCCAGTGTCCAGGTGGGCGATCCTTTCATGGAGAAACTGCTGATTGAGTGCACCCTGGAGTTGTTTGCCGCTGGGTTGATCGTCGGTATCCAGGACTTTGGCGCCGCCGGTTTGAGCTGTGCCACCTCCGAATTGGCGTCGGCCGGATCTGGCGGCATGTGGGTGGATCTGGGAGCGGTGCCGTTGCGTGATTCGAGCTTGTCTCCAGAAGAGATTCTGATGAGTGAATCGAAGGAGCGGATGATGGCGGTGGTCACTCCGGAGCGGGGCGG
>JAITVZ010000099.1 GCA_031285505.1 Propionibacteriaceae bacterium
GCTGAGGAGTACACCAAGTTGCGGGCCCACAAGGGCATGACCCTCGACCGAGCTCGTCAGACCCTGACGGATCTGTCTTATTTCGCGACCATGATGATTCATTTTGGCATGGCCGATGGCATGGTGTCCGGTGCGATTCATACGACCGCCAACACCATTCGCCCGTCACTGGAGTTCATCAAGACCAAGCCCGGTGTGGCCCTGGTGTCCGGTTATTTCCTGATGTGCCTGCCCGATCAGGTGTTGGTCTTCGCCGACTGCGCCGTCAACCCCAATCCCAGCGCCGCGCAACTGGCAGACATCGCCCAGGCGTCAGCCGATACCGCCCGATCCTTCGAAATCGCGCCGCGGGTGGCTCTTTTGTCATACTCCACCGCCGGCTCCGGTTCCGGGCCGGACGTCGATCTGGTGACCGAGGCGACCGAATTGTTGCAGACCAAAGCCCCCGACCTACCAGTCGCCGGGCCGATCCAATTCGATGCCGCCGTCGATCAAGCAGTGGCGGCCACCAAGCTGCCAGGGTCGAAAGTGGCCGGCCATGCCACAGTCTTCGTCTTTCCTGATCTCGACAGTGGCAATATCACCTACAAGGCCGTACAGCGTACGGCGCACACTCTGGCCCTAGGTCCGGTGTTGCAGGGATTGCGCAAACCCGTCAACGATCTGTCACGCGGCGCCTTGGTCGACGACATCGTCAACACCGTCGCCATCACGGCGATTCAGGCCCAAAGCGATCCACCGGCTCAGTTCCGGGCCGATTGATGAAGCTGCGCTTGGTGACTGGCTGGATGGCCGATCGCAACCGATCGGAAATCTGGAGCGTCACTCGATCAATCAACCAACATGCGCCCCACCTGGCCCTCGACTAGAATCGAAGACACGCAGTCAGCGCATCCATAATCGACGAAACTGGAGTCATCGTGACCGCCCCTATCTTGGTCCTGAATTGTGGATCATCCTCTGTCAAGTATCAAATGATCGATATGAGCACCGAAACCGTGCTCGCCCAAGGATTGGTTGACAAGATCGGGTTGGATGGCTCCAGCATCAGCCACAAGGTCGGGACGGATAAACACAGCATCGTTGAGCCGATCGCCGATCATCAAGCAGCCCTGGCTCTGGTGGTGCGAGCCTTCGCCAACTGGGGGCCGACCCTGCATGAAGCCATCGCCGTGGCCCATCGGGTGGTCCATGGTGGCGAGACCTTCCGCCAACCGACGCTGATCACCCCAACGGTGATCGCTCAAATCACAGCCCTGTCCGGCCTCGCCCCGTTACACAATCCACCAGCGCTGGCTGGTATCGCTGCCGCCCAATCAGTGCTGCCCAGCGTTCCCCACGTGGCCATCTTTGACACCGCCTTCTTTGCCACCTTGCCAGCCGAGGCTTACACCTACGCCATCGATCGTGATCTGGCCAGCAAGTACCAGATCCGCAAGTACGGCTTTCACGGCACTTCACACGGTTACGTCTCGCAGGCCAGCGCTAATTTCTTGGGCCGCGACATCAGCAGTTTCAATCAGATCATCTGTCACTTGGGCAACGGCGCTTCAATCTCAGCCATCCAAGCGGGCCAGCCGATCGACACCTCGATGGGTTTGACCCCCGTTTCCGGACTGGTGATGGGCACCCGCTCCGGCGATGTCGATCCTGGCCTCTTCGCCTATCTGGAGCGATCGGCGAACATGGATGCAGTGGCTGTCGACACCATGTTGAACAAGCACTCCGGCATGGCCGGTATGACAGGCGGCAGTTCCGATTTCCGAGACATCTGGGCTGAGATCCGGAACGGCGATGACACCGCCCGACTGGCAATGGACATTTATCAGCATCGCCTGGTCAGTTACATCGGTGCCTACATGGCCCTGCTCGGGCACACCGACGTACTGGTCTTCACCGCTGGTGTTGGCGAAAATGATCATCAGGTCCGCGCTGAATTGGTCAGCCGCTTGGCTGGATTCGGTGTCAAACTGGATCCGGCGCGCAACACCCCCCATAACCAGCAGGCCACGGTCATTTCCACTGACGATTCTTCAGTGACTGTCCTGGTGGTGCCGACCAACGAGGAATTGGCCATGGCGCGGGCCACCTACAAGCTGGTTGAAGATCATGCCTAGAGCCCTGATCACCGGTGGCACCGTCGGTATTGGTCGGGCCTTCGCTGACGCCTTGGCGGCCAGGGGTTACGATTTGGTCCTGGCCTCACGGGACCAGGCGAAACTCCAGGCCAGCGCCAGCCGCCTTCATGATCACTATCACGTCCAGGTCGAGGTCATCCCCAGCGATCTGACCGATCCGACTGCCGTCGACCGTTTGGCCCAGCGTCTAGAGGACAGTACCGCCCCGATTGACTTGCTGATCAACAACGCCGGGTTCGCGGTTCACCAGTCCCTCCTCAGTCGCGATTTGACCCTGCAACGCGATGCCATGCAAGTGATGTGCTGGGCTGTGCTCCAACTGTCGGGCGCAGCCGCTCGCGCCATGAAAGAACGCGGCCACGGGGCAATTCTCAACGTCACCAGCTCGTCGGCTGTCATCACCACTGGAAACTATTCCGCTATCAAGGCTTGGGCAACGGTCTATACCGAAGCTTTGAGCAATGAATTACGCGGCAGCGGTGTCAAGGTCATGGCCTTGCTGCCAGGATGGGTCAAAACGGAGTTTCATAGCCGTGCCGGTGTCAAAGCCCACAATCTGCCGGATTTCGTCTGGGTGGATGTTGATCAGCTGGTGCATCAAGCCCTGCGCGACCTCGATTCCGGCCGCGTCTTGTCGGTGCCAACGGCCCGCTGGGCCTTCGCTGTCTGGCTGGGACATGTCGCTCCACGGCGGGCCATCCGCGCCGTCTCGCGGGCACTGAGTCGATCGAGGGGCGAATGACCAAGACACCAGCCAGCGACAACCCCTCACATTATCGCTCCAAGATCCGGTCAGGGGTGCGCTTCATTGCCCAGGACGTCTTACTGAAGTCGACCGTCTGGACTCTGTGCAAGGTCGAGGTCCACGGGCGCGAGTTGCTCGACAATGTTGAAGCACCCTTCATTGTGATTGCGAACCATTCATCCCACTTCGACGCGCCACTGATTCTCGGCGCGCTGCCCCACCGCCTCAGCCGTCACGTCGCCACCGGCGCCGCCGCTGACTATTTCTTCGACAAGAAGCTCAAGGGCATGACCACCTCCTTGTTCTTCAATGCTTATCCGATTGAACGGCGCGGTCGCAGTCACCGTGGCATAACCGGGCGCCTGCTCGACGCTGGTGTCCCCCTGTTGATCTTTCCAGAGGGCACACGTTCCCGCACCGGGGCCATGGGGCCATTCAAGCCAGGCGTGGCCGGTCTATCGATCTCGCGCGATGTGCCCTGCATCCCGATGGCCCTGGTCGGAGCCTTCACTGCTTGGCCCTACACCAGGTCGACCCCGCCGACCAATCATCCAACCATCCATGTCGTCATTGGCCATCCGATGACTGCCCTTCCCGGTGAAGTGGCAACCGCCTACGCTGAACGGATGCGCGGGACCATCGCCGAACTGTACAACACCACCGCTCGGGCTTACGGCATGCCCACCCTGGACGATTTCGCCCGCAACGCTGCCATCAAGCGCGCTGAGGACCGAGCTGCCGCCGCCGCTGCCGAAGAAGAGGGCCTGCGGGCGATGACAGCCGACCAGGCTGAAGAACCCACTACTTGATTTTGTCGATTAACGGGCAGATCTGCTGATTAAAGCCTTAGCGCCGACGCCATCAGCACCAATTCGCTGACCCTGCGTGCCTTTCCTGCTAATTCCCCTGGATCAGGCTCTCGCTGCAACCCCTTCAGTGCAAACCTACTCAGACCAGCATGTGGTTATCTGAGCAACAATGACAGAGGCCGCCGCGACGAATCGCTGGCGGCCTCTGAACTCCTCAAAGGAACTCGGCTAGATCAACGCAGGAAACCTTCGTAGGAGCGCTGCTCCAACTGCGACTGAATCTGCTTGACCGTGTCCAGGCCAACACCAACGACAATCAGAATTGATGTGCCGCCGAAGGGGAATTGCTGTGATGCCCCCACCAAGATAAAGGCCATGGTCGGGATCAAAGCGATCAAGGCCAGGTAAAGCGAACCGGGCGCTGTCAACCGGGACAAGACATACTGCAAGTAATGGGCCGTTGGCGCACCCGCCCGAATGCCGGGGATGAATCCGCCATACTTCTTCATGTTGTCAGCGATCTCCGTCGGGTTGAAGGTGATCGACACATAGAAGTAACAGAAGGCAATGATCAATAGGAAGAAGATCAGATTGTAGGCCCAGTGATCCCCCTTGACGAAGTAACGCGACACCCAACCAGCCACGCCGGTGTTCGGCCACAACTGGGCGAAGAGGGCTGGCAAATAAAGGATCGATGAGGCAAAGATCACCGGGATGACACCGGACTGGTTGACCTTCAATGGGATATAAGTCTTTGACCCACCGTACATCTTGCGGCCGACCATCCGCTTGGCGTACTGAACGGGAATGCGCCGCTGCCCCTGCTCCATGAAGATGATGCCCAACATGACCAACAGGCCGATAGCGATGACCAAGAGGAACAAAACCCAGCCCTTGTCGGCAGAATCAGAATGGGCCAACTTGATCGACCACAATGACGTTGGGAAGCGAGCAGCGATCTGGGTGAACATCAGAATCGACATGCCACGGCCAACACCATGCTCAGTGATCAACTCACCCAGCCACATGACGATGCCAGTGCCGGCTGTCATGGTCAGGATCATCACGATGATGGCGAACAAGCCCTTGTCATAAACGATGTCTTCATTGCAACCCTGGAAGATCTGGCCATTGATCGCCATCGACACATAGGCTGTGCCATTGAGCACCGCCAGAATCAGAGTCAAATATCGGGTGTACTGGGTGATCTTCGCCGTGCCGGCGGCACCCTCCTTCTTGAGGGTCTCCAATCGCGGCACAACCACCGTCATCAACTGGAGGATGATGCTGGCCGTGATATAGGGCATGATGCCCAAGGCGAACACCGACATTTGTAGCATCGCGCCGCCGGAGAAGAGGTTGATCATCGAGAACAGCCCCGCTTGATCGCCCGTCTCAGCTGCCAAGCGACAGGCGTTCAAACCCTGCATTGACACATTGGGCACCGGTAGAGTCGACCCCAAACGGAAGACAACCAGGATTGCCAGGGTGAACAGAATCTTCTTTCGAAGGTCTGACGACCGCCAGACATTCATGAAACCGTGCAACATATCCTTCTCCTCACCTAGCCCCCAAGGCTATCAGCTTCACCCATCATCACACACCCCGAGATAATCTTAGATGATCAGCTCTGGTCTGATAGCCCAGACGGAGGCCATCTAGCGATGACCTCCGTCCATAGCCTCAGAGTGTGGTGGCCGATCCGCCGGCCTGTTCAATTTTGCTGATCGCCGAGGCGGAGAAGGCATCAGCAGTCAGATCGAGACGCACTGACAAATCACCGCCACCAAGCACCTTCACCAGCGAAGAGTCACGGACAGCGCCTTTGGCCACCAAATCGGCCACCGACACTGCTCCACCCTCCGGGAACAGTTCAGCGATGCGTGCCAGGTTGACCACCTGATACTCAACCTTGAATGGATTCTTGAAACCCTTCAACTTAGGCAGTCGCATATGCATCGGCATCTGCCCGCCCTCGAAGTTCTGCGGAGTGTTCTTCCGTGCGCCCGTGCCCTTGGTACCACGCCCGGATGTCTTACCCTTTGAACCCTCACCACGACCGACCCGGGTCTTTGCAGTATGAGCGCCCGGGGCAGGACGCAGATGATGAATCTGTAGAGCCATTAGTTTGCCTCCTCGACAGTCACCATGTGAGCCACGGCTCGCACCATGCCTGCGGTGACCGCATCGTTGGAACGAACCACTGAATCACCGATCTTGCGCAAGCCGAGGCTGCGCAGGGTCTCACGGTGGTTTCGCTTGCTTCCGATCCCCGAACGAGTCCGGGTGATCTTGATCATTGTTTCTGTCTTCTTTGTCGCCATCACTGGTCTCCTGCCATACGAGCCTTGAGCAAAGCCGCAGGGGTGACATCCTCAACCGACATGCCCCGACGCTTGGCGACCTGCTCCGGCTCTTCCAACATTTTCAGAGCCGCCACGGTGGCATGCACCACATTGATGGCGTTCGGCGAACCCAGCGACTTGGCCAGAACGTCTTGGATGCCGGCGCATTCCAAAACCGCGCGCACAGCGCCGCCGGCGATCACACCAGTACCGGGCGAAGCCGGTCGTAGCAGCACCACACCGGCCGAGTCCTCACCCTGGACGGGGTGCGGAATGGTCTTTTGGATCCGCGGAACCCTGAAGAAATGCTTCTTGGCATCCTCAACGCCCTTGGCGATGGCGGCCGGAACTTCCTTAGCCTTGCCATAGCCGACACCGACCGATCCGTCACCGTCACCAACGACCACTAAAGCGGTGAAGGAGAAACGACGCCCACCTTGCACAACCTTGGCGACGCGATTGATGGTCACGACGTGCTCGACGTAATTGTTGCGCGCCTCTTCGGTCTCCCGATTACGACGATCATCACGACGGCGGCCATCGCTGGACTCGCCCTCGCTGCGGCGGTTATTCACAGCCATGTTCTATTCCTTCCGTCAGAATCCGAGTCCGGCTTCACGAGCCGCATCGGCCAAAGCGGCGATGCGACCGTGATACTGATTTCCCGCGCGATCGAAGACGACCTGCTTGATGCCAGCCTCCAAGGCCCGTGAGGCCACCAGAGAACCGACTTGAGCGGCCTTGGCCGACTTGTCACCATCGGCTGTGCGCAGGGCCGCTTCCATGGTCGAAGCTGACACCAGGGTCTGGCCGACAGTGTCGTCGATCACCTGGGCAACCATATGACGAGCCGATCGAGTGACCACCAGGCGAGGGCGCTGCGCCGTGCCAAAGATTGACTTGCGACCGCGATTCTGGCGACGAGCCTTGGCCGCCTGCTTGTCGGTCAAATTGCGCCGAACAGACAACGAAATAGCCATTACTTGCCAGCCTTTCCAACCTTGCGGCGAACCTGCTCGCCGGCGTAGCGCACGCCCTTGCCCTTATAGGGTTCCGGCTTGCGAATCTTGCGGATGTTAGCGGCAACCTCGCCAACTGCCTGCTTGTCTATGCCTTGGACGGCAAAGTGTGTCGGATTCTCCACCGTGAAGCTGATGCCTTCTGGGGCATCGACAACCACCGGGTGTGAAAAGCCCAAGGCGAATTCCAATTGGGTCGGCGACTTCAAGACCACACGGTAGCCAACACCAACGATCTCCAACTTCTTCTCATAGCCAGTCGTGACCCCAGTGACCATATTGGCCACCAGTGTTCGAGTCAGGCCATGCAAGGATCGAGACATACGCTCATCATTGGGCCGAGACACCTCAATCTGGCCGTCTTTAGTCTCAACAGCAATCGGCTCAGCCACGGTGTGGCTCAACTCGCCCTTGGGACCCTTAACGTCGACTTGCTGTCCACTGATCTTGACCTCTACCCCAGCCGGGATGGTGATCGGCATTCTTCCAATACGTGACATGGTTAAACCCTCCTCACCAAATGTAGGCGAGGACTTCCCCGCCGACTGACTTACGGTTGGCTTCCTTATCGGTCAGCAAACCCTGGCTAGTAGAAATAATGGCGATGCCGAGACCGCCGAGCACCCGTGGCAGGGCGGTGGACCTGGCGTAGACGCGCAAACCCGGCTTGGAGATGCGCTTCAGGCCCTGCAACGCCCGCTCGCGTGCCGGACCGTACTTCAAAGTTACGGTCAAAACCTTGCCGACTTGGCCTTCCGCTGGCTCAGTCACCTGATAGTCGACGATGTAGCCCTCTTGTTTGAGGATCTTGGCAATACCAACCTTGATCTTCGAGTGAGGCATCGAGGTAGTCTCGTGATACGCCTGATTGGCGTTACGCAGACGCGTCAGCATATCTGCGATTGGATCAGTCATTGTCATCGGCTTGTCGCCTCTTTCTCACAGCGGTTTCCAGAAATCTGGACCTGCAGCGTTTGTAGGATTCTTGAAACGTTGATCATCATGATCACCAGGAAGACTTGGTGACACCGGGCAGCTCACCGGCGTGGGCCAGGTTGCGCAGACAAATCCGGCACAAGCCAAATTTGCGATACACCGAACGCGGACGACCGCACTTCTGGCAGCGAGAGTACGCCCGCACCTTGAACTTCGGCTTACGGGCCTGCTTGACCTTGATAGCTGTAGTTGCCATGAATTACTTCCTCTTCCCGACGACGCGCGGACCACGCCGCTTCTTGTTGGCAGCCCGATTGGCCTGAGCCACTTCCTTGGTCTGGAAGGGGAAGCCCAAGTGGGTCAGCAAAGCTAGTCCTTCAGCATCAGTCGACGCTGTGGTCACGAAAGTGATGTCCATGCCGCGCGGATGATCAATCTTGTCTTGATCGATCTCGTGGAACATGACCTGCTCGGTCAGGCCAAAGGTATAGTTCCCTTGGCCGTCAAACTGCAGCGGCGATAAGCCGCGGAAGTCACGAATCCGGGGCAGGGCCAGCGACAAAAGTCGATCGGCGAATTCCCACATCCGATCACCACGCAGGGTCACGTGCGCGCCGATCGGCATTCCCTCACGCAACTTGAACTGGGCGATTGATTTACGTGCCTTGGTCACCTGCGGCTTCTGCCCCGTGATTTGGGTCAGGTCGCGAACGGCATGGTCAATGATCTTGGAGTCACGAGCTGCCTCGCCGACACCCATATTGACCACCACTTTGACCAGGCCAGGAATTCTCATGACGTTGTCATAAGCGAATTCATTGTGCAAGGCATCGCGGATCTCCTCGCGATAACGCTGCTTCAACCGCGGCATCGCCGGGGCTTCGATGGGTTCGCCTGAAGTTTGCTTGGCAGCCATCAGATCTCCTCCCCTGTCTTCCTGGCGATCCGCACAGAACGGGTCACGGTGTATTCAGTGCCATCAGCACGCTTGCGAGTGGCCTCAACGCGTTTGAATCCCACGCGAGTGACAACCTCTTTGCCCCCCGAACGCACCAACAAGGCCACATTGGACACATGGATCGGCGCCTCCGAGCTGAGGATGCCTCCCTTGACCACCTGGCGTCCGGTGCCGTCCGAGCGATCCTTGCGGTGACGCTTGACGATATTGACACCGGAGACGGTCACCCGCTCGGCCTTCGGGTCAACCGCAATGACTTCACCGCTGGTGCCCTTGTCTTTACCGGCGATCACCTTGACGCGATCACCCTTCTTGATATTCATTGCCATGTCAGATCACCTCTGGTGCCAGTGAGACGATGCGCATGAATTTCTTCTCACGCAATTCGCGAGCGACAGGGCCGAAGATACGAGTACCCCGCGGCTCACCGTCAGCGCGCAGCAGCACTGCAGCATTATCGTCAAACTTGATGTACGAACCGTCTGCCCGACGATGCTCTTTAACAGTGCGGACAACCACCGCTTTGACAACCTCGCCCTTCTTGACGCCGCCGCCAGGGATCGCATCCTTGACAGTGGCGACGATGATGTCGCCGAGGTAGGCATAGCGGCGCTTCGAGCCACCGAGCACGCGAATGCACAGCAACTCCTTCGCACCAGTATTGTCGGCGACTCTGAGTCGCGACTCCTGTTGGATCATTTCATCTCCTTCGTTCCCTGGTTCCCCAGTGGGGCCTGGTGAAACTGTTACCTAGCCTTTTCGACGACCTCAAGCAGTCGCCATCTCTTGGTAGCGGACAGCGGACGGGTCTCCATCACCCGGACGCGGTCGCCAATGCCAGCGCTATTCGCTTCGTCATGGACTTTCAAGCGCTCGGTGCGGCTCATGACCTTGCCATACAACGAGTGCTTGACCCGGTCTTCAATCGCCACCACGATGGTTTTGTCCATCTTGTCCGACACAACCATGCCTTCGCGGACCTTGCGTCCACCTCGTTCGTTCGTCATCAGTTCTCCTCATCGGGGTCTGGCACGATCCCCAGGTTGCGCTCCTGCAAGACGGTATAGATGCGAGCGATGTCCTTGCGGGCTTCGCGCAGCCGTCCGTGAGATTCCAACTGGCCAGTCGCCGCGGCGAAACGCAAGGAGAACAACTCCTCCTTGAGCTCAGTGACGCGAGCGTTCAGGTCTGTCCGACTCATCGACCGCAGTTCGGTCGCGGTTTGAATCGCCATCAGATCTCACCTTCTCTCGTGATGAAACGTGCCTTCATAGGCAGCTTGTGAATAGCCAGGCGCATGGCTTCACGAGCCACATCCTCGCTGACACCCGACAATTCGAATAGAACCCGGCCTGGCTTGATGTTGGCGATCCACCACTCTGGGCTACCCTTGCCGGAACCCATCCGCGACTCAGCTGGGTGCTTGGTCATCGGCCGGTCGGGGAAGACATTGATCCAGACCTTGCCACCGCGGCGGATATGACGAGTCATGGCGATACGAGCGGCCTCAATCTGGCGGTTGGTCAAATAGGCCGGCGCCAAAGCTTGAATGCCGAAATCGCCAAAGGCCAGGCTGGTGCCACCCTTAGCCGCACCACGCCTTGTCGGGTGATGCTGCTTACGATATTTAACACGTCGAGGAATCAGCATGAATCACTCACCTGCGCTCTCTGTTTGAGCCTCGGTCGCTACCGGAGCCGAAGCCGCTTGATCCGAAGGACGACGGCCCCGGCCGCGATCGGCGCGATCACTGCGCCCCGGACGGCGGGTCGGACGCTGTCTGGTCAAAGCCGACTGACGCGAAGCCCGTTGAGCAGTGCGTTCAGCGCGGCTGCCTGAGACATCACCTTTGTAGATCCAGACCTTGACACCGATGCGACCAAAGGTCGTTCTGGCCTCGTAGAAGCCATAGTCAATGTCGGCCCGCAGGGTGTGCAGCGGCACTCGGCCTTCGCGGTAGAACTCTGACCGGCTCATTTCCGCACCGCCAAGACGACCCGAGCACTGAATGCGGATGCCCAGCGCACCGGAGCGCATGGCCGACTGCTGGGCCTTGCGCATGGCGCGGCGGAAGGCGACGCGAGCGCCAAGCTGTTCAGCCACGCCCTGAGCGACCAGTTGCGAATCAATCTCGGGGTTCTTGACCTCCAAGATGTTCAATTGCACCTGTTTGCCGGTCAACTTCTCCAAATCGGCGCGCACCTTCTCAGCCTCGGCCCCATTGCGGCCGATGATGATGCCCGGGCGGGCGGCATGCAAGAAAATCGTGACGCGTTCAGAACGACGCTCGATTTCAATCGACGAAATGCCGGCTCGGTCCAGCTTGGTGGTCAAGAAACCACGGATCTTGATGTCTTCGCCCAGATACTTGGAGTAGTCCTTCTCCGCATACCAACGCGAGACATGATCGGTGGTGATGCCCAGACGGAACCCCATTGGGTTGATCTTTTGCCCCATGGATCAGGCCTCCTTCTTCGATTCGGATGAACCAGTCGATGTCTTGGTCGAAAGCGGTGAACGATCAATCAATCGCTTGGTCACGACCTGCTTCGACGGCGGAATCGGTCCACGATTGGCCTCTGGTTCGACCACTGCCGTGATGTGACTGGCGCGCTTGAGGATCCTTGAGGCCGAGCCCTTGGCCCGCGGGCGAATCCGGCGCATGGTCACGCCTTCATCAACAAAGATCTGCGAGACAAACAATTGATCGCTCTTCAGATTCTCGTTGGTCTCAGCGTTGGCCACCGCCGAGGCGATGACCTTGTAAACCGGTTCAGCAGCGGCCTGCGGTGCGAAACGTAGAGTGTCCAGTGCGTTGCCGACTGACATGCCGCGGACCATATCGACGACTCGGCGCACCTTTTGCGGTGTCATGCGCACGTGCCGAGCAATGGCGTAGGCCCCCTCGCGATCCTGGAGGAGGGCATCCCGACGAGTCGGGCGTTGCCAATTCTTACTCATTTACCTATACCCTTCTCAGCGCTTCCGAGCCTTTTTGTCATCCTTAACGTGGCCACGGAAGGTGCGCGTCGGTGCGAATTCGCCCAACTTGCAACCGATCATGGCTTCAGTGATGAACACCGGAACATGCTTGCGACCATCGTGAACAGCGATTGTATGACCGATCATGTCAGGGCTGATCATCGACCGGCGCGACCATGTCTTGATGACAGTCTTGGCGCCAGAGGCATTCTGGGCTTCCACCTTCTTGGCCAGATGGCCGTCGATGAAGGGACCCTTCTTCAGACTACGTGGCATATTTGGATTAGCCTCCTACTCAGCGCTTCTTGCCGGACTTGCGGCGACGGATGATCAGGCGACTCGACGCCTTGTTCTTATCACGGGTGCGACCCTCTGGCTTGCCCCACGGACTCACCGGGTGGCGACCACCGGAGGTACGGCCCTCGCCGCCACCATGCGGGTGGTCGATCGGGTTCATGACAACGCCACGCACCGTTGGGCGAACACCCTTCCAGCGCATCCGGCCGGCCTTTCCCCAATTGATGTTCGACTGCTCGGCATTGCCGACCTCACCAACAGTGGCCCGGCAACGAATGTCAACCATCCGCATTTCACCGGAAGGCATCCGTAAGGTGGCGTATTTGCCTTCGCGCGCGACCAACTGGATAGAGGCGCCGGCTGATCGACCGAGCTTGGCGCCGCCACCGGGGCGCATCTCAACGGCGTGAACCAGCGTGCCAACGGGGATGTTGCGAAGCGGCAGGTTGTTGCCGGGGCGGATGTCGGCCTCAACGCCCGATTCAATCCGGTCACCTTGACGCAAATCCTTCGGCGCAATGATGTAGCGCTTTTCGCCATCCAGATAGTGCAGCAAAGCGATGCGAGCTGTGCGGTTCGGGTCGTATTCAATGTGCGCCACCTGGGCGATGACGCCATCTTTGTCGTAGCGCTTGAAATCGACCAGACGATAAGCCTGCTTGTGACCGCCACCAATATGACGGGTGGTGATCCGACCTTGATTGTTCCGCCCACCAGTCTTCGGCTTGGACGTCACCAGAGACTTTTCCGGCTTTGATCGAGTGATCTCGTCGAAGCTCGACACCGAGGAGCCACGGCGGCCCGGCGTTGTCGGCTTGTACTTCAGAATGGCCATGGGTTACTTCACTTCCGTTCCGGAGCCAAACAGGTCGATCGACTGGCCATCAGCCAAGGTGACAATGGCACGCTTGGTGTCAGGTCGGCGACCGACGCCGTAACGAGTACGACGCTTCTTGCCCAGTCGATTGGCCGTGTTGACCTGGACGACGTGAACCTTGAAAACCTTTTCAACAGCGATTTTGATCTCTGTCTTGTTGGCGGCAGGGTCAACCAAGAAGGTGTACTTCTTCTGGTCGATATTGGTGTATGACTTCTCCGACACCACCGGTGCCAGCAGGACGTCGCGTGGATCAGTGACTCTGAAATCGCTCACTTCTTCCCCTTCATCGCATCAGTGAAGCCAGCCGCTTCGGCTGCCTCCGCACTGTTGAACCACACCTCGGCGATGGTCTGCTTATACCAGGTCGACTCGGGGGTGTGATAGAGCATCGAATCCTCGTTGCCCTTGATGTCAAAACCAGCCGGCGGCTTGGACCCACGGTATGAATCAGGGCCGTAATCCACAGACTCGACCGCGGACGTGGCCTGCGCTGCTTCGGTGCTGGTTGCACTGGCTTTGGCCGAGGCTGCCTTGGCTGGCGCGGCTTTGGCCGTCTTGGCTGGCTTTTCCGCCTTGGCCGAAGACACGGACTCGACCGACTCCTCCGTCAGATCGAAACCCTGTCGGGCGACGAACTGATCAAGAGCCGCCTTGGTGAAGACCACCTTCTGGTTGACCACCACATCGTAGGTGTTCAGCTGGTCAACGGCGATGGCGTGAATGTAAGGCACATTACGCAAAGACAGCCAGGCCAAATCTTCGTCACGGTCAAGCACCACCAAAGCGGTCTTGTATTCACCGATGACCGACAAGGCCTTCAACGCCTTGCTGGTCGATGGCAAGTCACCAAAGACCAAGGCGTCAATGACGAACAATTGTTGGTCCGCCAGACGCTCCGACAAGGCCGAAGCCAAAGCGGCGGCGATCATCTTCTTGGGAGTGCGCTGGGCATAAGACCGTGGTTGCGGTCCAAAGACCGTGCCACCGCCAGCCCACTGCGGCGCGCGACGCGAGCCCTGGCGGGCCCGACCGGTGCCCTTTTGACGCCAGGGCTTGATGCCACCGCCACGAACCTCGCCGCGGGTCTTGGTGGAATGAGTGCCCTGACGAGCGGCTGCCTGCTGGGCGACAACCACCTGATGAATCAAGGGCAGGTTGACCGCTTGGCCGAACAAGCTAGCCGGCAACTTGGTGGCCGACTTGACGCCTTCAGCACCATGAATATTGATGGAAATATCAGTCATGATCAGACGCTCCTCTTAACAGCGCTGCGCACCACCACCAGGCCGTTCTTCGGACCAGGAATGGCGCCCTTGACCAGAATCAGACCGCGCTCGGCATCGACCCGGGCGATCTTCAAATTGGACACAGTCTGGCGCTGGACACCCATGTGACCGGCCATCCGCATGCCCTTGAAGATTCGCGATGGTGTCGAGCATTCGCCGATAGAGCCGGGAGAGCGATGCTTGCGGTGCACACCGTGGCCAGCGCCGAGGCCGGAGAAACCGTGGCGCTTCATCACACCGGCAGTGCCCTTGCCCTTGGTCACACCGATGACGTCGACCAATTCCTGATCGGCGAAGATCTCAGCCGTGACTTCGGCGCCGAGCTTATAGTTGCTGGCGTCGGCCGTGCGGACCTCAACCAGGTGACGACGCGGGGTGGCAGACGCCTTGGCGAAGTGGCCTTGCATCGGCATCGTGACTGATTTGGCTTTGATCTGACCGAAACCCAATTGGACGGCAGCGTAGCCATCGTTGTCTGGAGTGCGGACCTGCGTGACCACGCAGGGACCGGCCTGGATGACGGTGACTGGCACCACCTTGTTGTCGGCATCCCAGAATTGGGTCATGCCGAGCTTCCGGCCGAGCAGGCCTTTTGTGTTACGTTCGTTCTTGTTCATCACTGACCTCAGGGAAGCTTGATCTCGATGTCGACACCGGCGGGCAGATCCAAGCGCATCAGTGAGTCGACAGTCTTCGGAGTCGGGTCGAGGATGTCGATCAAGCGCTTATGAGTGCGCATTTCGAAATGCTCGCGGGAATCTTTGTACTTATGGGGGGAACGGATCACACAGTAAACGTTCTTTTCGGTCGGCAACGGCACAGGGCCGGCGACCTGAGCACCAGTGCGAATCACCGTGTCGACGATCTTGCGCGCCGAGGAATCGATAACCTCATGGTCGTAGGCTCGTAGCCTAATGCGGATACGTTGATTTACCGCCACGGCAGTTCCTTAACCTCTCTGCTGGACCGGGATTACCCGGCTTTCGCCTGACATCGCCCGAGTTGGCGCGATGCTTGCCCCCGGCCCACGCGGATGGGCGTGTCGTTGGATCATTCCGATCCGCAACATCCTCTATTTCCTTGTGGGTCTGAACCGACCTAGGGCCAGTCCGTGAGCCGTTCGGCGATGGTGTCACAGGACACAAATCACCACTTCGCTCGGAAGCAACTTGTCCATCTTGCCACAGGCTGCCAAGCAGTGGCAAGTTGCCCCTTGTCGAAACCAGCCATCATTTGATGGTGCGCGGCCCGGAGTAGCCCCTGGGCGGAGCGATCTTCTGCTTGGTGGCGGGCGCGGCCGGTTTCGCCCCGGACAACAGGCCACCCAGACCACCGCCACCACCAGAGGCGGCCTTGTCCTTGTTCACCTGCTCTTGCATGGCCTGCATCTCCTCCATTGAGTAGAAGCCAGACAAGACGGCGGCCACAATCACAGCGATGATGCCGGAAACCCACCATGGCCAGCCCAAAAGCAGCGGCCCGGTGATCAAGATGGCCACATCGAAGCCCCGAATCAGGTTCAAGATCAGTCCTGGCGGCAGCGCGCCGAAACCGGTTTGCATCATTGGGATCGAATAGTTGGCCGACTTGGCACTGACCCAGCGAATGGCTGCCAGCAAGCCGGCGACAGCGGTCAACAAAGAAGTGAGGAAGGCCTGAGTCAATGACGTGTAATGCGGCGCTGACATGCCCCAGAAGGCTGGCGTGCAAGCGATCGCCCAGAGCAGGGCGAAGATCGCCGGGACAGTGGCCATCGCTCGACGAATCTGCGGATTGCTCATTGGCAATGTTCTAGCCAGCCCCTTGGTGCGGGTCATGATCCGCATCGAACCGAGCATCGGCACAAAGCCGACCAGCAGCACCAGCGATGAGATGAAGGGGTTGAAGGCATGGAAACCCAAAGCGGCGACCGCATAGGGCACAAAGGCCGAGATGACCACTAGCAGGATTCGTTTGGGGTAGCGCCACAGACGTTGGGCTTCCCGCCAGACCAGGGCATTGAGACCCTTGCCCCGCCCGCGCATCGGCCGCACCTGGCCGCGCCTGGCCGAATCCCGTTCGACCAGGATGTCGCGCATCAGGCCGAAGTCCAAAGCGAAAGCAGCGCCTTGCATGCCCGAGACCAATGAACCACCGGACACCAGTCGTGCCCGATGAATCAGGCCCAAGCGCGACAAGGCCACGGCGCCGCATGCCAGCAACAACACACCACCAGCCACAGCCACCCACATCACCGCTGACGCTGAGGGGATCATCGGGGTGTCCAAAGACAGCCAGCCGGCTGACACGGCGATGATGATGTAAATGACACCGACCGCCGCCACACCGAGCAACCACTGGACGACGGTGATCAGCCAACTGCGGCTCCAGGTCTGTTCCATGGCCGCCAGGGCGGTCAAACCGGCCGCGCCACAACCGACGGCCACGGCCCAGCGGGCGATATCGGCCCCAGCATAACCAGTCAGAGCGGCCAGTAAGGCCCCAAAAGCGGCGGCGATAGCCAAGACCGCCAAGATCATGCCAACCATCCGTCGCCACAACAGGCGACCCCGCCGAATCGGCGCGGCCATCAACCAGAAGCCCTCAGCCGCCGAAGCGACCACTGGCCCGAAGACCCTGGCCGCCAAAGCCGTGAAACAAAAGGCCGCACTCATCGCCATCCACGGCAGAAGGGTTCGACCAACCGTGCAGGCATTGGAATCACAATGAGCCGCGGCCGCCTGGGCCTGATAGATGCCGCCGCCAAGCATGGCGATCACCAAGACGGCAGCGAAAACCGCCACATAGCCATCGGCCAACACCTGGCGGATGGTCTTAGTGGCTCGGCCGCGGCGCCAGTCGCGCATCAAGGAAGTCAGTTCTCGTTCCGAGACTGGCAAGGGTTCGACATCGACCAGCGAGTGCTCCCACGGTGGGATGTCATATTGGTCGACAGCTGGATTGTCCGACAATGCCAGGTCAGCGGTGGCGTCGTCTGATTGACTGACCGCTACCTCAGCGGTGACCAGCGCCGATGTGTCGGCCTCAGGCTGACTGGGCTTGACTTTGAAACCTTGGGGTTGGCGCTTCTTCTTACTCATCAGCCCCACCCACACGAATGGTCTTGGTGGCGACCGCCTCTACCAGCCTTGGCTCATGACTGGCCATGATGATCGCCAGTCCCTGCTCGCGCTCTTCCAAGAGGCGCTTGGCCAACCAATCGATGCCCTCGACGTCCAGCCGCTGCTCGGGCTCATCAAGAACCAACACCTGGCGCGGGCGAACAAAGGCCGTGGCTAACGCCAAACGGCGGCGCTGACCCGATGACAGGGTGCCTGGCAGCTGCCCCGATTGTGGCACCAACAGGACCTCAGCCAGAATGGCATCGACCGCTTGCTCCGGATCGGGCAAACCATAGGCCCGGGCCAGCAAATCAAGATGCTCGACCACCGATAGGTCCGGGAAGAAGTCCAAGTCATCGATGACGGTGGCCATGGCCGCCCGGATCGCCGCATCCGATTCACGCAAGGGCCTGCCGTCAATCTCGATCGAGCCATCATCAGCTTTTTCCGCGCCGACCAGGCAGCGCAGGATCGTCGATTTGCCGGCGCCGTTGCGCCCGGTCAAGGCGATCGCCTCGCCCGCCCAGACATCCAGTGAAAAGTCAGAGATGACGACATGGTCGCCATATGCTTTGCGTAGATGGGAAACCTTGAGTATCGGTGCGGTGCGTCCTTTAGCCATGTTGGCTATTGTCTCGCACCTTGGCCACTGGCCCTAACCGAGACCATCAGCAATCAGCCCGCCGGGCATCAGGCAGCAGAATCTGCCTCGACATATTCCGGGAACTTGCTGTCCAGCCAGCTCAGCGCCGCCACAATGGTGTCGATGGCGCAACGCACATGCAAATCGAGCTGGCTATCGGTCAAACCGAAGCTGTAGTCGACAGAGACATCGGCCATCACCACGACATGCTCACCGCGCACCTTGACTGACAGCATCGGCCAGAGATGGTCGAGATTCCATTCGTTGGCAAAGGCCAAAGCCTCAGCGAAACGGTCAGCCGGCACCTTACGGCTCCACAGGGCGTGGGCGAAGAGGATCTCGTTGTCGCGGCCACGAAAGGAGAAGACGAACCAATAGCCATCCCACCAGCCACCGACGTCACCCTCTTCGGAGATGTCATAATGCCAATGGTGACTGTCCATGCAGGCCCGAACCCGATCTGTGGTCAGCGGCGCCAACTCCGACAGGGCCGACCCATCCGGCCTGGTGAAATAACCCATGATCAGTCGTTCGATCCTTCCAGAGCTTCGGTGATTTTGTCGGCCAATTCGTCTTGGCCACAGGCATGCAGATAGGTGACATACTCATCACTGACCTGGCGCATCTGCTGGACCCTGGCCTCTCCCAAGCTGGTGAACAGGCGCAGAGCCCGGCCAAAGCTGGTCTGTGCCGATGAATCATTCAACTTGGCCGCCAAGCGGGCCGCCAACCACCAGGCATGAGCCCCCAACTCACTGCGGCCAGTGCGCACAAACACCTGGGCGGCGTCTTGAGCATAAAGCAAGGCCGTCGCTTGATCGGCGCCATCACCAAAAGTTGCCATGACTCGGGCAGTCGCATCAGCCCGATCAGCCAGTGCCAAGCCGGCTCGCCACAAGATATTGGCGCTGACTTGTGCCTGCGCCGATACTGGCATCGACTGGGGAAAATGTGCCAAATGATCGAGGCCTGACGGTGACGACTCGACACCTTGAGCCAAGGTGAGGAAGGTCTGGTAGTCGGCCACCCGCACAGAGTGAGCGGCGGCCACCACCAACGGCGTGATCTCTTCCATGGTCGCCCCACCAGCCCGCAACAGCGACCATGACCGATGGTAGAGAGGGAAGGCTTGATCTTGACTGACAAGCGATTGGCTGGCGGCGTGGGCGGCTTCCGCCCAGTCCCAACCAGCCTGCTTCAGCAAACCCGCCTCGGCGTCGATCTGACCCGCCGTGGTGAACTGATCGACGGCGTCAGCCCAACGCAGCTCAATCAGCGCCTTGTCGGCTCGACGTCGGGCCAGCATCGCCGGTGTCAATGCCACTTTCACCTGGGGCGCGTCGGTGTTGATCGCTCGGTTGGTCGGGTGTTTCAGCATCCGCGAGTATTGATCTGTTGGAGGGTCCGGCGTCGTGGTGACCGGCGTCAGCCGGGCATTGTGCCATGGCCTGGACGCTGGCCGGGCGTTCAACGCCTGGTCCAGCCGGGTGACGCAAGCCGTTGATTGATGACGCTGATCAAAGGCCAAAGCGAACTGACGGGCCGGCGGTTCAAGGACGCCGACCAGTTGCTCCAGGCGCTCCGCCCCCCGGAAGCCACCGGCGATCGGCTCTTCGCCCCAACCTTGGCCGACCAGGGCCACCGCCCCGGCCAACAAGTGGCCGAAACCCTGCAATTGGTCATAGTGGCTGTTGATCGCCAAGGCCTCATCAATCCGCGGCAGCAGTTGGAGCGCTCGCTCAACATCACCGCCCCGGGCAAAGACCTCGAACAAACGGCAGAGCCCACCAGAGACACTGATCGAAGTGACATTGATCAACTCAGTCATGACCCGCGGCAACAAAGCCTCCGCCTGATCCATTTGGTCGGCTTCGAGGTAACACCACGCCAAAAGCGTCGCCATGTCGAAGGGCTGACGCGAACAACGCAACTCAGCGTCAAGGGCGCTTTCCAGAACGCTGATGGCCTCAGCCAACCGATCGGTGGCCAGGAGGTAACGAGCGTGACGCTCCTCATGACAGGCCGGGCAGGAGTCCTCCGCGTCGATTGGCTGGGCCAACCATTGGGCGAAAGCGGTCGCCATGTCGGTACGATGCGCCACCAGCGCCCAGTCCAGTCGAGAAGCCAACACCCGCTCCATGCCCCTGCTAGCCAAAGAGAAACGCCGCTCCATATCGTCGATGGTGCGATCGACCTGGGCCACCGGCACATTCTCGGAGCCGATCAAGGTGTCGATCACCCAACCGAACTCCCAAAACAGGATGTTCTGATCAGTGCTGTCGAACAGATCAGGGCGCTGGTCCCACCAGCGCAACAGTCGAACGAACACCGGAACCGCTCGATTGGGCTCACTGGTCCAATACCAAGCTT
>JAITVZ010000164.1 GCA_031285505.1 Propionibacteriaceae bacterium
ATCTCCGCCACTGTCTGCCACGAAACTGGCCTGTTTGGCCAATCTGTGCTTGCCTTCATGCAAGACATCAGCCTCAAACGCCCCAAACCAGCCCCTCATCAATCCGCATCACCTCCCCGCCGGGTCGAGCGCAGCCCAAGAGCGGCCAAGGCGTTGCTCAAGGTCGGCGCCTCGATCAGCTTGATCCCCGACCGCCGCAGGGGCGCGCCGGCTTGGTCGAGCGATCCGGCCGGCAATACAGCTGCAGACACGCCTAATCGGGCTGCTTCGTTGAGGCGCCGCTGCGTGTCAGCCACCCGGCGCAACTCACCGGCCAGGCCAATCTCACCGATGGCGATGCAACTGGCGGGCATCGGTTGATCAGCCATGGCCGACGCCACCGCGCAGGCGATGGCTAGATCAGCCGCCGGGTCGGCGATCCTAGCCCCACCAACAGTCGAGACATAGACGTCCAACTGGTGCAGCCGCAATCTGGCCCGGCGCTGCAACACCGCCAGAATCATCGCCAATCGCGAGCCATCAACCCCGTTGCTGACTCGCCTGGGTAATTGCAGCGGTGATGGCGCCACCAGGGCCTGTAACTCGGTGACCAGTGGACGACGGCCTTCCAAGACCACTGAAACGGCCGTTCCCGAAACTGCCTCGCCGTGCACCGAGGTGAACACTCCCGACGGATCAGGCACTTCGACAATTCCTTGATCGGTCAATTCGAAGCAGCCAATCTCATCGGCGGGGCCGAAGCGGTTCTTGATCGCTCTGACCAAGCGAAAGCCGCTGTGGCGATCCCCCTCAAAACTCAACACGACATCGACCAAGTGCTCCAGGGTGCGCGGACCAGCGATCGATCCATCCTTGGTGACGTGACCGACCAAAACCACCGGCATGCCCAATTGCTTGGCCTGGCGGATCAAGGCGGTCGCCACCGCTTTGACCTGAGCGACACCACCGGGCGGGCCATCAATATCATTGGCGGCAATTGTCTGGACAGAGTCGAGGACCAGCAGGCTGGGACGCAACTGCTCGATGTGCCCGAGGACCAGTCCCAGATCCGTCTCGGCGGCCAAATAGAGGTCCTCAGGCACGGTGCCACAGCGCTGCGCCCGCAAACCGACTTGGCCAGCCGATTCCTCACCAGTGATATACAGAGTCGGGCCATTGTCTTGCGCCCAACGGGCGGCCGCTGCCAAGAGCAAGGTTGACTTGCCAACGCCGGGCTCTCCCGACAACAAGGCCACTGATCCTGGCACCAAACCGCCGCCCAACACCCGGTCCAGCTCACCAATGCCGGTCGAGCGGGCCTGGTTGCTGGTTGGGTCGATCTGCCGGATCGGCAACGCCGGTGTGTGTGGCACCAGAGCCTGAGTCGGGCGCTGCTCCTGCTCCCCAACCAGGCTGACTGTGCCCCACTGCTGACATTCGCCGCAACGCCCCACCCACCGCAGCGACGTCCAGCCGCACTCGCCACAGCGATAGGCGTTCTTTTGATTCTTGGCCATCACTTTCGTCATGGCCACAGGTTAAATCAGACCAGTGACAAAAAACGGCCTGGCTCCCAGACCGTGCCGGAAATGGGTTGCGTATTGTGGTGGGGCCGGGTGTGGTGAATCGTAAGCAGGATGAGGCAGGCGGGACTGGACGCCCGTCGACCAAGGACAACGCGGTGCTGCATTCCGGTCCCAGTCCCGCCACCAATTGACGGTGCGGGGCGCCAGCCACACCGGGCCATCAGTCGCTGGTGATCGGCGCCCAGTCGGGACCGGTCTGGCCAAGGGTCTCGTCCAATTTGGCGAACAAGGGCGCTGGCTTCGCCAATGGTGTGCCCGCCACCAGTGGCTGCGACTGCCAACGGGCCAACTGATCGCCGTAATCGCCAGTCAACACCAGGTAATCGTCATGGCCTTCCTCGGACACCTCGACCATGTCCGGCATGGCGGCCCAACCGGCCTGGCCATTGTGCAGCGCCTGGTAGATCCGCTCACTGGCGTGAGGCAGGAAGGGTGTCAGCATGGTGTTGGCATCCGAGACCAGCTGCAAGCTGGTGTGCAAGATCGTGTCGCGGCGGCGCGGGTCATCCTTCAACTTCCACGGCTCGGTGTCCGACAGATACTTGTTGGCCGCTGAAACCACGCGCATCGCCTCAGTGATCGCTTGCTTGAAATGAGCTCGATCCAAGAGGTTGCCGACTGTGGTGAAACCAGCCGCGGCGGTCGCCAAGACAGCCTGATCGATGTCTTGCAAGGTGTCCGCCGTTGGGATGACCCCACCGTTTTTGAAAGCCATCGAGATTGAGCGATTGACCAGATTGCCCCATTCATTGGCCAGCTCGGTGTTGGTCCGGCGCACGAACTCATCCCAGGTGAAATCCGTGTCTTGGTTCTCTGGTCCGGCCACCGAAATGAAATAGCGCAGGGCATCCGGGCCGAAATCGCGCAAAAAATCCCTGACCAAAATGACATTGGATCGAGAGGTCGACACTTTAGATCCACTCATCGTCAGATACTCCGATGAGACGATTTCAGTCGGCAAATCGAGACGGCCGAATGCCGAGGGCACACCACCCAAATCACCTTGGCCATTGGCGCCGAGCAGGATTCCCGGCCAAATCACCGAGTGAAAAGTGATGTTGTCCTTGCCCATGAAGTAATAGGAACGAGCATCGGGATTCTGCCACCAGGAACGCCAAGCCTCGGGATCCCCCTGGCGCTTGGCCCACTCGATCGAGGCCGAAAGATAGCCGATGACAGCGTCGAACCAGACGTAGATCGACTTCATCGGGTTGTCACGCCAGTCGTCGAGAGGAATGGGAATTCCCCAATCCAAATCTCGGGTGATCGGGCGTGGTTTCAGATCCTTGATCAAGGCCATCGAGAAGTTGATGACATTGGGCCGCCAGTCTTGCCGGGTGGCCAACCAATTCTTCAGTGATCCGGCCAGACTCGGCAAATCGAGAAAGAAGTGCTCAGTTTCAACAAATTTAGGCGTCTCACCGGTGTTGCGATCGTGCGGATCGATCAAATCGATCGGATCAAGTTGATTTCCACAATTGTCGCACTGATCACCCCTGGCCCCATCGAAGCCACAGATCGGGCAGGTTCCCTCGATGTAGCGATCAGCCAAAGTCCGGCCGGTGCTCGGTGAGATCGCCCCCAATTGGGTCTTGGCGACGACATAACCATTGGCATGCAAGGCCCGAAACAATTCCTGAACCACGCTTGCATGATTGCCGGTGGTGGTACGGGTGTAGAGATTGTAAGACAAACCAAGGTTCTGCAGATCCTCGACAATGATGCGATGGTACTTGTCAGCCGTTTGTTGCGGCGTCAATCCTTCCTTATCGGACTGGACTTGGATGGCGGTGCCGTGTTCATCACTGCCCGAGACCATCAGCACATCGTTGCCAGCCATTCGCTGATAGCGAGAGAAGACGTCGGATGGCACCCCGAAACCGGAGACATGGCCAATATGGCGGGGTCCGTTGGCATAAGGCCAGGCTACAGCGGCAAGGATCTTTGACATGCCCTCAATCCTACCGGCTGGCGACCCGCCCGACCGATCAGTCAAGGAGGCTGCTAGAGTCTTGACGTGACAAAGACCGTCTACCTCATGGCCACCGCCGACAATCCCCACCTGACCGCCATAGCCGCCGCCTTGGTCGATCAATTGCTTCGCCAATCGGTCAAGGTCGGTCTCTTTTGGCCGATTCGCCCCGCCGCCGACCAAACCATGACTGATTTATTGGCTCGAGCTGGCGCCAACCAGCCTCTGGAGACAGCCATCGGCGCCAGCTACAACCAGGTCCATCAAGACCTTGACCAAGCCATGATGGCGATGATTGGCAAACTGACCGATCTCCAAGCCAGCGTTGATCTGGTGGTGTGCGTCGGGTCCGACTACTCCGACTTGATCGCGCCGATGGAGTTCTCCATCAATGCCAAGATCGCCGCCAACCTTGATGCGCCCGTGTTGTTGATCATCACCGATCCAGCTCAATCACCGTCCGACCTGCCGGCGCAAGCCAGGCTCTACGTCGATGCGCTGCGTGAGAAGTACGCCACCTGCATGGGTCTGATCGTTCCCTCCGGCAGTGCTGACCAAGCCCATTGGCCGAAGCCGCTGAGTCTGGTTGAGGCTGTCGACTTCGGCCACACCCCTCTTTCGATCAGCCCCCAGGCCGCCAGCACCATTGTCGCCGCTGATCTGCCGGGGGTGCGGACTCCGCTGCGTTTCCAGTTCGAACTGGCCCGGCGGGCCCGGGCCGATCTGCGCACCATCATCCTGCCCGAGGCCGAAGACGACCGCATTCTCAAAGCGGCCAGCGAAATCATCGACCGTGGTCTGGCCCATCTGATTCTGCTGGGTGATCCAGCGGTGGTGGCGGCCCAGGCCAAGGTTTTGGGAGTTGATTTAACAGGTGCTCGCATCCAGGATCCGACTGATCCCAAGCTGG
>JAITVZ010000123.1 GCA_031285505.1 Propionibacteriaceae bacterium
CCCACCGGTAGTGGTACGCCTTGCCATCCACAGCCACCGTGGGCAGCTGCTTGATGGCCTCCATCACCACGAAACTCTCCATAACCATGCGCGTGTCCTCAAGAGCCTCATCCACTAGGGGGCGCACCCACCTTGCGACTAGCTCATTCACCATGATCACAGCTACCGGGAACCGTCGCAAATATAGAACAGGCACTGCGCAAATCTAGAATTCATCCTGCGCAAATCTAGAAAAACACATGCGGCATCGGTCGATTACATCGACTCGGTGATCCGCTGCCCCGACAACCATAATCGCAGTCACAATCTCACGTTTGGGCGGATCACCTCGGTGGCCACGGCCACGCCATGGATAGTTCCGGGATGCGTGTCTCCGTTGCCCATGCCCGTCAGGCCGAAAAGTTCTCGACCCCAGTCATCGGCACACTCCATATCAGCGGAGGGCCAACGGCTGGGGCCCTGATGGCACAGCCCAAACACAGGGGGCGCAGAATGTCAAGGCTGCGCCATGACTCCGTTTGTTTGAGCGCGTGGTGGGGCACAGTTGATACCGGAAAATACCAGCCCACCAGGGTCACACTGAAGCTGGGTGTACCAGCAACCCGTTCTCTGATGCCCACCTTCGGAACCCGCCGGGCTCCACTGGAATTCGATAGTTGGTCGCCAGAAGATCATCAGCCACCGCCGAAACCGTGTCGACCGTCAACAGATTCTGAGTGACAGCGTTGCACAGCAGGCGGAGGGTTCGAAGCGGCTCAATACCCTTTTGCTTCGCGGCCTTGCAGGCTGCCCCATCATCAATGAGCGGTGTGAAGCCATGAACCTCGGCCAGAGCAAGGACCTCACACTCACCAATGTTTCGCCCATCATCACCCACAAGCCTGCGCGCATATCGGGCAAACGATTCCAACTCGGCATCGCTGTTAAGCACTCGAATACTGATCCAGTCCTGTTTCAGAACGTCCCCCAGGGAGCGATACTTCTCTGCCCCAGTCCTGAGTTCCCTCTGCACCGCATCTGGAACAATCACCTTTCCACCGGGTGCCAGCATCTTCAAAACGCCGAGCCACTCAGCTCTCGCAAGGTGAGCGAACGGACCGGTGTCGACAACCCAAGCTGCGTCATCAGTATCCACAGCTACCCCGCCACCGACCACAGAGTTTGAATACTCAAGGGTTCGAGAGGTGGAAGGTCATCCGCCGTAATGGTTCCACGAAACAGGGAAATTGCCCGTTCACCACTGATATCCTCAGACTTGTAAGCCCGTATGACGGCACGTTGATACTCGCGCGTCAAATAGGTTCCACTCAAATCATCGGGCACGACCAAATCAAACTCAATGATATCCGACTTTGTCGTGCGCGCCTTGAAAACCTCGTTCACAGCGTTTTCGTCAGCGATACCTAGGTCGCGGAGACGATGAGCAAGAGTGCTCATATCCACGCGATATTTGCTCGCCAGACGGACAGCTGCCTCCCGCAGCCCCTGTCCGGACAATATCTCCCATTCCTGGCTGATCGCATCTGCCGGCAGGAGGAAACTACGCGCGAAACGATCCAGACGCGCCTCCTTCTCATCATGGTCGTCACTGTCCACCCGGAAATCCGTCGAATATTGGTCGTCCACTAGAAAATGCCCAAGTTCATGCGCCAAAGCCAAACGCCTGCGACCGACAGCCCGATCGCTGTTCACGATGGCGATGCCAAAATGGCCGTTTACCAGCGATGCCGCATCTGCGCTCTCACCCAGCCGCTCCGCGAAAGGCAGCAGTCCACTCCTGGCCACAACCCCGACGAGATCATTGATCGGGCCGACAGGCTCCATCGACAGGGCCCGCCGAATCTCTGCACCCAACTCTTCAGCTTCACGGACAGTGCTCGGCATTGGAAACACTCGTGGACGTGGCGGAAGGTCAAGAGCACCAAGATCAATCAGAAGCGCAGTGTCTGAAGCAACGCGCTCGAGGGAGGTATCAATGTCGCGCGTCGAGTAATCATCGTTCCTGTTCCGATGCTGCACCACTGCGTCAACGCGCGGCAGCAGGAACCATTCAACTCGGCGATGAAGCTCCCGCGCCAGATCAACCAACTCAAGTGCGGTCACCCGCCTTTGACCTGTTTCAATCTTTGCCAGCACTGTACGATCCATGCCGACAACCTGCGCGAGTTCCCCCTGCGTCAACCGACGAGACTCCCGCGCTTCGGCGACACGCAGAGCTAAGTCCATGGCGTCCATGTGTGCGATTTTAGCACAATGAACCACTCGACACCTCACCAGCGGAAACCTCTTATTGCCGCACTCCAGTCACGACAACCCGGGCTCGTTCAAACTCTACCTGACGGATGTCAGGCTGCCGGGGGCCTTCCCGGGCTCCTCGAGAGCAACGAGCAATTGACCGGCTGCCGTCATCACGGGCCCAGGGTATCGCTTGGCACCACAACCACGCCATCTGTGCGTCGGTGAGCGATGCCGCCAATACCAATGACGGCAATCAAGACATCCGGATCCATGATCTCCACCTTTCTCAATCCAGGGCTCGTCTACCCCGCAAACTCGGGACTGGAAACCCTGCAAAACAGGGATTGGACATCCCGGCCGTCACCAGAGCCGTCGATAGGCCGAAAGGTATGGGGAAACCCGTCATTCGGTCAAGCGCCTCAGCCCAGCGGCAAAGGCATCCCGCACCTGCAACACCGCCCCATGCTGCCAGACACGATGACGCCGCCCACCAGCGCCGCCATCGGGAAGTGAACCTCCTGTGTTACATATGTCATATACCATTCACAGATGTTAAGATTAAGTATGAGTATGTCGACAGTGACAGTTCGCGTGGATGAAGACACCAAGACAAGCGCCGCAGCCGTCTTGGCAGACATTGGACTGGACGTCTCCACCGCTGTACGAGTGTTCCTCAGGCAAGTGGTTCTTCGCGGGCAGATGCCTGTCGAGCTGCTCCAGGATCCGTTTTATGGCCAATCAAACCAAGCCGCCCTGAAGGCGTCATTGGCCCAACTCGAATCGGGGCAAACCGTCACCCACACAATTGACGAGCTGCAGGCCTTCGAGTGAGGATCACCTTCTCGCAGGACGCCTGGAGCGACTTCGCTCTCCTCCAAGCCGATCGTCATCTAGTTAAGCGACTCAACCAGCTGCTGGCAGACATCAGCCGTGACGCTTATACCGGAATCGGGCGGCCCGAGCAGCTTCGCGGTGACTTGGCTGGGTTCTGGTCTCGCCGCCTCGACGACCGGCATCGACTGGTCTACCGCGTCACCGCCGACACCATCGAGATCATCCAGTGCCAAGGCCACTACGGGGACCATTGATCGCCGGAGGCACACTCCCTTCAGCCAAGGCAGTTCGGCGCCAGGCCCGCCTGAACCAGCGGCCGTCGAATGCGGAACTCGAACTCCGGAATACCCCTGTCCAGCAAATCATCGACAAACGCCACAGAGCCATTCAAACCGGCGGAACCTTACCAGCCGCGAGTGCGCTGGTCTTGAATGGTTCACTAGCGGGATTTGTGCCCGAAACCGACGTCAAGGAGTTGCCGCCCAAGATTCGCCATCCGCTGGTCGGGTAGTTCTTGGAGGCGTGACACGGCCAGCGTGTAGCATTCGTCGTCACTGCGGCGGGCGATCACCCAAATAACAGTGACTGTTTCGTCGGGTTCGACCTGGTAGATGATGCGGTAGTCGCGGTCACCGACGACGAGCTTACGGAAACCCGTGAGGTTGCCGGTGACCCGCGAACCAAGAGGGGCGCCACGTTTGCTGGGTTCTGTCTCTAGTTTCTTGAGGGCTTTGACGACGAGTTGGCATGCTTGCCCATCGAGTTGCCGCAGATCGTTGAGTGCGTCTTTGGTGAGTTGAACCGTTGACATCAGTTACCAGTGGAATTGAGGTCGAGCTCGCCAATGATCTCGTCAAGGTCATAGCGCTCGCCCGTATCAGTGAGGGTCCGGGCCATCGCCAGTGACAGTAGACGCAAGTCTGATTCTCGTTCCTCAATGGATTGGAGTTGTTCGATGACTGGGACCGGGACGATAGCTGCCGCTGGGGTGTTGTTCCGGAGCACGACCAGGCTGCGTCCGTTCTCGGCCTCTTGAATGAGGCGAGGCAGAGTCCGGCTGGCTTCAGTGATGGACACGAGGTCCCTGGTGTCGGTGAGCATAATTCCCCTTCCATGAAATAGGGATAATTATACATACAATACACCGTAGATTTGCCGGACTGTTGGTGTCAAGGCCACTACTGGGACCATTGATCGCCAGAGGCACACTCCCTTCAGCCAAGGCAGTTCGGCGCCAGGCCCGCCTGAACCAGCGGCCGTCAAATGCGGAACTCGAACTCAGGAACATCCCTGGCACTCGTACCGTATCGGCCACGAATCGCCGACGCTGCCCTTGCGTTCGCGCCTCAGTGGTATTGCCGGAAACGGTAGCCCCGAATATCCGTAAAAGGTAGCCTAGACCAAGAGAAGAAGGTAGCCTGGAACGCTCGTCAACGGTATCGTGGACCGGCCGATGATAGAATCTGGGCGTGGAATACCTACGCAGGACGATCGACACCGAACTGGATGAGCTTCTTCCATTAGCCCCCGCAATCGCCCTGGATGGGCCAAAGGGTGTCGGCAAGACCGGCACAGCCGAACGCCGGGCCGACACAGTATGGTATCTCGATGACCCAGCCCAACGCGATGCCGCGCAAGCAGACTTTTCCCTATCCGCCTTACCCGGCGGCACCATTCTGCTCGATGAATGGCAGAATACGCCCCAGGTGTGGAACAGTGTCCGACGCCAGGTTGACGCAGGCGCTCGCCCAGGTCGCTTCATCTTGACCGGTTCAGCGACCCCAGTCCATCGAAACGGCACTCACACCGGAGCTGGACGGATTCTGTCTTTACGCATGCGACCAATGGGTTTGCATGAAAGAGGCCTGACCACACCTCAAGTCTCCCTCAGCGCACTGCTTGCAGGAGATCGATCGGTTCAAGGCGCCTCTAGCTTCAGCCTACGTCAGTACGTGGAGGCCATCACTAGCAGCGGTTTCCCTGGCATCATGACAGCTCCACCACGGCTTCGCCGACCACTCCTCGACGCATACCTGCAACGTATCATTGATCGTGATCTGCCCGAACAAGGGCTAGGTGTGCGCCGCCCTGAAACGCTGCGGCGATGGTTGACTGCCTATGCCGCCGCTTCCTCATCGACCACTGCCTATTCACGGATCCT
>JAITVZ010000147.1 GCA_031285505.1 Propionibacteriaceae bacterium
CCGGATGGGGCTGGAATGGGCTCGCATCGAGCCACAGCCTGGCCAGTTCGATCCAAGCGCCATCGAGCACTATCGCCACGAATTGACCGCCCTGCGCGCTGCTGGCATCGAGCCGCTGGTGACCCTGCACCACTTCAACAACCCCGGTTGGTTGGAGGAACGTGATGCCTGGCTGGCCGATGATGTCGTCGCCATTTTCCTGCGCTACGTCCGCCATGTCGTCGCCCAGCTCGGCGATCTGGTTGACGGCTGGGTGACGATCAATGAGCCCAATGTCTATGTCACCCAGGGTCATGTCTTCGGTGATTGGCCCCCAGGCAATCGCTCGATCAGTCAAGCGATGACGGTGATGAGTCGCCTGGCTCAGGCCCACATTCGGGCCTATCAACTGATTCACGCCCTGCAGCCGACGGCTCGGGTCGGCGTGGCGCACCACCTGCGCGTCTTTGGGGTGGCTCAACCCTGGAACCCACTGCAACTGCTCAGTCGATCAGTGATGCGCTACTTGTTTCAAGACGCGGTCATGGAGGCGATGGCTTACGGCCGTTTCCGAGCGCCTTTGCGTGCCGGCAGGAGCAATAAGCGGGGGCGCTACTTCGATTTCACTGGCATCAACTACTACACCCGCTCCTGGGTCGATGGCTTCTGGCCAAGCACTCGACCCGGAGCGTCGGTCAACGACCTGGGTTGGGAGATCTATCCGGCTGGGTTGACGGCTCTGATCGACGCGGTGGCCAAGCGCTATCCTGGCCCGATCTACATCACTGAGAATGGCACAGCCGATGCGACTGATAGTTTTCGCCGTCGCTACATCTATGATCACCTGGCGGCGGTCGCAGCAGCAGTCGCGCCGGTGGAGCGCTACTACCACTGGTGCTTCACCGACAATTGGGAATGGATCGAGGGCGAAGTGCCGCGCTTCGGCCTGGTTGAGTTGAACTATGACAGCCAGCGTCGAACCATCAAGAACTCCGGTCGGATGTTCGCCGACATCATCGCTCATGGGGGGGTGACCGATGAAGCCTACGAGCGCTGGGTCGCTCCCAGTGCTCGCGCAGCGGGAATCGCTCCGGGGCGCTCCAAGGGGCAGGAGGGCTTCACCTTTGGCGGCTAGATCGCGTCCTTAATCATCGGTCAATCACTTTCTCAGAGTTTTCTTGACGCCTTGTTCCCATACTTGGGTCAACAAACCTGAGGGGGATTTGATGTTTTCGATTATGTTGCCGATCGCCGATCTGGCAGCGATTGCAGTACTGACGCTGGCCTTGTTCTATCCACGACACCGGCGCGGTGATCTGGTGGTTGCCTATGTCGCCTTGAATGTCGGGGTGATGGCAGTGGCGGTGGTTTTGTCGTCAGCGGTCGTCTCGGCTGGTTTGGGGCTGGGTATTTTCGGTGTCTTGTCGATCATTCGCTTGCGTTCGATGGAGTTGAGTCAGCATGAGATCGCCTACTATTTCTCGGCATTGGCTCTCGGCTTGATCGGTGGCTTGGGTGCGACCATGGGTTGGTTGTCACTTGGTTTGATGGTTGGTCTGTTGGTGGTCATCGCCATTGTCGACTCGCCGCACACCCTCGGCCAGTTCACTTCGCAAACTGTCATTCTCGACCACGTCTCGACTGATCCGGCGACATTGCGGGCGGCTTTGGAAGAGGTCGTTGGCGCGCCGATCATTCATTACTCGGTGACCCGCAAAGACATGGTCAATGATCTGACAGTCGTCGATGTCCGTTTTCGAGCACCTGATCTGTCGGCCAAGAGTAACAAAGTTGGCCTGGCAGGGGAGGCGTCACGATGAGCATCTCCATGGAATCATTGGCGCAGGTGCAGGGCTTGGTCCTGCCAGACCAATCACAATTGCCGGGTGTCAGCCTGACAGAACTGAATCAGCGGGCGGCCCTACTGGCTCGCACCGATCGAAAATACATGCTGACCATTGATCGGGCCCGGGCTCTGCTGGCCGATTTGCCCGAGGGCGCCAAGGTCTTGGACATCGCCGGGCAGCGCCAGTTCCATTACCAGTCGGTCTACTACGACACTGGAGACTTCCTCTGTTATCAACTGGCCGCCCATCAGCGTCGCCACCGCTTCAAGGTGCGGGCCAGGCGCTACTGCGATTCCGGCGAGCAATGGTTGGAGGTTAAGACTCGGGGCCTGCGTGGCCAAACCGTCAAGGATCGCTTGCCGATCGGCCAGGCTCAGATTGATCGACCGACTGGCTTGGCGATTGAGGGCGCGGGGCGCCGCGACTGGGTGGCGACCACGCTGGCCGGTCGCGGTGTCGAAGGGGCTCCGGTGGATCGTTTGGTGCCGACACTTCAGGTTGATTATGACCGGATCACCTTGCTGTTGCCCGATGGCAGTCGCTGCACCATCGACCAAGGGATGGCTTGGCAAGCCTTGGATTCTGGTCGAGATGAAACAGTGCCATCACTGGTGATTGTTGAAACCAAGACAGCCGCGCATATCAGTGACATTGACCATTGGCTGTGGCGCCACGGCTCGCGGCCGGCGCGCATCTCGAAATATGCCAGCGGGTTGGCCCTTCTTTATTCCTTTCTCGGGGCCAACCGCTGGCATCGCACGCTGATGACAATTGACGACATGGATTGAGTTGAAGATGAAATTACAGACACGACTAGCGATAGCCGGATTAGCCGGGCTGAGCCTGCTGCTCTATGGCTGCACCACAAGCGCCTCGAATGATGATTCCAGCGAAAGCAACACCGAGCCGGCGACCGCCGTCGCCGATTTGGTCGTGCCGGAATCTGTGGCAGCCGCCCTGGCCGATGATCTGGCGATCAACCTGGCCGACAGTGATCTGGCGGTTGATTTCGATTCGGCCCAGGCGATCGAGCTGAATGACGCCGGCTCGCAGGTGCCCAGTTCGGTCGGTCTCGATGGCTCGACCATCACCATTGAGCAGGCAGGGACATATCGCTTGTCTGGCTCTTTGTCCGATGGGCAAATCGTGGTTGACGGGGCCGGTGCGGGATCAGGTCAGGTGACCCTGATCTTGGATGGTGTGTCAATCACCAGCTCAAGCTCGGCGGCGATTTTCGCCAAGGGCTTCGATCAGTTGCTGATCGTCTTGGCCGATGGCTCGACTAATAGCTTGACCGATGCGTTGACCTACGTCTATGCCGATCCGGCGGACACTGAACCAGACGCCGCTTTGTTCAGCAATTGCGATCTGGCGATCACTGGTGAAGGCTCGCTGGCGGTCACGGGACGAGCTGGTGATGGCATTGCCTCGAAAGATCAATTGGTTGTCACTTCGGGCCAAATCAGCGTCACCGCGGCCGATGATGGCATCAAGGGACGCGATCTGCTGGCCATCAATGGTGGCACGATCAGCGTCGACTCGACCGGGCAAGGCATCAAAGCGACCAATGACACTGATCTCGGCGCTGGCTATGTCTTGATCGACGGCGGTGAAATCACCGTCAACACCAACGGCGAGGCCGCCGATTGTGTCAACGCTGCCTCCGATGTCCTGATCGATGGTGGATCCTTGCAGTTGAATTGCACCGATGATGCGATTCACGCTGAGCAACGATTACTGATCGATGGTGGCTCAGTGACGGTCGGTGGGGCAGTTGAAGGGTTGGAGTCAGCCATCATCGCCCTGGGTGGCGGTCAGATTGCCTTGACGGCCAGCGATGACGGCATCAACGCCACCGATGGCACCATGACAGAATCTAACGATCCCGACATGGGTGGTTGGGGCGGCGGCCAGATGCCGACCGACGGCACGTTGCCGGAGGGGATGCCGACCGACTTCCCGACTGACGGGTCGTTCCCTGGCGGCGGCCAGATGCCAGAAGGCATGCCGACCGATTTCCCGACTGACGGCACGTTCCCCGGCGGCGGCCAGATGCCCGAAGGTATGCCAACTGATGGCGCCATGCCGCAGGGCGGTCCCGCTGGTGGTGGCGCCATGTTCGCTGTCCAAGCGGCCGCAGTGGTCATCCGCGGGGATGTCGAACTGACTATTGATGCCGGTGGTGACGGCATCGACTCGAACGGCACCATGGAGATCACCGGCGGAACGACCACCGTCTTTGGGCCAACCGGCGAACCCGAAACCGCCGTCGACGTGAACGGTGACTTCATCGTCAGTGGAGGCACTCTGGTGGCGCTGGGAGCCAGCGGCATGATGCTGGTGACCCCGACCGAGGCCTCCAGCCAAGCCTGGTTCTCCGAGGATCTTGATCTGACTGCAGGTGATCGGGTGACCGTGACCGGGGCTGGAGGCGCCGTGACTGTGGACGTGCCGAAACAGGCCGGCAATCTGATCTTCAGCTCGGCTGACCTCGGAACAACGGTGACCGTCGAGGTGACTTCAAGCGATGGTAGCAGCACCCAAGTCATTCCCGAGGTCAAAGGCGGCTGAGGCCCTCCAATCCGGCGAAGTTGTGCTCGCCAAGGACCGGTGGGGTCACTCGAACAGGGCGGCCCCATCGGTCTTCGCTAAGCTTGCCGCTATGCCCGACGCACTAACTCCTGCTCGCACCCGCGTGGCCCCATCGCCAACCGGCGATCCCCACGTCGGCACGGCTTATATGGCCCTGTTCAACCTGGCCTATGCCCGCAAGACCGGCGGCCAGTTCCTGTTGCGGATAGAGGACACTGATCAAGCCCGCCTGGTGGCCGGATCAGAGCAGCAAATCTTCGACACGCTGCACTGGCTGGGTCTCGATTGGGATGAGGGCCCGGACATCGGCGGCCCAGTCGCGCCTTATCGCCAATCGGAACGGCTCAGCACCTATCAACCCTTTGTCGATCAGTTGATCGCCGCCGGACATGCTTACTACTGCTGGTGCAGTGCCGAGCGTTTGACTCAAATGCGGGCTGAGCAGGCCGCATCCAAACAAGCCAAGACCGGCTATGACCGCCTCTGTTTGGGCAAGACCGCCGAAGAGCGGGCCAAGCTGCCTGGTTTCTCGCCGACGCCAGTGGTGCGGATGCTGGTGCCAGATGATGTCGAGCTGAGCTTCACCGATGCGATTCGCGGGCAAGTCCACGCGCCGCGCCCCGATGACCAAGTCATCCTCAAAGCGGATGGCTTCCCGACCTATCATCTGGCGGTGGTGGTTGATGATCATCTGATGGGGGTGACCGATGTTGTCCGCGGCGAGGAGTGGATCTCATCGACGCCGAAGCACATTCTGCTTTATCAATGGTTGGGTTGGACCCCACCGGCCTGGTGTCACATGCCGCTGCTGCGCAACACAGACCGGTCGAAGATCTCCAAGCGGAAAAACCCCGCCGCCAGGCTGGCCTGGTTCCAAGAAGAGGGCTATCTGCCGCAAGCCTTGCGCAACTTCCTGCAATTGTTGGGCTACCCACCAGCTGAAGGTGAGCAGGAGGTGCGATCATTCGATGATTTCGTGGCCGATTTCGATTGGGCCAAGGTGTCGACGGTCGGTCCGATCTTTGATTTGAAGAAGCTTGATTGGTTGAATGGCCATTACATCCGGGCACTGGCTCCGGCGCAGTTGGCGGAATCGATCATTGATTATATCGACCAGTTCCAGGCTGATCTGGTCGATGGTGGCTTGACCCAGCGTCAGCGCCGCCTGATTTTCGGGGCGGCCCCCTTGATCGCGCCACGACTGGTCACCTTGAAAGAGGCCTTGGCCAAATTGCAGTTCCTGTTGACCGATCAGCCCTTGGTGATCGAGGCGGCGACCTTGGCCAAGCTGGATGACACGGCCCGGCCGGCCCTGTTGGCGGCGATGGATTTGCTGGCTGGCGGTGAATTCACGCCTGAAGCGATGCAGATCGATCTCAATCGGCGCTTGGTCGACGAGCTCGGCCTGAAGCGGAAAACGGCCTTCGCTGCCATCCGGGTGGCTATCACCGGATCAACGGTTTCACCGCCGCTATTCGAGTCAATGGAGTTGTTGGGCCGCGAGGAGTCGCTGCGTCGATTGTGGGCCCTGGTTGACCAGTTGGCGCAGATGGCTTGAACCGGCATTGCCCCGGATTCGGTCGCTGGACACTGACCTGGTTCTTCACTCAAACGGAGGTGGGGTGTTTGAACCGGCCTTGGCACTGAATCGGTCAGCGGAACCCTAAAGTGGAGTTTGGCGCCGTGTTACTCTGGTCGGATGACTGAGCCAAACACTGTCCCTTCGGATTTCATCGCCGATCAAATCAGCGCTGACCGGGCTGCTGGTAAATATGGCGGTCGGGTCCAGACTCGCTTCCCGCCAGAGCCGAACGGCTATCTGCACATTGGCCATGCCAAAGCGATCATCGCCGATTTCGGGATCGCCGAGCAGTTTGACGGCATCTGCAACCTGCGGTTCGACGACACCAACCCGGATGCTGAGGACGTCGAGTATGTCGAGTCGATCATCGATGACATCGCTTGGCTGGGCTATCACCCCAAACAGGTTTTCTATGCCTCGCAATATTTCGAGCAGCTCTATCGCTGGGCCGAAGAATTGATCGAGCGGGGCTTGGCCTACGTTGACGATCAGGACGCCGAGACCATTTCAACCCAGCGTGGCGGTTTCGGCAAGGCCGGGATTGAATCGCCTTATCGCGACCGCAGCCCACAGGAGAATCTGGCACTGTTCCGGGCGATGCGCGCCGGCCAATTCGCTGACGGCGCCAAGGTGTTGCGGGCCAAGATTGACATGCAGTCAGACAATATGTCTTTGCGTGACCCGGTGATGTATCGCATTCGGCGCACCAATCACCACCGCACCGGTGACCAATGGGTGATCTACCCGAATTACGACTGGGCCCATGGCCAATCCGATGCTATCGAAGGCGTCACCCATTCGATGTGCACCTTGGAATTTGTGTCTCATCGCCCGCTCTACAACTGGTTCCTCGACCAATTGGACTTGCCGGGTGATCATCCTCAACAAATGGAGTTCGCTCGCTTGGAGTTGACCCACACCGTCACCAGCAAGCGCAAGCTGCGACAGCTGGTGGTTGATGGCTTGGTCGACGGTTGGGATGATCCCCGGATGCCGACCATCCAGGGCCTACGCCGTCGCGGTTACCCAGCGGCGGCCATCCGGGCCTTTTGTGAGCACATCGGTTTGACCAAGACCAACGCCCGCCATCGCTTGGAGGAGTTGGAGTCGTTCGTTCGCGCCGAGCTGAACCGGACCGCTCAGCGACGGATGGCGGTGCTCAAGCCACTCAAACTGGTCCTTGACGATTGGCCGACCACCGATGGACGCACCCTCGGTGAGGCGATCCAGGCCGGCGATGACTATCAAAGCCAAGTCGAGTGGTTCGAGTTGACCAACAACCCGGAGAATCCCGGCGACGGCTCGCGGATGGTGCCTTTCAGCGGCGAACTGTGGATTGAAAGAGATGATTTTGCGCTGGATCCGCCGCCGAGGTTTTTCCGCCTCTCGCCAGGGCGTGAGGTGCGACTGCGCGGCGCCTATCTGGTGACAGCCACATCGGTCGATCTGGACGATTCCGGCCAGCCCAGTGTGGTCCATGCCAGTTTTGATCCGGCCAGTCGCGGCGGCAACGCTCCCGACGGCCGTAAGGTCAAATCAACCATGCACTGGCTGTCGGCGCCGACGGCAGTCGATATTGAGGCCCGTCTTTATGACCGGCTGTTCAGCGCTGAGGCGCCTGGGGCAGCCAGCGGTGATCCGATGGATGACCTCAACCGCGATTCAGTCGAGGTTCTGACAGCCAAGGGTGAACCCAGTTTGGGGCGACCGGCCCTCGATGCGTCGCTGGAGAGCCCAGCTGGCAGTGTCCAGGTCCAGCCCGGGCAGGTCGTTCAGTTTGAGCGTCTCGGTTATTTCGCAGCCGATCCCCGCCAAGACGGGCTGTTTCACCGCACCGTCGGTCTGCGCGACGAGTGGGCGGCATTGGCCAAAAAGGGCAGCAACTGATCAGTACCAACTGATCAAATGGGCCAGGAACGGGGCCAGGTCCAAGTAGTGCCGGTCAGCTGCCGAAGGCTGATTGGAATTGCTCGACGGCCTCGGTCAGCCGACCACTCAGCTGCCACGAGCTGCTGGAGCTGATCAACACGACGGCGTTACCAAAGGCCAGGGTGGATAGAGTGATATCGACAGGTAGGTCCAGATTTGTGCTGATCTCTGTGACAGTCAGAGATGATCGAGCTTGTCCGGCCACCAGATCTTCTGCCTGGTCGATCGTCAAAGTATCGTCAGCCAGTGAGGCATCCTGGAACATCCTCTGATATTGGCTGGATTGACAGGCGATCACCAGTGGGCGGGCCTTATTTGCCTGGGTTGGCGTGTCGAACAACAAGACCATGGCCGACGGAGTCAGCTCATTGTTGTTGGCGAATGAGTCGTCTTCTTGCCCGTCGTTGTCCAGGTCTGCCAGGACTGTCCACGCCACCATCTGCAGATGATCGATCGCCCCATCGAGGAGACAGTCCGGGGACATCGTGGCCGATTGTCTATAGGCGACGCTTTGCGCATTGACGGAAGCCGCTATTGCCACCGCTCGCTGGTCGGCTGGCAAATCAAGGATGTCTTTCGCGTCGTCGAGGGTCTGCGTGTCATTGTTGAATAGCTGCAGAGTCTGTAGGGGAGCAGTGTTATTGGCTGCCAGACGTAGCAACTGCTCGGCGCTGAGCACCAGCGGGCGCGGCCAAAGCAGGTAGATGACAACCACGGTCACCAAGGCGATAAGACCGGCGGCGGCGTAGATGTGCCCGGGTCGCAGTCGCCCTGGTTGGCTGGGGTCGATCGAATCAGTCGGCGCGCCAGGATTGGGCGTCTGCGTGCTGGCGGTGACGGTAGCCAATGCCTTGTCCGCTTCGACTGGTGGTTGGGCTTGTGAGGCCGCTGCGCTGTTCAAACTCAGCCCTGACGACAGGCCGCTCGCCCCCCATCGCTTGGGCTGGGGGTCATCGTCTGGCCAGTCATCATTGTGCGGCGAAGGCATGAGTCTCCTGAAGATCGTGGGGGTTGATCTGTGGCCCAGCCTAGCTTAGGGAAACGATGACGCCACAGCATTAATCATCGGTTCCATAGCAGTGGCCATCCTTGATCAGTGCGCCACGGCTGGCGCCGGTCGGTTTAGGCTGATGGCATGCATTCGTCTTACTCATTGATCCATGCCGGCAAGGTGCGCCGTCTTTATGCTTTGCCCGACCCAGCCGCGATGCTCCTGGTGGCCACTGACGCCATATCGGCTTACGACTTCGTGCTGGACAGCCAGATCCCCGACAAGGGCATCATCTTGACCCAAATGTCCTTGTGGTGGTTCGATCAACTGTCAGACCTGGTTGACAATCATGTCTTGTGGGGATCGCGCCTCGATGGGGCCGCCGGCCCCTACCCGCTGCCTGCTGACTGGGTGGGGCGAACCATGGTGACCGAGCGCCTGGAGATGCTGCCGGTGGAATGCATCGCCCGCGGCTACATCACCGGCAGTGGTTGGCAGGAGTACCAGCGCAGCGGCACAGTCACCGGCATCGCCTTGCCGGCGGGCCTGCGCCATGGTGACCGTTTGCCCGAGCCGATCTTCACCCCATCGACCAAGGCTGATATTGGTGAGCACGACGAGAACATCAGCTTCGACCAGTTGGTCAATCTGGTGGGTAAAGAATCGGCCCAGGCCTTGCGGGACTTGACGTTGCAGGTCTTTGCCGCCGCCTCGACCATGGCTGAGGAACGCGGCATCATCCTGGCCGACACCAAGTTCGAATTCGGCCGACGCGACGACGGCACGATGGTCTTGGCTGATGAAGTCTTGACCCCCGACTCGTCGCGCTTCTGGGACATGTCCCAGTATCAACCGGGATCATCAATCCCCAGTTTTGACAAGCAATTCGTCCGCGATTGGTTGACTGATCAATCCGGCTGGGACAAGTCAGCCGGCACGCCACCACCGGCACTGCCGGCAGCGGTGATCCAGGCCACCAGGCAGCGTTACCTTGAGGCCTATCGTCGTC
>JAITVZ010000043.1 GCA_031285505.1 Propionibacteriaceae bacterium
CAAACCTCAACCGAATCAGCCTTGGACGCCTTTCTCAGCCTGAGAAATGCTGGCACCGACGCCAGTGGCATCCCGACGCAGGAACAAATCGACAAGGTGTTGAATGCCCTGTCTGACGATGCTGCCAGCGGCGCAGCGACGCCCTTCAGACTGTCCACCAGCGCCAAGGCAACCGCCCAAACGTCATCGGCATCCAAACTCGCGGCAAACGTCACGCAGACCAGCGCATCGCAACCGTCCTCACCCCAAGCGGTCGCAACGGAACCCGACCCAACCGACACCTATCCCGGTCAACTCAACCCAACCGATTCCGCCCCAATCCGATCCGGCGTCCCCCATGGCAGCGACATCTCGCTCAAGCCCCGTCAATTGCCCAATGGCTTTGGCTCTCAAGGACCTGCGCCGTCAGTCAATGAGCCAGCGCCAGTCGATTTGCCGAGTCAGACTGACCCAGACCCGGTGGATGATCAACCAGACAGTGCTCCTGGTCGCGGCGAGACCAAGGAGATGATCGACTCTTTGATGGCGGTGTTCAACCGGGCCCGACTCTCAGCCGAAGAAGCAAATCTCCGCGCCAACGCCGTTGGGCCAACAACCATGATGGGCCCGATAAACGCCGATCAACCGCAGGACGACACAGCTGTCAGCGCGGCGATACATGCACCTAACGACCCTTCTGACTCGGCCGATGTTGGGCTGCACACCGACCACCGGGAATCTCCTGATCCTGACAACCCATCGCCGGTAACATCTGCCCCGGTGGCCACGCAGGCTGCGACAGCTCCCCGAGCGACCACTGGCCCTGCGACCAACACCACCCCCGCCCCGGCCTCAGTACCTTCGGCTCCGGCGATTTCGACAACCGTGACCCCAGATGACGTGGCCGTTCCACCGTCAGGCACCGTGCCAACAACTGCCACCTCGGCCAGTTCACCGCTTGCTGAGAATGAGCAACCACCGACAGTCTCGTCCACCGACCCCGCCGACGAGATCTTCAGCACCTTGCCGGATTCAGTCACACCATCAGACCGCCCTGATCAACGGCCATCCATCGCTGACGATGACTCGCCGGCTGACGCCGACCAAGCACTGGATTTGCTGAGGACCGATACCACCGACCAGGCCGACGCCGCCCCGGCCTTGCCTGATGACCGTTACAACGATCGTGAATTGAGCTGGTTGGCCTTCAACAACCGCGTGCTGGACCTCAGCAAAGACCGACTGCGAGTGCCTCTGCTCGAGCGTGCCCGTTTCTTGGCGATTTTCTCGTCGAATCTGGATGAGTTCTTCATGGTACGTGTCGCCGGTTTGAAGCGACGCATTGATGCGGGCCTGGCGCAGCGCGGCACTTCTGGCTTGTTGCCACGGGAGCTCCATGAAGCGATTCTGTCGACAGCCCGAGACTTGACCAGTGAGCAAAGCCGGGTCTTCCTCGATGAAATCATCCCCGAACTGGCTGACAAGGGCATCCGCCTGATGCGCTGGTCCGAATTGATGCTGTCGGAGCGCACTCGCCTATCCGAACTCTTCCACGAGCGAATCTTCCCGATTCTCACCCCGTTGGCGGTGGATCCCTCTCACCCTTTCCCTTATATCTCGGGCCTCAGCCTCAATCTGGCAGTCCAACTGCGCAATCCCCAAACGGGCAGTCGCCTGTTCGCCAGAATCAAGGTGCCCAACGTCATGCCCCGTTTCATCGAAGTGACCGAGGGACGATTCATTCCCTTGGAAGACATCATCGCCCATCATCTCGACATCATCTTCACCGGTATGGAGATCATCAAATCCGCCATTTTCCGCGTGACCCGCAACGAGGATGTCGAAGTTGAAGAAGACGACGCCGAAAACATCTTGTTCGCATTGGAAAAAGAGTTGTTGCGGCGTAAGGTCGGCCGGCCGCCGGTCAGGCTTGAGGTGGAAAACGACATTGATTCAGAGCTGCTGGACACCCTGTCCTCAGAGCTGGACGTCACCACCCAGGAGATCTTCTTTGTCCGTGGACCGTTGGATTTGACCGGACTGTTTCCAATTGCTGATCTCGACCGGGAAGAGTTGAAATACTCAGCTTTCCTTCCCCGGACAAACCCGCAGTTGGCTGAAGTCGAAACGGCCCAGCCAGCCGACCTGTTCTCGTCGCTGAAGAAGCGCGACGTCTTGCTGCATCATCCCTATGATTCCTTTGCCACTTCGGTGCAGCGTTTTATCGAACAAGCTGCGGCCGACCCCCAGGTCCTGGCCATCAAGCAGACTCTTTATCGCACTTCAGGGGATTCGCCGATCGTCGACGCCCTGATAGAGGCGGCCCGGGCCGGCAAGCAGGTCCTGGCGCTGGTGGAAATCAAGGCGCGCTTCGACGAGCAGGCCAATATTCGCTGGGCCCGCAAACTGGAGAAGGCCGGAGTGCATGTGGTTTACGGCCTGGTCGGTCTCAAAACCCATTGCAAGTTGTCATTGGTGATCCGTGACGAGGGCGATTGCCTGCGCCGCTACTGCCACATCGGCACCGGCAACTACAATCCAAAAACCGCCCGACTCTATGAAGACATGGGCCTGCTGACCTCCAATCCCATCATCACTGATGATGTCGCCCGCCTGTTCAACCACCTCAGCGGCATGACCGCCGAGTCTCATTACCGCCGTCTGCTGGTCTCCCCCATTGGTATCCGTCATGGCCTGCTCGAATTGATCGAGCACGAAATCTCGCTGCAGCAATCCGGTACGCCCGGTCGGATTCGGATCAAAGTCAACTCGATCGTCGATGAGGCGATGATGGATGCCCTTTACCGAGCCAGTCAGGCAGGTGTCACAGTTGATCTGTGGGTGCGTGGCATCTGCGCTCTGAAAGGTGGAATCCCGGGCTTGAGTGACAACATTCGGGTGCGCTCCATCCTCGGTCGTTTCCTCGAGCACTCGCGCTTGTTCTGGTTCGACAACGCCGGTTCACCCATGGTCGGCATCGGTTCTGCTGATCTGATGCATCGCAATCTCGACCGACGCGTCGAAGTGTTGGTCAAGCTCTCCCACCAAGCACACATTGACGAGATCGGCTCGCTGTTCGACATGGCTTTCGATCAGCGGACGGCATCGTGGTGGCTGACCGAGGACGGCTGGTCACCACACACTCTGGATGATCAAGGCCAGCCCTTGACCGACATCCAGGAGCACTTGATCGCCTTGACCAGGCGAAATAGCGCCAGCTAGCACCGATGCGCCCGTCACTTGTATGGTGGAACGGTGAGTCATGGAACCACTGCCCCGATTTGGGCGGCCGGCGCAGTCATGTTGCGCGGCCGCGCCGACCAGCGCCAAACACTGCTGATCCATCGCCCAGGCCTCGACGATTGGACGCTGCCCAAGGGCAAGGCTCACCCCGATGAACTGCTGCCAGCCACCGCCGTGCGCGAGACACGCGAAGAAACCGGGCTTAAGATACGACTGGGCACACCCCTGACACCTAGTCGCCATGCCATCGGCACCGGTAGCAAGATCACCTCATGGTGGTCTGGGGTCATCCTGCGTGAAGGCAAACATCGCCCGGACAACGAAGTCGATCAGCTCCTCTGGCTGCCCATCGGTGAGGCACTCCAACGACTGACTTACGCCAACGACCGACAATTGCTGGCTGAAGCCGTTGATGCACCAGCCACCACAGCGCTGATCATCACCCGCCATGCTAAAGCCCGACGCCGCGACGATTGGAAACGACCGGACCACAACCGGCCACTAGCCAGCCGCGGCCTGCGCCAACTGCCCGCTGTCAGTCAATTGCTCAAGGCCTTTGGCGTGCGCCAGTTGTTGTCCTCGCCGGCGACCCGTTGCGTTGAGACGTACAAACCGTATAGCAAGGCCATTGGCTACAAGATCGCCACCAAGCGCTGGCTCAGCGAGGAGTCAGTTAGCTCCGGAGCGCTCAGCGATTACATCATCGGTTTGGCATCCACCATTGCCCAAGCCGACATGCCGACGGCGCTATGCACCCACGAACCGGTGATCGGCGCGATACTGCGGACCCTGGGCATCCCCGATCATCCGGTGCCGACAGCCACCTCGGTGGTCGCCCACATCAAAGCCGACGGTTCCGTCCACCAAACGGAGTGGTTCGACAGTCTGCGTGTGCGTGCTTGACAGCGGCATCGGCCCTAGTTGGCCAGGGAAGCCACCAAACTGACGGCCGTCCGGCAGAGGGTGGTGATGGCGGCGAAATCTCGTCCGTTGATCAGACCCAGCGGCACCATCCAAGAACCACCGACAGCCGGCACGCACGGTAGGGACAAATAGTCGGCCAGATTGGACGAAGAAACTCCGCCCGTCGGAATGAACTTCATCGTCGTGAACGGTCCGGACAGGACTCGGATCGCCGCCGCACCACCATACAGGTTGGCAGGGAAAAACTTGACCGTGTCGATCCCGAGCGATTGAGCTTGCATGATCTCCGAGGGTGTGACCGCCCCCGGTACGATCGGTCGGCCATCCATGATCGCCTCTCGGACCACATCGGCCCGCAAACCCGGGCTGACCAAGAACTGGGCTCCCGCTTCCACTGCCAATTCAACCTGATTAGGCGTCACCACGGTGCCGGCGCCGACTGTCAAACCATCGATCTCACTCATGATTGAAATGGCCTCAGCCGCGGCAGGTGTCCTGAAGGTCACCTCGGCAATGGGCAAGCCACCGTCAATCAGGGCTTGGCCTAACGGCTCGGCGTCGTTGGGGTCACTGATAACGACCACTGGAATAAGACGGTGTTGGCAGATATCCATATGCTCTTCTTTCACTCCCTTTTTTTGGCCGATCAATTGACCTGGGTCGGGGCCGACTCATGATCTGGGTCACTCGGTCTGAGGCCAGCCATTGCCGCAAAATCCGACTCGCCACAGCCAGCCCGGCGGGCATGCTCCAACGACGCGAAGGCGGCAGTCAGGGCCGGTGTGGCTTGACCCTCGGCCAGACGCAACATCAGGTCGACGTCTTTGGCCAAGAGATTGGTCGAGAACTGAGTCGCTGAATAGTCCCCGGACTCCAACAATGCCCCCTTCATGTTGGCGATGATCGACAACGGTGTCTTGGGCAACTGGAGCAGACTGACGGCCTCATCTTCGGTCAATCCGCCGGCCATACCGACTCGCACCGCTTCGATGATCGCCTGCATGCCGACCGCCAAACCATAGTTGACAATCAACTTGCCGCTAGCCGCCTTGGCTGCCGAATCATACTCAACGATCCGCTGTGGATCAGCCCAAACGCTGACCACAGGCCGCACCTGTGCTCGGGCAGCGGCCGACGCTCCACCGATCAATACTCCCAAATCACGGGCAGCTGCTGGCCCCAAGGAGCCAAGCACGGGCGAATGGACATAATCAATGCCTCGTGTCTCCGCCCAGCTGGCAGCTTGAGCGGCCATCACCGGCCCGATGGTCGAGATGTCACACCAGCGGTCTCCAGCAGTCAACAGTCCAGGATCCATCACCACTTGGCGAACCGCGTCCGGGCCGAACAAACATGTCAGAACCAGGTCGGCACGATCAACCGCTGATGCTGCCGAGTCAGCCAAGTGGGCTCGCGTCCCTTTGAAAAGCGCCAGCTTGCCAGCCGATCGATTCCACAAGACTAGGTCATGGTCAGTTTGATCCAATAGATTCTTGACCAGTTCCTGACCCATCCGTCCCAGACCAAGAAAAGCGATTCTCATAAAAAATCTCCCATCACTAAAGGGTGATCCCGCCCCATGTCATTGTGGACCAGTCAGAGGTCCTTAATGATGTCTTGGACGCGCTCTTTGGCATCGCCAAACAACATAACCGTATTATCTTTGAAGAACAAGGGGTTCTGCACACCCGCATAACCGGTATTCATCGATCTCTTGAAGACCACGACGGTGTTGGCGTTCCAGACTTCCAACACAGGCATGCCTGCGATCGGGCTGCTGGGGTCATCCATAGCCGCCGGGTTGACAGTGTCGTTGGCGCCAATCACCAGCACCACATCGGTATTGGCAAAGTCGTCGTTGATCTCATCCATCTCCAAGACAATGTCGTATGGCACCTTGGCCTCCGCCAAGAGGACATTCATGTGGCCAGGCAGACGACCGGCCACCGGGTGGATGCCAAAGCGCACCTCAACACCCTGCTGGCGCAATTTCGCCGTCAGATCGGCAACAGCATTTTGAGCTTGGGCCACTGCCATGCCGTAACCAGGTGTGATAACCACCGACCCGGCGTTCTTCAGCAGTTCCGCCACCTTGGGTGCAGTGGTTTCGTGATACTCGCCGTAATCCTTCTCTTCACCAGACACAGCGCCATCGGAGCCGAAACCACCGGCGATGACGGAGATGAACGAACGGTTCATCGCCTTGCACATGATGAATGACAGGTAGGCGCCGGAAGAGCCAACCAGCGCACCGGTGATGATCAACAGATCATTGCCCAGAGTGAAGCCGGCCGCTGCGGCCGCCCATCCCGAGTAGGAATTGAGCATCGAGATGACTACCGGCATGTCGCCACCACCGATGCTGGCCACCAAGTGCAAACCCAGGGCCAAGGAAATGACAGTCATCGTCACCAACAACCACAACTGCGGATCAATGACGAACCATACAGCCAGAGCGATCACCACGACGACCGCACCCAAGTTGATCAGGTTGTGGTGAGGCAGACTCAGCGGCGCCGACTTCAGCTTCTCCGACAATTTCAAGTAGGCGATGATCGACCCGGTGAAGGTCACCGCGCCGATGAAGATGCCGATGAACAACTCACCGTTGTGCAAGCCGGTCGCCACATCGGCCGGCACCTCAAGATAGGCGTTCCAGCCAACCAGCACCGCGGTCAGACCCACGAATGAATGCAGCAAGGCGATCAGTTGAGGCATGCCAGTCATTTCGACTCGCAAAGCCATGAACACACCGATGACCGCGCCAATCAGCAGGGCAAGCACAATGGCCAGAATCGCCCAAGATGGCCCACCCGTGGAGACGGGCAAGTCGGAATCGGTCAGTTGCAGGACAGTTCCGAGGATAGCGAAGATCAGGGCCAGGGCCATGCCGATCATGCCAAACAAATTGCCGCGCTTGGCGGTCTCATGCTTGCTCAACCCGGCCAGCGCCAGGATGAAACAGAGGCCAGCCAGGATATACGAGCCAGAAACAAGGGTGATAGACATGGCTCAGGCCTTCCGGAACATGGCCAGCATCCGCTGGGTGACTGTGAAACCACCGAAGATGTTGATGCTTGCCAGCAAGATACCGACGATGGACAAAATGGCGATGATCACCGATGGCGATGCTGAACTCAAACCAGCCAGGGCGCCGACGATGATGATCCCGGAGATTGCATTGGTGACGCTCATCAGTGGCGTGTGCAGGGCATGATTGACATTGCCGATGACGTAATAGCCGATGACCACCGCCAACGCGAAGACCATGAAGTGGCTGAGCAAGCCGGTCGGCGAGACCCAGAAGAGGGCCATCAACAGCACCGCACAAATGCCCAAGGCAATGGCGTTGACCATTGGGTTGCGCTTCTTGGGCTCAGCGTCGGGCCCAGCAACCACCGCCGGCTGATTGGTCGGACCAGCCTTCGACACCTGCACCGGTGGCGGTGGCCAAGTGATGGTGCCCTCCGACACCACTGTCATCGAGCGCTGGACAACGTCATTCATGTCCAAGACCATGTCGCCGTCTTTAGCCGGCGTCACCAGCTTCATCAAATTGACCACATTGGTGCCATAAAGCTGCGACGCCTGGGTTGGCAGACGCGCCGGCAGATCGGTGTAACCGAGGATCTTGACGCCGTTGCTGGTCGTCACCACCTGATCAGGCACTGAACCAGCCACATTGCCACCGGCCGCCGCCGCCATGTCGACGATCACCGATCCTGGCTTCATCGAAGCCACCATTTGCTCGGTGATCAGTCGCGGCGCCGGCTTGCCCGGAATCAGAGCGGTGGTGATGATGATGTCAGAGACCTTAGCCTGATCGGCATACATCTTCTCTGCAGCAGCCGCATAGTCGGCTGAAGCTTCCTTGGCATAGCCATCGCTCGATTGCTGTTGCTCGGCGACATTGACGGCGACGAAGTCTGCCCCCATCGATTCGACTTGTTCGGCCACCTCCGGTCGAATATCGGTGGCATGGACCACCGCCCCGAGGGAGTGAGCCGTGCCAATAGCAGCCAGCCCAGCCACACCGGCACCAGAGACAAAGACCCGGGCAGGCGGTACCTTACCAGCCGCGGTCACTTGCCCGGTGAAGAAGGAGCCGAATTCGTGGGCGGCCTCAACCACGGCGCGATAGCCGCCGATGTTGGCCATGGATGAGATGACATCCATTGATTGCGCCCGAGAAATCCGCGGCACTGAATCCATAGCCAAGACGGTCAAGCCTTTATCAGCCAGAGCTTGCAGCAAGCTCGCCGCCCTGGGGGCATCGATCAGTGAGATCAAAGTCGCACCCTCGCCCATTGCGTCAATCTCGGCCTCAATCGGTGGATTGATCTTGCAGACGACGTCAGCCGACCAGGCGACGGCTCGACCGACGATGTCAGCTCCGGCTGCAAGATACTCGGAATCCGGATAAGCCGCCTTAGCCCCGGCCCCCTCTTCGACCATCACCTCGTAGCCCAGTTTGACCAGTTGCGCCACCGTCTTTGGTGTGGCTGCGACTCTGGTCTCTGCCGGAGCAGACTCCATAGGAATACCGATTCTCATCAGGCCCCTTTCTCACTTTTTTGTAATCATAACGTCCGCTGGAAAGACGCTCTCAGCCAATCACCGACGTCGATCAATTGACGGAGCCCAACAATTCCTTGGCCTGGGCAACCAGGTTCTCAGCGGTCAAACCAAATTCGCGATAGAGCCGATCAGCGCTGGCTGACGCCCCGAAATGATCAATGCCAATCCGCCGCCCCTGACTGCCGACGATCTCTGACCAGCCATAAGTGACTCCAGCCTCAATCGATAGTTTGACAGCCGCAGCCGGCAACACCTGCTGGCGATAATCCTCAGGCTGGGCCGCGAACCACTCCAGACAAGGCGCTGAGACGACTGCCGTAGGCAGGCCGTCAGCCTCAAGGATGGTTCGCGCCGCCACAGCGATCTCGACCTCAGAACCGGTGGCGATTATGACAACCGCTGGTTGACCCGAACTGGCATCGACCAGGGTATATGCACCCTTGGCCATCATCGAAGCGGGCGCGAAGCCACTGCCGACACCACGATCGAAGGTGGTGACATCCTGGCGGGTCAGAATCAGAGCCGTCGGATGATCCTTGATCGCCAGGATCTCTCGCCATGCCCAAGCCGTCTCGTTGGCATCAGCCGGACGGATGACGTCCAGCCCGGGAATCAGGCGCAATGAGGCTATTTGCTCAATCGGCTGATGGGTTGGACCATCCTCACCGACCCCGATCGAATCATGGGTCCAAACGAAAATGGAGGGAATATGCGACAAAGAAGCCAAACGAGGCGGCGTGCGCATGTAGTCGGAGAAGACCAGGAAGGTTCCACCATAGGCCCTGGTCAAACCGGCGTTGATCGCATTGAGAATCCCACCCATGGCATGTTCACGGATGCCGAAGTGCAAAACGCGGCCATTGGCTGAAGCTTCCCAATCATCACTGGCACGATCAACCGGCAGGAACGATGGCTGCCCCTTCATGGTGGTGTTGTTCGATCCGGCCAGATCAGCCGATCCACCCCAGAGCTCCGGTACCAGTGGAGCAAGCGCCGACAAAACCGCGCCCGAGGCTGCCCGGGTCGACATCTTGCCAGCTTCAAATTGCGGCAGTCCGCCAGTCACATCGGCTGGCAGCTGGCCTGCCTGGATGCGATTGAG
>JAITVZ010000118.1 GCA_031285505.1 Propionibacteriaceae bacterium
TCTGCTCCAAGTGGAATGTTTTGGCGACGGTGGTCGGCGAAGTGACCGACGGCGACCACCTGGTGATTGATTGGCAAGGGGAGCGTGTGGTCGACGTCGATCCAAAGACGGTCGCTCACGAAGGCCCGACCTATGATCGGTCGGTCGCCAGACCGGACTGGACCGACCCTGTGGCGGCGGATGGCAGTTCCAGCCTGCCACGGCCCCAGACGGGGCAGGAATTGCAGGACCAACTCCTGGCAGTGATCGCCTCACCGAATCTGGCTGACAAATCGTGGATCACCAATCAGTATGACCGTTTCGTGCGAGGCAACTCGGCTTTGGCTCAACCAGAGGATGCCGGCATGATCCGGATCGACGAGTCAACCGGTCTAGGTGTGGCACTGGCAACCGATTGCAACGCACGCTTCGCTTACCTGGATCCATACCTCGGCGCGCAGATCGCTTTGGCTGAGGCCTATCGAAATGTGGCCATCAGTGGCGCTGAGCCGGTGGCGATCACCGATTGCCTGAACTTTGGTTCGCCGGAGGATCCGGAGATCATGTGGCAGTTCCAGGAGGCGATCAAGGGCCTAGTCGACGGCTGTGCGACCCTGGGAACGCCAGTCACGGGGGGCAATGTCTCGTTTTACAACAAGACCGGAGATCAAGCGATCTTGCCGACGCCGGTGGTCGGCATGCTGGGTGTGATCGACGATGTGGCCGATCGGGTCGCTTCCGGCTTCACTGAGGTTGGTGATATCATTGCCCTGATCGGCGACACCTTGGATGAGTTGGATGGTTCCGCTTGGTCGCAGGTGCTGCATCGCCACCTTGGCGGCACCCCGCCAACCGTTGACCTGGGCCATCACCAGCGCCTGACCAGCTTCTTCCAAACCGCTTCGAAAACTCATCTGCTGTCTTCAGCCCATGATCTTAGCGACGGCGGTTTGGGGGTAGCCTTGCTGGAGTCTTGCTTCCGGCATGACCGGGGAGCGGTGATCGAGCTTGAGGGCGACCCCTTTGTCAGTCTCTTCTCTGAGTCGACCGGTCGTGTGCTGATCAGTTGTTCAGCGGCTAACCTTGCCGCGGTCGAGGCGCTGGCAAGCGCCAATGATCTGCCGTTGCATCGCTTGGGAACTGTCCAGGACAGTGACGCCCTGATGGTCGGTGGGCAATTCAATTTGCCCCTCGAGCAAGCCAAGGCCGCCTGGACGGCGACGATTCCGGCCGCCTTGCAGAGCTGACCGGGTGAAGCATGCACCATTTGCACTCAAGGGCTGAGAGTGCCAGTATTGGATTAGCACTCTCAGTGTGGGAGTGCTACGTCTGGCAGTGAGATTCTTGGCGACCCAATGGCCGCTCCAATCGTCCGTCGCGGGCACTGAGCAGGCGCACGACTTATCCACCACTCGGGGAGTCATCCTCGTATAACCGGAGAAGAAATGGCAAAGCTCATTCAATTTGATATCGAAGCCCGCCGGGGTCTGGAAAAGGGTATGAACACCCTGGCCGACGCCGTCAAGGTGACCCTTGGTCCAAAAGGCCGCAACGTCGTCTTGGAGAAGAAGTGGGGTTCACCGACCATCACCAATGATGGCGTCTCAATCGCCAAGGAAATCGAACTCGAAGACCCCTATGAGAAGATCGGCGCCGAGCTGGTCAAGGAGGTCGCCAAGAAGACTGACGACGTGGCCGGTGACGGCACCACCACCGCCACGGTTCTGGCTCAAGCGATGGTCCGCGAGGGCCTGCGCAACGTCACGGCTGGCGCCAACCCGATGGCCCTGAAGAAGGGCATCGAGAAGGCTGTTGGAGCCATCGTCGAACAGCTGGCCGACACGGCCATTGACATTGAGACCCGCGAGCAGATCGCGGCGACGGCCTCGATCTCGGCGGCTGATGGTTCAGTCGGCGACATCATCGCTGAGGCGATGGAGAAGGTCGGCAAGGAAGGTGTTATCACCGTTGAGGAATCGAACACCTTCGGCCTGGAGCTCGAACTGACTGAAGGCATGCGCTTCGACAAGGGCTACATCTCCTCATACTTCGTCACCGACACCGAGCGGATGGAAGCGGTCTTGGATGATCCCTACATCCTGATTGCCAACTCGAAGATTTCGTCTCTCAAGGACCTGCTGCCGGTGCTGGAGAAGGTCGTCTCTTCCAGTAAACCGCTGTTGGTCATCGCTGAGGATGTCGATGGTGAAGCCCTGGCTGGCTTGATCGTCAACAAGCTGAAGGGCACCTTCAAGTCGGTGGCGGTCAAGGCCCCTGGTTTCGGTGACCGTCGCAAGGCTATGTTGACCGATATTGCCATTCTCACCGGTGGCCAGGTCATCTCAGAAGAGGTCGGGCTGAAGCTGGATGCAGTTACCCTGGATCTGCTCGGTCGGGCTCGTGCGGTGCGCGTCACCAAGGACGAGTGCACCATCGTCGATGGCGCCGGTCAGAAGACCGAAATCGACGGCCGCGTCGCCCAGATCCGCAAGGAGATCGAGAACTCTGATTCGGATTACGACCGTGAGAAGCTGCAAGAGCGTCTGGCCAAGCTGGCCGGCGGCGTGGCAGTGATCAAGGTCGGTGCGGCCACTGAGGTCGAGCTGAAGGAGCGCAAGCATCGGGTCGAGGACGCGGTGCGTAACGCCAAGGCAGCGGTCGAAGAGGGTATCGTCGCTGGCGGCGGTGTCGCCTTGATTCAGGCGGCCAAATCAGCCAAGTTGCCGGCACTGACCGGTGATGAAGCCACTGGCGCAGCTATCGTGATCACGGCTTGCTCGGCTCCGCTGAAGCAAATCGCTGTCAATGCTGGTCTGGAAGGTGGCGTCGTCGCTGAAAAGGTGTCCAACCTGCCGGCCGGACAGGGTCTGGACGCTTCGAACGATTCCTATGTCGACATGATCAAGGCTGGGATCATTGATCCGGCCAAGGTCACTCGTTCCGCCTTGCAGAATGCGGCTTCAATCGCCGCTCTGTTCTTGACGACAGAAGCTGTTGTGGCTGACAAGCCGGAGAAGGCTCCGGCGATGCCGGCTGGTGGCGACGGTGGCATGGGTGGCATGGATTACTGATCCACCTGAATAAACGCCCGAAGCGGTGGTCGACGATCAGTCGGCCACCGCTTCAGTCTTTTGGCTCTGTTGGACGACGGTTGACATGCGGCCGATGGTGCCGCACCGACGCTGCCTGCTCGAGACTACCCATTACCGGACCGCAAGTCGACCAGGTTCCATGTCAACGCTGGTCTGACAGAGCCTCAGTCTTTGGGCTGTCAAGCGTGAGTTCAGACAGCCACCAGCGGAGCGATCACGGCGAAGGTTTTCGGGCCGATGCCATCGACGTCGAGGAGTTGGCGGACATCGGTGAATGGGCCTGATCGCCCACGCCAGGCGATGATGGCGCCGGCCATGGCTGGTCCGATCCCGGGCAGGGCATTGAGTTGCTTGAAACTGGCTTGATTGAGATTGAGTCGAGTCATCGCCGATGGGGAAACTGCCGCGACTGGTTGGCGATTGACAGGTCCGGTCGGTGACGTGATTGTTCGAGCAGGGGCGGCAGTGGCCATGGGCTGGTTGCTGGGGAGCGGGTTCCGCATGGCTGATCGCTGCAAAAGGAGGTCAGCGACGGCGACCGCCCAGCAGGCCACCGCAGCCCACCAGCCCAAACCCAGATCGACATTGGAAGTTGTCTGGTTGACTGCCCAATCGATCAGCCAGACCACTGCGATGACAACCAGCGCAGTGATGATCAACCAGATCAAGCTCTTCTGTTTGAAACGGACCCGCGATGCTTGGAAAGTCAGGCAGGCCAATAAAGCGAAGAAGCCTCCGGCAGGCCAGACCAGGGCGATCGCACCTGCAATCAACATCAACCAGAGCAGAGGGGGGTACGCGGCGGTCAAAAGATCTCGAGCGGCGATTGGCGCCGCAGTTGGCATCAGCGGCGCCTCATTAGGCGGCTCCCAGTTCAGCGATTGGTTGGCCAGACTCGAAGACACGCTGAATGGCTGCGTTGGTAAGCGATGAGCAGTGGGATTCAGGCCTGAACTGGTGGTTACTGCGTCGACGCCGGCGATCTGGAGAGACATCACCGAAAACGGTTGTTGTGGGTCGCGAGTCACGCCGGTTGGAGTGGTGATGGTGTCGAGCGCGACAGCCCGCGCTGGTGCTTCCATACTCTCCGGAGCCGGTTGTGGGCCCAGAACGTCTGATTCGACCGGCATAGCTGGCGCCCACGGTTGGGTGATCAGCGGTCGGGCAAAGGCATGGGGAGGGGTCTTGGGTGCATAACGCGGTCCGTCGGTCCAATTGGCCATATCTTCAGTCTAATGGGAAGCCATAGAAGCAAATCCGGACGGCGCTTGGAACAGGCACGGCCAATGGCTTTGCCACCGACCTGAAAGATGTCGTCGTGGGCATGTATGGTGTAGGCATTCGATAGAGTGTGCAGACAATCAGGCTGACGATCCGATGTCGACGCTGACAGCGTACGATGGTGATCGTCCCAGCAAAGGTGAAAGTGAGGTCCCCATGCCTGCAGGCAAGGTGCGCTTCTATGACGCGGAGAAAGGCTTCGGCTTCATCGTCAAAGATGGCGGAGGTGACGTCTATGTGCGGGCGACGGCTCTACCGGCTGGCGTGGCAACACTCAAGCCAGGTCAGCGGGTCGAATTCGGTGTCATTGATGGCCGCCGCGGTGAACAGGCTCTGTCCGTGACGGTGATCGAGGCGCCAGAATCGTTGTCCAAGGCGCAACGAAAATCAACCGAACAGTTGACGGCCATCACGGAGGATTTGATCAAGCTGTTGGATTCCATTGGCAACGCTTATCGGCGTGGTCGCTATCCTGATCCGCGAGTGTCTGAGAAGTTGGCGCACATGCTGCGGGGTTTCGCTGACGAACTGGAGCTGTGAGCGTGGCGGCGAAAACAGATTCGGTGCTGATGGCGGCTGTCGATCTGGCCCGAGCGGCGGCCGAAGCTGAGAGCCGACCTGACCAGGTTGGGGCCTGGCTTGGTGCCAGTCTGGAGGGGGAGCGGCTGGTGGTTCAGCGCTTTGAGTGTCTCAATCCCGCTTACCACGGTTGGTATTGGGCGGTGCTGTTGACGCGAGTGCCCAGGGCTCGCACAGCCACGGTTGATGACGTCGTGCTGCTTCCCGGGGCAGATGCCCTGCTGGCACCGGCGTGGGTGCCTTGGTCTGAGCGAATTGAGCCTGGCGATGTCACGCCGGGCATGTTGATGGCCACTCCGGATGATGATCCGAGGTTGATACCCGGTTACAGTGCCGGCGCTGATCCGAAGACTCCGAGTGAATTGGTTGAGATCCGATCGGTGGTTCGCGAATTGGGTTTGGGACGCAATCGGGTGCTCAGCCCCGAGGGGCGTGATCTAGCCTGTGTGCGGTGGACCGCAACGCGCGGAGCGGATACTCCTGAGGCCAAGCATGCGCCGGCTCCCTGTGTCACTTGTGGGTATTTTGTGCGTTTACGCGGCGGGCTGGGGGTAGCCTTCGGTGTTTGCGCTAATGGCTACGCGGCCAGCGATGGTCAGGTCGTGGCTATTGATCACGGTTGCGGCGCCCATTCTGACGTGGTCGAAGAGCGCCGTGGTGTCAGTCTGCCAGCACTGGTCTGGGAGGACGCCACTGACATCACTTCGGCGGCGGTGTCAGTTTTCGATTGATCAGGCTGGGGTAAATCAGTGGTCTGGTCTGAATCGGAAGCTGTCAGTTTCGGTCAGGTGAAAGCTCCGCCAGCGCACTGCTGTCAGAGCCGCGGTCGGGGCGGTGAGCGTTTTTGTGCCAGGCGGTGAAACCGATCAGCAGCAGGCCAAGCAGGGTGCCGATCCCCAGAACCCAAAGCCACAGGCCGGTGACCTGTCGCAGGGACGCAATCAACCAGGCTATGGCGAACAGGGCAGTGCCGACGATTGAGGCGGTGAATCCGGAGGCATCGAGGGGTTGGACCGGGGCTTGTTGGAGCAATGCTTGGTCATGCTGCAGAGTCATCTCCGGGTCGGATGGGCCATCGCCAGTGGTGTTCTGAGGCTGCTTCACGCCCCTAGCGTAGCTACTGCCAGTCATTCGGTCGAACCAACAGCTCATTGTTAACAGACAAGTCTAGTCTGCTGACCAGGCTGGCCAGCGACCATTCCACTGCTTCGTTGTCCGGTCATCAGTCAGGGTATCCAGGTTAGTTTGTGGGCATGGCACAACTCTCAACACGCCCGGATGCTGCCGCTGAATCGGCCGGCGTTCCCAAAGGACTCGATAACTTCTTCCACATTACGGCTCGTGGCTCCAGCCTGTCCCGTGAGGTGCGCGGTGGCTTGGTGACCTTCTTCTCGATGGCCTACATCATCGCGCTCAACCCGATCATCATCGGCACCACGCCGGACGTCAACGGTAATCTGATTTCGGGACTACCGATCGCCGACGGCGCCAATGTGCCGCTGACCATGGCGATGGTGGCTGCTGTGACCGCCTTGATCGCTGGAGTCATGACTCTGCTGATGGGTGTCATCGGCAAGTTCCCGGTGGCTTTGGCGGCTGGCCTGGGCATCAATGCCCTGGCGGCCTACACCCTGGCTCCGACCATGCCCTGGTCCCAGGTCATGGGTTTGATCGTCTGGGAAGGCGTCATCATCACCATTTTGGTGTTGACAAAATTCCGCAAGGCGGTGATGGACGCTGTGCCGCATTCGCTGCGCACTGGCATTTCAGTTGGCATCGGCTTGTTCATCGCCTTGATTGGCCTGGTGGACGCCGGTTTCATTCGCAAGGGCTCCCAGATGGGTCAGCTGGGCGTCAACGGTTCAATCATCGGTTGGCCGCTGCTGGTCTTCGTCATCGTGTTGGTGGCGTTGATCATCATGTGGGTCAAGCGCGTCAAAGGCGCGATGCTGATCGCCATCATTGGTGGCACTGTCGTGGCCGTGATCATTCAGGCGTTTGTCAAGGATGGTGGGTCGCAGGCCAATCCCGACACCGGCTGGCGCTTGAACATTCCCGAATTGGTCGGCGGGCAATCATGGCTGCCGAATTTCGAATTGTTGAAGGTTTGGGAGCATGTCGATCTGCTCGGCGCCTTCCATGCTGACTTCCGAGCCTGGGCCGTGGTCATTTTGACGATTCTGGCGCTGATGTTGGCCGATTTCTTCGACACGATGGGCACGATCGTTGCCACGGGTAAGGCTGGAAATCTCCTCCAAGCCGACGGTAACCCCCCGCGGACGCAGAGCATCCTGCTGGTGGATTCGCTGGCGGCTATCTTCGGTGGTTTGTTCTCCACCTCCTCCAACACTTCGTACATCGAGTCAACTGCTGGTGTGGCGGATGGCGCGCGGACAGGCTTCGCCAACATCATCACTGGCGCCGCCTTCCTGGTGGCCACCTTCATCACGCCATTGGTCAATTTGGTGCCGTCAGAGGCGGTGGCTCCGGTGTTGGTGATGGTGGGCTTCCTGATGCTCCAGCAGGTCACTGATATCGATTGGACTGATCTGGAAGTGGCCATTCCGGCCTTCTTCATGGTGACGATGATGGCCTTCACCTACTCCATCACCGTCGGCATGGGCTTGGGCTTCTTGGCCTTCATGATCATTCAGGTTGTCAAGGGCAAGGCTCGCAAGGTCAATCCTTTGCTGTGGGTCATCGGTGTGCTCTTCCTGATCTATTTCCTGCAGGGCCTAATCATGCAGTGGGTCAGCTGACCGCTGTGATCCTTCGTAACTGCTGGGCGGTGTGATTTGTTCGCACCACCCAGCAGTGCTTTTGGATGGTGGCCGTGACTGGGCGCGCTGTCGTGAGCGGCGAGGTTGTGATGCGCAGGGGTGCCGGGATTGACGGCAGAGCCACAACTAAAGGCACTGCGGCGCTACGATCATCCAGCGTGGCCGAAATGGGGCGGCACTTCCGCCAGCAATCGGCGTTCATCGGCATTGAGCAGTTGACGCCGACTTGGCAGGTTGGTGACATGGTCGAGATGCAGTCGTTGGCGGACTTCAGCCAATAGGGCTAGCCAACAGGCCGCTCCAAGAGTGTGCAGTTGAGCAGGGTCGATGGGATGGGGCCAGACCTGATCGCTTTGCCAGCATTGGATGGCGTGATTGCGCAATTCATCCGCCGTCCAGCCGATGCCGGCCAGGGCTTCCAAGATCTGCTCAGCCGTCATGGCTTGGCGCAGGCAGTCAGACTGCCCCAGTGGGCAAGCCTGGCCGGTGAGAGCTTGGAGAATTAGGTCGCCACGACTGGCGGTCATACTGTTGCCTCTTTCAGTTCTTGGGTATCGTTGATCAACGACACGATTGGCCCCGTAGCTCAGGGGATAGAGCGAAGGTTTCCTAAACCTTGCGTCGTAGGTTCGAATCCTATCGGGGCCGCCATTTGTACGTCAAAATAACTCACAACCATTGAGCCCAAACTACGGTCAAATAGTGCCGCTGACAAGCATAAACGCAAAAGCAAATGGAATCACTATACGATTTTCGGGTGGACTCATTGGGACTAATAGTAGACTCCTTACAGCACGCTAACAGCACGAAATTACGGTCGTGCTGTTAGCGTGCGGTAGTGCGGAGCCTCTAACAAGGAGTAAGAGATGGCGTCTAAACACAACAGGCGAGGGTTCGGTTGGATTCGTTTGTTGCCGTCTGGGCGGTTTCAGGCTTCATTCACTGGGCCGGATACGCGCCGGTATGTCGCGCCGGTCACGTTTGAGAAGCGCAGCGGCGCGGAGCGGTGGCTGGCGAACGAGGAACGCCGGGTCGAGCAGGCAGACAACTTGAGCGAGTGGGTTCCACCATCGTCGAAGGCTGACATCATCCGGTCGCACAAGGCGGCTCTGACGGTCGCCGACTATGCCCGGCAATGGTTGGAGTCGAACACGGAGCTACGTCCCGGCACGAGAGTGCTTTACGAAGCGCTGCTCCGGCTTCACATTGTGCCGGGGGTAGGCGGTGTACGCATCGACCGGTTGACCCGGCAACAAGTCGAGACCTGGTGGGCGAGCACCGAGCAGAAGCGCATCCACCACCAGGCATATGCACTCTTGCGCACGATCTTGAAGCGAGCCACTGAAGATGGGGTGATCCGGGAAAACCCTTGCCTGGTGCGCGGCGCCGGGAAACCATCCCGAGAGAAGAACCTCGACCCATTGACACCAGCCCAGGTGCAGGCCATCGCCGACCACATGCCCGACCGGTGGCGGATCGGTGTCATGTTGGCTGCCTGGTGCGGGCTGCGATCTGGTGAGGTGCGGGAACTGCGCCGCGGCGACCTCGATTTGAAACGCGGACTCTTGTCGATCACCAGGGCCACCGCCAGAGCCGGAAAACGCATCGTGGTGGGCGCACCCAAGACCGACGCGGGGATCCGCACCATCCCCATCCCATCCGGCATTGTGACCGCACTCGAAGAGCATCTTGCCCGGTTCGTGTCGGCGTCGGGGCGTGGCCTGGTGCTGTCGATGTCGGGCGGTGGGCCAGTCAACGATTCGACCTGGCGTGACGCATTCACCCTCGCTGTCTACTGGGCATTCACACCGGAAAGTGAACGAATGCCGAGCCACTTGGCGCGGTCACGACGGGCCGACTGGCCAGACTACGTGCCGCGAATCACCTTCCACGATCTGCGACATGTCGCGCTGACGAACGCCGGGCTTGCCGGGGCGACACTGCGAGAGTTGCAAGCCTTGGCCGGTCACACGACACCAGCGATGGCCATGCGCTATCAAGAGGTTTCACGCTCGCATTTGGCTGAAGTCATGGATCGAGTGTCCGGGATGATGCCCGAGGCGGGGAGTGATTAGCCGATTATGCGTCCCATGGGTTGATGATGACCAGGCCGAGACCTTCGAAGTCTGGTGTGTTCCTGGTTGCCAGTGTGGCTCCGGTGGCCCGGCAGATTGCGGCAATCTGGGCGTCTGCCTGTTGGATTGGGTGGCCCGCGTGCTCTCGTTCAATGATGATCGCGCCGACAAGTTCGGCGGCGGTGTTGTCGTAGGGGATAACCCCACCCGGGCCGAGCGCGGTAAGGGCGGCAGCTACACCAGCGGCCAGGCCTTGTTTGCGGCGACCTTCTGGGAGTCGGGCGATACCGTATGCCAACTCTCCGACTGTCACAGCGGTTGTGCATACTCGCTTGTCGGCAAGCGTTTGCGCCCACGCGGCAACACTTGGGGCCGGGTGGGCTCGTAACGGTTCGGAGATCACGTTGGTGTCGAGGATGATCACTATGCGGCTTCCTCATCGGTGAAGGCTGCTGCTCGTGGCTGGTCGGTGTCACGGAGCTTGTCGAGTTCTTGGTCTAGGAATGCTGCGCCGGTGGCGGCTTTTTGGGCGGCAGCGAACCAGCCAATCGGTGTTGGGGTGAGAACCCTGCGGAGAATATCCCGGATTTCTGCCTCCATCGACCGCTCGTGTCTGGCTGCTTGCAACCTCAGCCGGTAGTGGGTTGCCTCGTCGAGCCCACGTAACGTCATCGAAACCATCATGCTCCATTCGCTAGCGTTGACAGCAATACTAGCAATGATTCATCGCCGGGGGTTTGGGCCAGCGATCCTGATGATCATTTGCGCGCAAAGGCCCTATATTTTGCACATGTGTGCATGTTTGGGCGGAATCAATGCGGCCTGGTTGGGACTCATTGCGTGCTGCCGGGACTCTCGCCCGCTAGTGAGGTATCGCAGGATCGATAGTGGGGCTGATTGCGCCTGGTAGATTCCCAGCAGCTGGGGGGCTGATAGGAGATCTGACGTGCGAACCCCCACCGAAAGATTGATAGCAATAAAGATTGCTCTCTCTCTCTCTCTCTCTCTTTGCGTGTGTAGCTGAGACCCGGACGGCTGAGCGATGAAGCAGGCCGTCTCCATGACCGAGGCAACCCTGATGCTGGGCTGCTCCAGGAAAACCATTTACCGGCTACTCCAAGAAGGCCAAATCTCCGGGTTCAAACTCGGGCGTGACATCCGAATAGAACGGTCCTCAATCGAGGATTACAAGACCAAGCAGGCTATCTGATGCCCGCGTTGGTGGCTCGGTGGGTGGTCACGCTCGCCTTGCGTGACTTGGCGGCAGGCCGGACGGTGGCCGCTGGCGCGAAGCTGGCTTGGTTGTTTCGTCGCCCGTGGCAGGTGTCGTCATGCTGACTGAGCGTCTGGTTGGCGTGAAGCAGGTGTTGCTGCCGGCGGGGGTCGGGTTTGAGCTGGGTTACCCTGAGTGCCTCTACCACAAGGGTTTGGTGGCGTTACCTGATGGTGGGGTGGGGGAGTCGTTGTCGTATTCGACTGCGAAGAAGCTCCTGGCCCCGGATGGGTCGCCCGCGAAGGCCCGCGCGCCGTTCAAGGGCTCCGCGTCGTTGGATTTCGGGCGGGTCGCGCACGGCATGGTTACCGGGGTGGGCGCTGTTGTGGAGGTGCTGCCGACAACTGGCTGGTTGACGTCGAAGGGTGAACTGGCAGCGAATGGAGCGGCGACCGTTGGCTATAAGGCCGCGAAGGCTGAGATTGAGGCGCGCGGGTTGACCCCGGTGTCTGAAACCGATTGGGCGGATATCCAGGCGATGCAAGAAGCGATTCTGGCTAACAGTGAAGCCGCTGATCTGCTCACCTCGGAGGGACACCCGGAAGTGTCACTGTTCGGGGTGGACGAGCCAACCGGCACGTACTTGCGGGGCCGGGCTGACTACTGGTCGATCCAGGCCGGCGCGTTGATCGACTACAAGACCACCGTGAAAGTGCCCAGCGCACACAATCTTGAGCGTGCCATCTGGGACTACCACTACGAGTTGCAGGCCGCTTGGTATCTGGAGCTTGCCGGGCAGGTCGGGATCCGGGTTGACCGGTTTGTGTTCGTGTTCCAGGAGAAAACCCCGCCGTTCTCGGTGGTGGTCGCACCGCTAGCGGCGTCAGCGGTCGAGAAAGGCCGCGATGAGATGCGCCAGGTGATCGACTTGTGGGCTGATTGTGTCGCGTCGGGGGTGTGGCCGGGGCCACCGAACCTGGTAGAGGTCGGGCTACCCGCTTGGGTGGCAGGCCGGCAGGCAGCGACAGGCGCGGTGCCGCAAGGGGCGGGGTTGGTGGATGACGATCTGGCGGCTGAGTTGGCCGCGTGGGCGGAAGGTCCTTGTCCACTTCCAAGAAATCTTGAGGATTGAGGTTTGTTGTGTCTGACGTGGTGAAGTATCAACCGGTGGAGTTTGTGGAGAAGTTTGCGGGGTCGTTCACGGCGGCGCTCCCGTCGCATGTTGACCCTGGCCAGTGGTTGGCGGTGGCGGTGGACGCGGTGCGGCGTGACCCGAAGATCGAGCAGGCAGCGGGTAACGATTTGCGGCGGTTCGCTGCCGCGCTACGCCAAGCTGCCCGGCGTGGTTTGGAGCCAGGCACCGAACAGTTCTACCTGGTGCCGTTCTCGCCCCGACGTGGCGAACCTCAAGTGATCGAGGGGATTGTCGGCTACCAAGGCCTGGTGGAGTTGATGTACCGGGCTGGCGCGGTCTCGTCGGTCAAAGCCGAAGTGGTCAGGCAAGCCGACCGGTTCAGTTTCGACCCGGCCAGTGACCGCCCAGAGCATGTCGTTGACTGGTTCGCCACGGATCGTGGTGACACCATCGGCGGGTACGCTTACGCCACCATGGAAGGCGGGGCCACCAGCAAGGTTGTGGTGATGAACCTGAGCGACATCACACGGATCCGTAAATCGAGTGCTTCTAGCGACTCGCAGTTCTCACCGTGGGCACAGCATTTTGACGCGATGGTGTTGAAAACCCTGATCCGGCAACTGGCGAAATGGGTGCCAACCTCAGCGGAATACCGGCGTGAGGTTCACCGCGCCACCCTGGAAGCGTGGAGAGACACGAACACGAGCACCCCTGGCGGTTTCCAGGTTGAGCCGGGGCCGGGTGAGCCCCTGGATCCGCTGACTGGTGAACTGGTTAGCGAAGTGATCGACGCGGACCCGATCGAGTAGTGAGCTTCCTGGCCGCGCCTTGCCCCCGCGCACGGCCAGGACCCCTGTTGGTGGCAGCGAGCTTCCTGGGTCTCCCTCGCTGCCACCAACCCCCCCCAGCCAAACCAAGGGAAGGATCAGCAGTGAACGTTTTCGCCACGCGGATGCAGCAAGCCGGGATCCGGCACGGCTGGGCGAGGCTTGGCCTGCCACCAGAAGGTGAACAGGCGTGGCTGGTTGGTGTGCTCGGGTTCCGTGTCGCTGGTGGGATCGAACGGTTGACAAGGTCGGAAGCCGCGAAGGTGCTCGACGCGATCAAACGCGAACAAGCCCGTGACAGGGCCAGTGATGACGCGGTCTGACATTCTCGGGGAGATCCGTGGCTGGGTGTTCGCCCAGCACAGAGACCACGGGACAATCACCAGTTACCCGGACGGCACCGGGCCCATGGTGGCATGCAAGCTACCAAAAGCCGGGCTGATGCTCGGCTGGTACCAGCGCTGCGCCCAGGTCACGAAAGCCGACAAGGCAGCCGATCGCACCACCAAAGCCGGTCTGCTGCTGGTGGCGTTCGCGCGCGTCCTGGCAAGCTCACACCCCTTCTTCCTACGCGCCAACCTGATCGCGCTAGCGGGCCGCTGTGTCCAATGGGTTGAAATCATCGACCGGCAAACCGCCAGACAGGCCAAGAAATGACCGGCACGGTTCACGACAGCAACATCGAGCGAGCCAACCAGGTTCGCCGCCTGCCGGGTTACGCCCAGGGCTACGCCGACGCTGAAACAATCTACGGCGGGCAAGTCTGCGAGCTACGCCGGCTCACCCGCGACATGGCCGCGACCATCACCAAACAAGAACAAGAACTACGGGCAACCCAGCAACAGCTCACCAGCACCCTCGGTGACCTGGTGACAGCACGGTCACTGATCAACTGGCAGGCCGAACAATGACCAGGTTAGGCAGCCTGGGCGTCGAGTTCGGCGTACACCTGCTCGGCGGGGATCACGTCCTCACCAGCGGTCAAGAACCCGGCAAGGGAATCCTCGGCATCTTCGAGCCGGTCAAGCAAACCCGTAAATGCGGTCATGCTGAGAATCACTGCTCGCGGCTGGCCTTGATCGGTGACAATCAGGGGTTCCACTTCAGCGTCGGCCATGGCATCTCTCAAATTGGTTTCGGTAATCGAAACCCGTTGGCTCGGCAGATCATCGCATGTGGCTTGAACAATCGCCTCCCAGGTGACGCCTTCCTCTATGAGTTTCTGGGCTTGCTCAAGAACCTTCCATGTCTTCTTGCTGCGCTGACGCACTCGACGCAACAGTTTGTCCCAACGCCAACCAAGCCGGCTGTAGATCGTGTCGCCCTGGTTGAACGAATCAGCCATCACCCAGTCAGGGTCGGGTTCGACATGGACCGTGAACTGTTCAACAGGTATCTGTGTGACCAGTGCCGCTATGTCTTTCGTCATGTATTCGATTCCAGCCAGATTCGTGGCTTGGGTAAAAGCGTCAAGTTCAGGAATGACTATCATCCAAAAGCCATCACTGCAGGTGACTCTGGCCGTCAGCATGACCGGTCTCGGACCGGCAACAAGTTCCTTGATTCGCTGATCGTCGATCACGAGTCTTCCCCCTCGTCCTCGTTGTTGTGGGATCGGTGTTCCTCCCAATCATCATGGGCGTCGGGGCATTCAGCCATGCAACACCCGCAAATACCAGAGTCAGGTAAACTCCCGGCGAACCCGTCACAATGGCAGCCAGGCATGTCGCAAGGACACCCGCGTGCTTTGCCTGTACGAACCTGGTTCAACAACCATCCCGCGTACCAGCCTTCCGACGGTTCCAGCTGGTCATCGCCAACCGTGTGGAAATCCGGCATGGCCGGGGTTAAGGACATGACGCCAGACAGGGCATCTTCGGGGCTTGGCGCAGTGAATACAAGGCTTTCGATTCGCGCCACCCATGCTCGCTTTCTTGGCGAGAACTCCACTGTGAATCGCGGTAGTGGAGGGACTGGTACTGAGTCATGCATGCGTTGGAGTTTAACCCCTCATCAGCCCCGACACCCCGCTGACCACACGAGCTGGCTTCCGGCGCTGGGGGATGCTATGTTGGCCGTACAATTTAAAACGACCCTTGTTGTTGTTACAAACAACAAGGGTCTAACCAACAACACGAAAGTAAGAGGTCGTGAAAGTGGCTAAAACCAGTTTTGCATACCCGCGCACCCTAGTGCCAACCAGTCAACGGTCAACCCGTTTGGCGGTTGTTGTTCCGTCTCGGCCCGTGAAGGCCCGCCCGCGTCACGCTTGGCGGTGGTGGCATCGTGTCGCCCTGGCCTTGATCGGTGGCCACCAGCTACCAACCGCCCGTGATACCGGTCTGGGTGTCCTGGCTGCTATCGGCATGGCGCTTGGTGTGGTCGGCGCGCCAATCCTGATCGAGGTGATCCTATGACCATCGACCAGCTAGCCGCGTGGGCCGCTGACATGTCCGCCAAAGGCTTCGGTGCCTGCCAAGCCATCCACTACACCCTGAGCGAAGACTGCAACTGGGAGGTCATCAACTCCCAGCAGGTCTCCTGCGCCATCGACGACGCAGAACTAAACGAACTACTCGAAGGAGTGATCGCATGAGCGCGCAAGACACAGCCGGGTTCGGGGTAGTGCCCCGCTACCTGCGAGGACGGCTGACACCCCAGGAAATGGCTGTCTACGTGGTGCTCTCGTGGAGAGCCAACGAGGCTGGCGAGTGCTGGCCGAGCTTGGCGACGTTGGCGGCTGATGCTTGTTGCTCGAAGTCAACCGTCCAACGGGCGCTGGAAGGTTTGCGAGAGAAAAAGGCAGTTCGTTGGGAGCGGCGCACCGCCGGTGACGGTGCCCTGACTTCGTCTGTGTACCGGCTGGCCATATGGCGGGACCCCCAGGTCATAGGGACTACCCCCAATGGTCAGAAAGACCATACCCTATGGTCAGAAAGACCAGACCCTATAGTCGATATGACCATACCCTATAGTCGATTTGACCACGTAACGAGAACCATTGAACGAGAACCATTGAACGATAAACAATCTCCGTCAACGGCTGCGCCGTTGACGACGCGTGATGCCACGATCGAGCCGGTTTCGCCGCCGATGAGCACCGAGCCGATCCAGCCGGGCAACGAACA
>JAITVZ010000115.1 GCA_031285505.1 Propionibacteriaceae bacterium
TTCCAGCCGGGGTTCTTGGCCGGGTCGAACAGCGCTCCCTCTGGCAGTTCGTTGCGCACCGTCAGGGTCTCGAAGTCGCGCCCACCCGGATCGGTGGTCCAGTTGGCGGCGAATTCGACTGGCACCCAGCTGAGCTCATCCGGGTTGGTCGACAGCGTCTTGCCTTGGTCGTTGCTCTTACCGCCGTAGACAGTGGCCACCGGCGGATTGACCGCGCCAGTCATATCCGGGATGGTCGCCTTGATGGTCGGATCACCGGTCTTGACGGTGAAGTTCAGCGGGTTAGAGGCGGCTGGCATGTCGGTGTTGGAGGCGTCTTCCAGCACGGCGTTGATCGGGATGTTCTCCAGGTTCGAGCAGAGTCCGTCCGAGGTGGACAACACCATCGGTACTTCGTAGGACTGGCCGCCGGTGATGTCCGGCAGTTCCCAAGTGATCTCATATTGATCACCGACCTGCTTGACGGTTGGTGTGGAGTTGCCGACGGTCGAGGGGTTGATCCGCACCACGCATCCAGCGGGGAAGGTCACTTTGACCACTGGTTTGCCGACGCGCTCATCGGTGGCGGCATTGGTCAGGATCGACCAGGTGAAGGCCAGTTCCTTGCCGGCCAGCTGCTCGGTGGCATTGGTCGGCTTGAGGGTGAAGGAGGTGACGACGTCGCTGACCGCCGCTTGACTGGCAGGGCTGGTCAAGCCGATGGCCCCAGTCAGGGTCAAAGTGGCGGCGGCCAAGGCTAGGCCAAGGCGACGAACAAGACTCATAGTTGACACGCGGGAGCCTCCCAGTTCCGACAGCTGACACTATTAGATGTCAGTATAGTCGGAATCAGAAATCTGACCAATATCAGTAAAGTGACATTTAGAGTTTGCTTAATTCGCCTGTGGGGTTGCCTGGAAGCAGCGCCGGGTCAGCGGCGAGCAGGACTGGTGAAGCTGCCCAAGCAAGCCCTCTGGCACATAGCGGCCTGGCCCAATTCCAGCGGTCAAAGAGACTTGGCTGAACCCAACTGTTCCAAGCGCTGTCCTCCCCACAAAGGGCGCCTCGGGATCGGTTGGCCAAGGTAGGATGCCGACCAGCCGATCAAGCGAGGTTGCTGCTGGCCAAATCAGCTTGCAGGGCGGCGATGAAGGCCAAAGCGTCGTGGGTGTCGATCCGGCTGGGGTCATAGGCCAGAGTCAGGGCGATGATTGATCGGACGGTGACGATCTCGCCAAGATTCGGTTCGACCAGCGCCACCGGACGGCGGAGCGGTGTGGCCAGCGACAAGCTGGCCAGTTCGCTGGCGGCGATGGCGGTGTTGGCCTTGATCAGCCCGGAGTCCATCAGATCGATCAGTTCAAAGGTGGCGCCGGTCAACTCAGCTGGTGTGGTCAGCCCTTGTCGGACTCGCTCGACCAGCGAGGTCACCCGCCGCAACAAGCCGGCCCAGGATAAGTCAGCGACATCGTGGATCACCGGAGCGACAAATCCAGTCGGGGAATCGATGGCGATGGCCAAGTGGCCACCGGCGCCGGTGGGTCCGCTGGGGGTCCAGGTGTTGAGCTGGGGGTGAGTCTGCAGGGCTGTGGCCACGGCGGCGGCCACTCGGGCCAGGATCAACAGCTGGCGGGTGCTCGGATCGAGGGCTTCGAGGTCATAGTTGATCGCCCGCATCAAAGCCGTCAGATCGACCTCGAAGACCAGTGAAGCAACACTGGTCGGGGCGATTATTGGCACGGTCGCTGGCGGCGTGGTGGTCATGACTGGGGCGGGGACCGGCGCCGGAGTCACTGGCGGCAAGGCGGCGGCACTGGTAGCCAACGGCGCTTGGTGAGCTGGGCTGATCGCGGTTGGCATTGGCCTGGCAAGCGGTGCTGATCCCGGTTGATTGGCCGGCTGTGTCGGAGCGTAGGCGCCACTCACCGGAGCATCGGCTGGGTTGGCGGGGCTGGACTGGTTGAGTGGGCAGCTTGGAATCGGCTGCGCCGCGAACCCACTGCTGGTGCTGGTCCGCGGCGGCACCAAGCCGTCGGCCAACAGGCCGAATGCTGCCGTGGGGGAAGCCGACTGTTCCGATTGGACCAGGTGCGTGGCCGGGCCGACAGCGCCAGGCTGGAGCGTCGATTGGGACAAGTCTGGCGCAGCAATTGTCGCCGTGGGTGTGGGTATCGATGGCGGCACTGGCCCCGCCACAGCGGCCTGGACAGGCATCGGCGTGTTCGGCGTCAGCCCATCGCCAGTCGCTTCCATTGCTTGCCGGGCTGCTTCGATGTCCTCGCGGCGAATCCGCCCGCCGACGCCGGAGCCGGTCAGATTGTTCAAGTCGAGGCCAGCTTCTGTGGCCAATTTGCGAATCAAAGGCGTGGCGTAGTGGTGCTCGCCGGCGCTGACGGGGCTGTGGTCTGTGGGGGCGTGACCAGAGCTGGCCGGACTTGAGGCGGATTGACTAGTGGTCAAGGGGCGGCTTGCGTCAGGGGTTGGGGCGGGGGCCACAAGCGGCGTCGCTGTGCTGATTGAGGCGGCTCCCTCAGCTTGCTGGTGAGTTTCCTGGCCTTCTCCTGGCTGATGAGCGTCGTCGGGCAGCGCCGATGCGGCAGTTTTCAGGGGGGGAATGCCGGTTTGGCCGTCTCCGCCTGCAGGCGCCGCCGGAGTTGTCGGGGATTCGGCGGTTGCCGCTGTCACTGAGGTTGGCGGTGCTTCTGCCACGGTGGTCGTGGCCGCTGGCTCTTCTGTGGTCGTCGGCTCCACCGGTGTCGTCGGGTCGGCCGGTTCGGCGGTTGCGGCGTCGGTTGTATCAGTTGCTTGTGGCGTGGAATCGCTGGCAACTGTCGGCTCCAGTTGTTCAATCGGCCAATCGTCGTCGACCCGGGCGATGACATCACCAGCGCTGACGATGTCGTCTTCGCGCACCCGCAAGTCGGTCAAGACGCCGCCGACAGTGGCTGCGATCTCGATGTCGGCCTTGTCGGTGCTGATTTCGAGGATAGGCTCACCGATGGCCACCGGCTCGCCGCGGTTCTTCAACCAGCGCGACACCGTGCCCTGACCGGAGTCGCTGGGGATGGTCGGCAGCGTTATATCGTGTGACATGGTGCTCCTTTCACGGCAACTGGCCGATTGATTCCAAGCCATTGTCATCTGTCTGACGCTCAGGAGGCGTTCTGGCGGCGTTGCTGCTCAGTCAGTGGACATCCAGTCCACTTCCCTCGCGCGCCTTGCCACAACACCACCTGACCGTCACCCAGACGACCGGTCCCTGGGATCAATCGTCTAGGCTACCCTGCAAGCACGGCCAGCGCCGTGATCATCAAGCATTGCTTGATTAAGATAGCCGACTTGTGCTCCCTGGCTAGGCTAGCCGTTGGTTTTGGCCGATTAACGTATAAGCCTCATCCACCATGCGGAAACAACCGGGAACTACCCCTGATGACTGCCCTGCCATCGGTGTTGGCGCCCCTCAGGCCGTTAGGGTAGTTCGGGGATCGGCGTTAAACTGGTATTGATTTCGACGGAGGACGTTTGATGTTAGCGGGCATTTGGATCGCCTGCCAGATCCTGGGATTGGCGGGGATCGCGCTTGGTCTATACCAAGTGTGGCTGGTCTTGCCACCCGCCGTCAGGTCAACCCGATCGGTCGCTCGAAGTGACCGTCGCCACCGTTTGGCAGTGCTGGTGTTCGCTCGCGATGAGGCGCTGGTCATCGGAGATCTGCTGGACAGCTTGGCCGCTCAGAATTATCCCCGCGAGTTGTTCGATGTCTATGTCACGGCGGACAACTGCACTGACAGCACGGCAGCCATCGCCCGCCGTCATGGGGCGGTGGTGTGGGAGCGCCATGATCTGGCCAATGTCGGCAAAGGCTTCGCTTTGCGCTGGTTCTTTGAGCGTTTCACCCCCAAGCATGGGTCAGATTACGACGCCTGTGTCGTCTTTGACGCCGACAATCTGGCGGAGCCCGGCTTCTTGAAAGCGATGAATCAGCGTCTCAACCAAGGCGATGATCTGGCCGTCGGCTACCGGATGGGCAAGAATCCGACCAGCTCCTGGATCGCCGGTGTGACCACGCTGTTTTGGCTACTCCAGACCCGTTTCGCCTACCGCCCCCGGGCGCGGCGGGGCATCAGTTGTCTGTCAGTCGGCGGCACCGGTTTCATGTTTCGGATGAGCGCACTCGACCACGGGCAGTGGAACACCTCGTCGGTGGCTGAGGACATCGAATTCACCTTGGAAACGATTGCCCGTGGTGGCCATGTCGGTTTGGCGGCTGATGCGGTCTTCTATGATGAGCAGCCCTTGACCCTGCGAGCCTCACTGCGGCAGCGCTACCGCTGGACGGTCGGCGCTCTCCAATCGAACCTGATCGCCTGGCCGAAGCTGAAGAAGTCCAAGGCCGTCCACGGCTTGGCCCGTTTCGACGCACTGGTCTCCTGTTCCGCCCTGATCATCGCCGCCGTCAGCCCGATGATCGGCTTGCTGGGTGGGGTGGCGGGCCTGTTGTGGTGGCGCAACTGGTTGACCGCTGGCTGGCTCGGTTTGGCGATGTTCCTGCTGGCCTATGCCATCACCGCCGCCATCGGCTGGTTGGCCCTCTACCTGGAGCATGAGACCTGGCCGGGGGCGTGGAAAGCGGTCTTGGCTTTCCCCTTGTTCATGATCACCTGGGTGGCCCTTTATGTAATTGTCCTCTTCCACCGCAGTACCGTTTGGCATGCTGTGCCCCATGTCGATGCGCGTAATATCGAACAGCTGCAGCAGCGGCGCAGCCCGCAGGCGTTAAGTGCCGAGCCGCCCCAGTTGACCGATGATCCGCAACGGGCTCCCCTGAGGCCTGCTGTTCCGGCGCTGAATGCTGTGTCGGCTATGCCCCCCGTTGCTGCGCGCCCAACCACACCGCGGGCGACAGCCATGCCGGCCTGGGCCACTGCCCAAAGTGGTCGCTCGCTGCGCCAACCGCTGCATTAGCCGCGGCCCGGTTCCCGGCTGCAGTAAGAATCTCTTACCAGCTGGATCGACCATGTTCGACCGGTTGATCTTCTCCAACGGCCATCGTGGGTGATGACTGAGCAGGTCAGAACAATTGCGCGTCAGCGAACCCATGGCGTCATCGGTCAGGTCGATGCCGATTGTCTGGCTCAGTGTCGATCCTGGCTCGACCTCTTCGCCGACGTGACTGTGCGCTAACGATCGCAGCGGCAACCGATAGCCGCCAAGGTTTCCAGCCAGCCGACAGATTCCAGCGAGTGTCTCGCATTTCTGTTCAGGGTCCAGCGCGGCGGCTCAGCCCTGACTCAGTAGTAATACGGATAATCCGACCAGTCGGGTGGACGTTTCTCCAGGAAGGAGTCGCGGCCTTCGCGAGCCTCATCGGTCATGTAGGCCAGGCGGGTGGTCTCACCGGCGAACAGTTGCTGGCCGATCAAACCGTCATCGATGGCATTGAAGGCATATTTCAACATCCGGATGGCGGTCGGCGACTTTTGGGCGATCAGGTCGGCCCATTCCAAACCGACTCGTTCCAGGTCGCCATGGGGCACCACGGCATTGACCGTGCCCATGGCGTGGCCTTGGGCGGCGTCGTAGGTCTGCCCGAGGAAGAAGATCTCCCGGGCGAATTTCTGACCGACCTGTCGGGCCAAATAGGCCGAGCCGAAGCCGGCGTCAAACGAGCCGACGTCGGCGTCGGTCTGTTTGAAGCGGGCGTGCTCGCGCGAAGCCAGCGTCAAGTCGCAGACCACCGCCAGGCTATGGCCGCCACCCGCCGCCCAGCCATTGACCAAGGCGATCACCGGCTTGGGCATGAAGCGGATCAAGCGTTGAACTTCGAGGATGTGGAGGCGGCCAAGCTGTGCTTGTCGCACCCGGTCGGTGGGGGGCTCGCCGCCCGGCTCGCCCTTTTGGCCCACCGCTGCCGCCACCGGCTGGCCTGCCGCCCGTGGTTCCTGATCGTCGGGCTGATATTCATAGCCACCCTTGCCGCGAACCCGCTGGTCGCCACCGGAGCAGAAGGCCCAGCCGCCGTCCTTTTCGCTGGGCCCGTTGCCGGTCAACAGCACACAGGCGATGTCAGGCGAGGTGCGGGCGTGGTCGAGGGCGCAGTGAAGCTCATCGACGGTTTGGGGGCGAAAGGCATTGCGAACTTCAGGGCGATTGATCGCCACCCGTACGGCCGGAACGTGCTTGGCGCGGTGATAGGTGACGTCCTGGAAGTCGAACCCGTCAATCGTGGTCCAATCTTCGCTATGAAATGGCTGCTCCATGGGACCCAAGACTAATGGCCTAGGCGCGATGTGGCTTCCTAGCAAGCTCTATTTGCCTAGTAAATCAGCCAAAAGGCCGACCTTGGCCTATGTCAGTCTGGTATGCAGTTGGCTGCTAGGATCATTTCGGATCGCTTCGCCCAGCCCGCGTCGTCGGTGGCTGATCACGACTGAAGTGGGCTCGGGCAGGCAACAGCGAAAAGGACATGGATCATGAATCTGTACACGCCGATGATCGGACTATTGGCCTTGGCTGCCTTCTTTATGGCAGTGGCCATTTTCCTGTCGACCATCGTCGGTCCGCGGCGGCGCAACAAGGCCAAGTACGACCCCTACGAATGTGGCGTCGAGGCCACCCCGCAACCGAAGGATGGCGGGCGGATCCCGGTGAAGTATTACATCACCGCCATGCTCTACATCGTCTTCGACATTGAAATCGTCTTCCTTTATCCCTGGGCGGTGTCCTTCCAGCAGATGGGCTTGTTCGCCTTGGTGGAGATGGTGCTGTTCGTGGTGACGGTCTTCATCGCCTACATTTATGTGTTCCGCCGCGGCGGTCTGAACTGGGAGTGATTGATCATGGGAATTGAAGACAAGATCCCCGGTGTGCTGCTGACCACCGTCGAGGGGGTGTTCGGCTGGCTGCGTCAGGCGTCCTTTTGGCCAGCCACCATGGGCTTGGCCTGCTGTGCCATTGAAATGATGGCCTTCGGCGCGCCGCGCTTCGACGCCGGCCGCTGGGGCCAGGAGGTCTTTCGGGCGTCGCCGCGACAGGCGGACCTGTTAATCGTCTCTGGCCGGGTGTCACAGAAGATGGCGCCGGTGGTCCGTCAGGTCTATGACCAAATGCCTGAGCCGAAATACGTCATCGCCATGGGCGCCTGTGCCTCATCTGGCGGTTTGTTCAACAATTACGCCGTCGTCCAGGGTTGCGATCACATCGTGCCGGTTGACATCTACCTGCCGGGCTGCCCGCCACGTCCCGACATGCTGATCGACGCCGTCTTCAAGCTGAAGAAGGGCGAGGTGGCCCATCGTCCGATCGGCAAAGACATCGCCCGCCAAGATCAGGCCAAGGAGGCCGCTGAATTGGCAGCCGCTCCGACCATCGAGATGAAGGGGTTGATGCGATGAGCCCGTCAGACAAGCCATCTGCCGCTGATCCCAGCGACCGCAAGATCGATGCGGGCAACGCCTCCGACGTCGCTGTGCCTGCCGCGTCAGCCCAAACTGTGACGACCCGCCAGGGCATGTGGGGCTCGGGATCTGGGGACGTCTCTGGTTTTGGTGGCATCTCGCGGCCGGTGGTGCGCCATCGTCGTGCCCAGCGCCCCTACGGCTCCTGGTTCGACCAGGTGGTCGACCGCTTGCTGGCGCTGGTGCCGGGGTTGGATGATCAGGTCAACTATGACCATGACGAGCTGACGATCTATGTCGACCGTCAACAGTTGCTGGCCGTTGCCAGGGCCTGTCGTGACGACGCCCACCTGCGTTTTGAGACTTGCCCGTCAGTGTCGGGAGCCCACTTCCCCGATGAGGCCGGTGGGCAACTGCATGTCATCTACAACCTCTTGTCGATGACCCATAACCGTCGTCTCCGTCTGGAGGTCGCTGTCAGTGATGATGACCCATCGATCGATTCGGTCACCTCGGTCTACCCCCACGCCAATTGGCATGAGCGCGAAACCTGGGACATGTTCGGAGTGATCTTCGAGGGTCATCCGGGCTTGACCCGCATCCTGATGCCCGACGATTGGGACGGTCATCCCCTACGCAAGGACTATCCACTGGGCGGTGTGCCAATCGAGTTCAAGGGCGCCCAAGTGCCGCCGCCGGATCAGAGGAGGTCCTACTGATGTCCCAGGCCAATGAGGCTTTGGCGCCGATTGACGAGTCGACAGCACCGACCGAATACCTGATCAACGGCGGTGATTTCGACGCGGTGGTGGCAGCCCAGCGGGCCAGCGGCGACGACACCCTGGTGATCAACATGGGCCCACAGCACCCTTCGACCCACGGCGTGTTGCGCCTCGAGGTCGAGTTGGATGGCGAGCAGGTCACTTCGATCCGCCCAGGCATCGGATTCCTCCACTCCGGCATTGAGAAATCGATGGAGTTCCGCACCTGGTCGCAAGGGTCGGCCTACGTGTCGCGCATGGATTACATCATGCCGATGTTCAATGAGACGGCTTATTGCCTGGCGGTCGAGAAGCTGCTCGGCATCGACGTTCCCAGTCGGGCCAACGTCTTGCGGGTGCTGGTCATGGAGCTCAACCGCATCGCCTCGCACCTGGTGGCCATCGGCACCGGTGGCATGGAGCTGGGCGCTTTGACGGTCATGACCATCGGCTTCCGCGAGCGCGAGATGATCCTTGACTTCTTCGAGGCCGTTTGCGGCACCCGGATGAACCACGCCTATGTCCGTCCCGGAGGCGTCAGCATCGATCTGCCAGAGAACGGCCTGGATCGCTTGCGCACTGTCATCGAGTGGTTGCATCGGCATCTGCCGGAATACGCCGGATTCTGCAACGAGAACCCGATCTTCAAAGGTCGGATGCAGGGCGTGGCCAACATGTCCTTGGCCCAGGCGATGGCTTTGGGGGTCTCGGGACCGCCCTTGCGCGCCACCGGGTACGCCTGGGATCTGCGCAAGAAGCAGCCCTACTGCGACTATGACGACTACAACTTTGACGTCATCACTTGGGACACCTGCGATGCCTATGGTCGTTTCCGGGTGCGCCTGTCGGAGATGTGGGAGTCTTTGAAGATCGTCGAGCAGTGCTACGAGAAGCTGGAGCGCAGCGCCGGTGCGCCCTACATGGTCGAGGACCGCCACTTGTCCAAGCCGGGAGATTTGACCGTCGGTCCCGATGGCCAGGGCAACTCGCCAGCCCATGTCAAGCAGGTGATGGGCTCGTCGATGGAGTCGTTGATCCAGCATTTCAAGCTGGTCTCCGAGGGGTTCAAGGTGCCGGTCGGTCAGGTCTATCAAGCGATCGAATCGCCCAAGGGTGAGCTCGGTTGTCAATTGATCTCCGATGGCGGCACCCGCCCCTATCGAGCTCATTTCCGCGATCCTGGTTTCCATAACCTCCAGGCGGTGCCGCTGCTCTGCGAGGGTGGCATGATCAGTGACATTGTCGTGGCTGTGGCCAGTCTCGACCCGGTGTTGGGAGGGGTCGACCGATGAGTGACCACGAGTTCGAGTCCTTCTTCCCGCAGTCCGGGTCGATCGACATGCAGGATCAGTCGAGTGCCATCGATCAGGGAGTCATCGATCAGTTGACCGCCATCGCCGCTCGCTATCCCCAGAAGCGCTCGGCTCTGATGCCGATGTTGCATCTGATCCAGGCGGTCGACGGTCGGGTGTCGCCACGCGGCATCGCTGTTTGCGCCGACTTGCTCGACATCAGCGAGGCGCAGGTCTCCGGGGTGGCCACCTTCTACACGATGTATCGGCGGCGTCCGGCCGGCAAACACCACATCGGTGTCTGCACCACCGCCTTGTGCGCCGTCATGGGCGGCGACGCCTTGCTGGAGCGGGTCGAGCAGAAGCTGGGCATCAGCGCCGAGCAAACCACCGCCGACGGTCTGTTCTCCTTGGAACGGATCGAATGCAACGCCGCTTGTGATTTTGCACCGATCATGATGGTCAATTGGGAGTTCATGGACAACATGACCCCAGCCAAGGCCGAGCAGCTGATCGACGATCTGACGGCAGGTCGCCCGGTCGCCTCGACCCGTGGCCCGCAGTTGACCTCTTGGGCCGACTCCGAGCGGGTCTTGGCCGGTTTCGACGATGGTCAGGCCAATGCAGGCCCCTCGGCTGGACCGGCTTCGTTGGCCGGTGTCCAGGTGGCTGCGCAGCACGGTTGGACCGGCGTGCCCGGGCCGATCAGCCCGACCGACATCGAGTCGGCCGCAGCCAAACCCAAGGCAGCGACTCCCAAGGCTCAACCCGACTCAGCTCCACCAAAGGCAGCCGCCGCCAAACCGGCGCCCCAACCCGCGTCAGTGGAAGCACAGCAGGCCACCCCTGAACCAAAAGCAGAGGTCGCCCAGCCGACGCCCGAGCCGACAACTGCCGTGCCCAAGGCACGATCTGCCAAGTCGGCCAAGACCCCCAAGGAGGCGAAATGACTGACCAGTTGACGCCGGTGTTGACCAGGAATTGGGGCACGGAGCGTTCCTGGATGATCGACTCCTACCTCAATCAGGGCGGCTATGCCGGTCTGAAACGGGCCTTGACTCTGACGCCCGAAGCGGTGATGAACGAGGTCAAGGACGCGCAATTGCGCGGTCGTGGTGGCGCTGGCTTCCCGACGGGGTTGAAATGGAGTTTTGTGCCCCAGGACAACCCCAACCCCAAGTATCTGGTGGTCAACGGCGATGAGTCAGAGCCGGGCACCTGCAAGGACATCCCCTTGATGATGGCCAGCCCGCACACCCTGATCGAGGGCGTCATCATCTCGGCCTATGCCATCAAGGCCCACACCGCCTTCATCTACATCCGCGGCGAGGTCGTCCATCCGATTCGGCGGGTCCGCCAAGCGGTCACCGAGGCCTATGCCAATGGCTTGCTCGGAACGAACATCCTTGGCTCCGGCTACGACTTGGACATCATCGTCCACAGTGGCGCTGGCGCCTACATCTGCGGCGAGGAAACAGCCTTGCTCAACTCCTTGGAGGGCCGCCGCGGCCAACCGCGCCTGCGCCCGCCGTTCCCGGCCGTGGCCGGGCTCTACGCTTCGCCGACTGTGATCAACAATGTCGAGTCGATCGCTTCGGTGCCGTCGATCCTGGCTTACGGCAAGGATTGGTTCACGGCTATGGGCTCCGAGAAATCCAAGGGCTTCACCATCTACTCCTTGTCCGGCCATGTCCACCATCCCGGGCAATACGAGGCGCCATTGGGCATCACCATGCGCGATCTGTTGGCTTTGGCCGGCGGCATCCGCCCTGGTCACGAGTTGAAGTTCTTCACTCCGGGCGGGTCTTCGACACCGATCTTGACCGCGGACGACCTCGACGTCGTCTTAGACTACGAGGGCTTGGCCGCCAAGGGGACGATGCTCGGCACCAAGGCGATGCAGGTCTTCGATGAGACGGTCTCGGTGGTGCGCACCACCAAGCGCTGGGTCGAGTTCTACAAGCACGAGTCTTGTGGCAAATGCACCCCCTGCCGCGAAGGCACCTGGTGGCTGGTCCAGATCCTTGATCGTTTGGAGAAGGGGCAGGGCCATCCCGGCGATGTCGACGCATTGCTGACGGTCTGCTCAACCATCAGTGGCAAGTCATTCTGCACCTTGGCCGAAGGGGCGGTGGCCTGTGTCACCTCGGCGGTGCAGCACTTCCGCAGTGAGTTCGAGGCAGGCCTGACGACCCCAGCCTGGGAGTTGTTGCCCTATGGCGCCAGCAGCGCCTTCGCGCAAGCGGATTCGGAGGTGGCCGCATGAGCCAAGCAGTGTCCATGGCCGAGATGGTCACACTGACCATCGATGACACCCAGGTGGAAGTGCCCAAAGGCACCTTGCTGATTCGGGCAGCCGAGGCAGCCGGCATCGCCATTCCCCGCTTCTGCGATCATCCCTTGCTTGATCCGGCGGCGGCCTGTCGCGAGTGCATGGTCGAGATCACCGACGCCGGCAACGGTCGCGGTTTCCCCAAACCACAGCCATCCTGCGCCACCACCGTCGCCGCTGGCATGCAGGTCAAGACACAACAGACTTCAGCTGCCGCGGCCGAGGCCCAAGCAGACATCCTCGAACTGTTGTTGATCAATCATCCTTTGGATTGCCCGATCTGCGACAAGGCGGGGGAGTGCCCCTTGCAGAATCAGGCGATGGCCGATGGTCGGACCCAGACCCGTTATGACGGCGTCAAGCGGACCTTCCCGACGCCGATCGCCCTGTCCGATCAAATCCTCTTGGACCGGGAGCGCTGCGTGCTCTGCACCCGCTGCACCCGATTCGCCGAGCAGATCGCTGGTGACCCCTTCATCTCCTTGGTCGAGCGGGGCGCCAAACAGCAGATCGGCATCTATCCCGAACAGCCTTTCGATTCGTATTTCTCGGGCAATGTCACCCAGATCTGCCCAGTCGGGGCTTTGACCAGCGCCGACTATCGCTTCACTGCTCGGCCTTTCGACCTGACTTCAACACCCAGCACTTGTGACAACTGCGCTGCGGGTTGCGCCATTCGGATCGACGCCCGTCATAACAGTGTCCGGCGGCGCTTGGCCGGTGACGATCCACAGGTCAACGACGAATGGTCCTGCGATCGCGGTCGTTTCGGTTTCCGTTCCGGCCACGGCACTGACCGGGTGACCCGGCCGATGGTGCGCCGTGATGGCGCTCTGGTGGCGGTTTCCTGGCCGGAGGCTTTGACAGTGGCGGCTGAAGGCTTGGCCTTGGCGGGTGAGTCGTCGGCGGTGCTGACCTCTGGGCGCTTGACCGAGGAGACCGCTTACGCCTATGCCAAATTCGCCCGTTTGGCGCTCAAGACCAACGCCATCGATTGCCGGGTCCGACAGATCTCCGATGAGGAAACGGCTTTCTTGGCGTCGGTGCTGGCGCCGGCTGATCCGGACAAGGCGGTCAGCTATGCCGATCTTGATCAGGCTTCGCAGGTGTTCCTGGTCGATTTCGAGCCGGAAGAAGAGTCACCGATCGTTTTTCTGCGTCTGCGCAAGGCTCATCGGGCCAGTGGCTTGAAGATTGTCAGCGTCGCACCCTTCCTCAGCCGGGGTGCGACCAAGCTCGACGCCCAGTTGATCGCCACTCGTCCGGGCGAGCAGCCAGCGGCCATCGCCCAGCTGCCAGCCGATGGTGATTCGTTGATCTTGGTGGGCGAGCGCGCTGCTGCTACACCGGGCGTCTTGACCGCGGTCTTGGCCCTGGTTGAAAAAACTGGCTCACGCCTGGCCTGGATCCCGCGGCGCGCCGGTGAGATCGGCGCCATTCGGGCCGGCCTGTTTCCTGGCTTGTTGCCGGCTGGCCGACCGATCAATGATCCGGACGCCCAAATCGAGATGGCAGCCGCCTGGAAGACACCAGTGCCGCTCGGCGAGGCGGTCAGTCCGCTTAATGCCTTGGCGGCCGGTGACCAATCGACGACGCAGGCTTTCGTCATCGCCGGCGGTGAGTTGGCCGATTTGCCCGATCCGGGCAAGGCCGCTGCCGCACTCAAGCAGGCTTTCGTCGTCTGCCTGGAATCGCGCTTGTCCGACGTCACGGCGCAGGCTGATGTGGTCTTGCCGGTGAGCTTGCCCGAAGAAGTCACTGGCAGTCTGATCGGCTGGGACTTGACCCGCCGACCGGTGAATGCGCCGGTCAGCAACCAGCGCAGCCCGATGACTGAGATCAGGGTGCTGGCCGCCCTGACCGAGACGCTCGGCCTTGATCTCGGATTCCGCACCGCCGCTGCCGCCGCCGCTGAGTTGGCCGGGCTGGCTCCATGGAGTGGGCCGATCAGCCGGAAACCGGAGGCATCTGCCGTCCCAGTCGACTCATCGTCCGTCGTTTTGGCCAGCTGGCGGCAGTTGCTTGATGATTCGCGTTGTCTCGATGGCGCCGAGCAATTATTGGCCGGTGCTCGTCCGGCGGTGGCGGTCATCTCGCCCCAGACGCAACGCACCCAAGGCATGGCCACCAGTCGTTATGTGCGGCTGACCGGCCCGGCTGGATCGATCACCTTGCCGCTGGTGGTGGATCCGACGATGATCGATCAGGCCATCTGGGTGCCCAGTCGCAACCTGGATCAATCACTGGCCTCATTGGGACTGGCAGTTGGCGACGCCGTCACTTTGGCCTCAGCGCCCGAGCCCGGGAAGGATGGTGTGGCATGACGCCACTCGAACAGTCCGTCTTTGGTCATGATCCCTGGTGGATCATCCTGATCAAAGTGGTGGTGATGTTCGTCTTCCTGCTGGCCTTCACCATTTTCAACGTCTGGTTTGAGCGTCGGGTGGTCGGCAAGATGCAGCAACGCAAGGGCCCGATCATGAATGGTCCGCTGGGCTTGGCCCAGGCCCTGGCTGACGGCACCAAGCTGCTGCTGAAGGAAGATTTTCGCCCCAAGGGCGCCGACAAAGTGGTCTTCACGCTGGCGCCGATTCTGACTGGCACCGCCGCTTTCACCGCTTGGTCGGTCATGCCTTTGGGTGGCGAAGTGACGATCTTCGGGGTGAAGACCCAATTGCAATTGACCGACCTGCCAATGGGTGTCTTGTTCATCTTGTCGGTGGCGGCGGTCGGCATCTACGGCATCGTTTTGGCCGGTTGGGCCTCGACTTCGGAATATGCCAAAGTCGGCTCGATCCGCTCGACCGCTCAGATGATCTCCTACGAAGTCGCCATGGGTCTGTCGCTGGTGGCGGTGTTCATGTATGCCCAGTCGATGTCGACCTCTGATATCGTCAATGCCCAGATGCAACCGTGGGGCTTCCTGCCGCAGGCCCATTTCCCCAGTTGGTACGCCATCCTGCTCTTCCCCAGTTTCATCATCTATGTCATCTCAATGGTGGCTGAGACCAACCGAGCGCCCTTCGATCTGGTCGAATGTGAGCAGGAGCTGGTCTCGGGCTACATCACTGATTACTCTGGTTTCCGTTATGCCATCTATTTCCTGGCGGAGTACATCAATATGGCCACCGTCTCCGGTGTGGCGACGACCTTGTTCCTGGGTGGCTATCACGCTCCTTGGCCACTGGTGCCTTGGCTCAGCGACATCGCTGGCTGGTGGTGGATCGACGCCGGCTGGATGGGGCCGGTCTGGTTCATCGCCAAGAACCTCTGTTTCATCTTCTTCTTCGTTTGGCTCCGCGGCACACTGCCGCGTTTCCGCTACGACCAGTTCATGCACCTCGGTTGGAAGTGGTTGATCCCGATCAGCTTGGTCTGGATCCTCTTCGTCGCTGCCATGCGCATCGGCGGCGACGAAGGTTGGTTGACACCGACGGTGATGATGATCGTCGCCGCGGTGGCCGTCGTGGCCTTGGTGATCATTTTGTTGATGCCGGCGCCGAAGACCGAGATACGCTCCGAGGTCAGTCGGGTGCCAGTGGTCGAAGAGGGTGTTTTCGATCCCTTCGCTGACGGCTACCCTGTGCCGCCGATGCCGGGACAGGTCCTGCCAGAGTTCACCGATGTGTTGGTCGGCCCCGAGGGCGAGCTGGTCGGCGCAGGCCTGGATTCCAGCCATGAAAAGGAGCTCTGACATGGGTTTATTCGATGCTTGGAAGGGCTTCGGCATCACCTTCTCGACGATGTTCCGCAAAACCTTCACCCAGGGCTATCCCGAGAAGGGCAAGGAGAAGGTCACCGAGGCGCGTTTCCATGGCCGCCACCAGCTCAACCGTTGGCCCGACGGCCTGGAGAAGTGCGTCGGTTGTGAGCTCTGTGCCGGAGCCTGCCCGGCTGACGCCATTTATGTCGAAGCCGGCGCCAACAGCGATGAGCAGCGTTTTTCCCCCGGTGAGCGTTACGGCATGGTCTATGAGATCAACTACCTGCGTTGCATCTTCTGCGGCATGTGCATCGAGGCCTGTCCGACCCGGGCCTTGACCATGACCAATGAGTTCAAGTTGGCCGATCGTTCGCGGTCCTGCTTGATCTACACCAAGGAAGAATTGCTGGCGCCACTGGTCGAAGGCATGATCGCCCCGCCCCACCCCCGACTGCTGGCTGATTCCGAGGAAGCCTATTTCCAAGGACTGCCGGCCAAGGGCCCGGACACCCGTGTGCCCAACCCGCGAGCCGCCGCGACGCAAGGAGGACAGGCCTGATGTTGCTGCCACTGTTGACTGGCGTCGAAGTGACGTTCTGGATCTGCGCGGTGCTGGCGATCGCCGGCGCGGTGGGTTTGGTGGCTTTCGCCAAGCCGGTCTATTCCGCCCTCTGCCTGGCCTTGGTGATGATCTGCTTGGCGGTGATTTACGCCTCGATGGGCGCGCCTTTCCTCTTCGTCGTCCAAATCATCGTCTACACCGGCGCTGTGCTGATGCTGTTCTTGTTCGTGGTGATGCTGGTCGGTGTCGATGCGGCAGATTCCCTGACTGAGACGATGCGCGGCCACCGTCTGGCCGTGGCTTTGGCCGCCATCGGCGTGTTGGCACTGCTGACTTTGGTGATCGTTCAAGGGGTCCATGGCCATCCGGTCGGTGTCGACGCCGCCAATGAGGCCGCCGGCGGCAACGTCGAAGGCCTGGCGGAGCTGATTTTCGGTCGCTACGTCATCGCCTTTGAGGCGACCGCCGCCCTGCTGATCACCGCCGCCGTCGCTGCCATGGTCTTGGCTCACCCGGAGTTGTTGCGTCGCAAGCTCAGCCAATTCGATTTGGCCGCCAAGCGGATGACGACCTACGAAGCCAGCGGCCAGGGATTGGCGCCGCGACCAGCCTCCGGCGTCTTCGCCCGGCACAACTCCCTGGCGACACCGGCTTTGCTGCCCGATGGTCAGATTGCGGAAGCGTCCTTGTCGCCAGCCTTGACCGGTCGGGCAGTGACGGCCAGCCCCGAGGATTTGTGGTCCGCCCATGACGATGTCCTGGTGGCCCTTGAACAGGCTGAGGATGTCGACTTCGAAGATGCTTTGATCGAGTCCGATCCTGTCATCGAACAAGCCGAGGTCGATTTCCTCGACGATCAGGCGGGCGTCGACTCCGACAGCGCCAGCGATCAGGTGTCAGCTGATGCAGAACTGGTTGCAGTTGTCGCGCAGGTCGAAGCAACGCAGTCAGTACCGGTCGTCCCGGGCAGCGATGCCCCGGTCGCCCCGCAGCCGGATGAACCGGTCGAGGTGCTGGTCGATGAGACTGTTGATGCAGCCACTGACCGGCCAAGCGCGGCAGCCACCGACCCGCTGGTCGATGACGGCTACACGCCGGCGAGCGATGATACCGAGGAGGAGCGATGACTAGTATCTACTTGTTGCTGGCGGCTATTTTGTTCACCATCGGCTTGGTCGGCTTCCTCTTGCGCCGCAACGCCTTGGTGGTCTTCATGTGTGTCGAGCTGATGCTCAACGCTGCCAATCTGGTGTTCGTCGCTTTCTCAACCCACTACGGCATCTTGACCGGCCAAATGGCCGCCTTCTTCGTCATGGTGGTGGCCGCCGCTGAGGTGGTCATCGGATTGTCGATCATCGTCATGATCTACCGCACCCGTCGATCGACTTCGGTCGACAACCTGACCGTGTTGAAGGGCTGATCAGATGCTAGAAACCTTGACACCGACGATCGCCTCCGGCCTGTTTGATTATGCCTGGCTGCTGATCGCCATCCCGGCACTGATGGCGGCCCTGTTGCTGATCATCGGTCGCGCCACCAATCGCTTCGGACACTGGTTGGCCACCTGCGCGCCGATCGCCTCATTTGTCTTGGCGTTGATCCTGTTCGTCGATTTGCTGGGGGCCGATCCCAGCGCCAGGGCTGTCGAACTGACCGTTTACACCTGGGCCAGTGCCGGCGCCTGGCAGATCGACGTCGGTTTGTTGATCGACCCGCTGTCGATCCTGTTCGTGCTGTTGATCACCGGTGTCGGCGCGATCATCCACATCTATTCCTTGGGCTACATGGCCACCGATCCCAACCGGCGGCGCTTCTTCGCCTATTTGAACCTGTTCATCGCCGCCATGCTGATCCTGGTGCTGGCCGATTCCTACGTGGTCTTGTTCATCGGCTGGGAGGGTGTCGGCCTGGCCTCATACCTGCTGATCTCCTTCTGGCAAAGCCGTCCGTCAGCAGCGGCCGCCGGTAAGAAGGCTTTCTTGTACAACCGGGTCGGCGATCTTGGCTTGTTAATGGCCATCTTCACCTTGCTGGCCTTCTTCGGTTCGACCAAATTCGCGGTCGTCGAGCCCTTGGCTGGCGAACTCAGCCCGGCCTGGGCGACTTTCCTTGGCTTCATGCTGCTGCTAGCGGCCTGCGGCAAATCGGCTCAGGTGCCGCTCCAGGGCTGGCTGCTTGACGCCATGGAGGGCCCGACGCCGGTGTCTGCCTTGATCCACGCCGCCACCATGGTGACCGCCGGTGTTTATCTAGTGGTCCGTTCGGGGGCCTTCTTCGAGCAGTCGACGGCGGCCAGCCTGGCGGTGGCCATTGTCGGCACGGTCACCTTGTTGGTCGGCGCCTGGATCGGTTGTGCCCAGGACGACATCAAGAAGGTGCTAGCCGGCTCGACGATGTCGCAGATCGGCTACATGATGTTGGCGGCGGGCATCGGACCGATCGGCTGGGCCTTCGCCATCTTCCACCTGCTGACCCACGGTTTCTTCAAGGCCAACATGTTCTTGGGTGCTGGATCGGTGATGCATGCCATGTCCGACGACACCGACATGCGCCATTTCGGAGCGCTGCGCCGGGCGATGCCGATCACCTTCGTCACCTTCGGCATCGGCTACCTGGCGATCATCGGCTTCCCCTTCCTGTCTGGCTTCTACTCCAAAGACCACATCATTGAGGCGGCCTTCGAGTCGAACACCGCTTTAGGGGTGCTGGCGCTGATCGGCGCTGGTGTCACCGCTTTCTACATGACCCGTCTGATCATCATGACCTTCTTCGGCTCCAAGCGTTGGGCCAAGGGGGTCCACCCCCATGAGGCGCCGGTCGCCATGTGGATCCCGTTGGTGGTGCTGGCACTCGGGTCGCTGATCGGCGGTGTGGCTCTGAACGGCTGGATCGGTGGTTGGTTGTCTGGCGTCGGCGCCGATTCGCCAGGCCATGCCTCCTGGTTGCCGCAGTTCAACTGGCTGACCTGGGTGACCTTGCTGGTAGTGGCGCTCGGGGTGTTGCTGGGCTGGTGGCTCTATGTCAAGCGCCCAGTCTCGGCCAAGACACCAGTGCCGCTGCCGATCGGCACCGCCATCGGTCGCCAGTTGACTGGTGATGCCGTTGTCTCCACAGTCGTTTCTCGCCCGGGGCTGGCCTTGGGTCGGGGGGTGGCCCTGCTCGATCAGCGGGTGATCGACCCCTTGACTGATGCGATCGGCCATGTCAGCACGGCTTTGGGATCGGGCCTGAGGCGTTTGGAGAACGGTAACGTCCGCACCTATGGGGTGACCATGGCCATCGGTGTCGTCTTGATGGGCCTGGCCCTGATTTTGGTCTGGCTGGTCTGAGGGAGTTGATGATGGCTTTTCCGTTTTTGAGCGTCTTGGGATTGCTCCCCCTGGTCGGCGTCTTGTTGACCTGCTTGTCCAAGCCACGAGCCGCCAAGGTCCTTGGCCTGGTCACGGCCTTGGTGACTTTGGCTTATGCCGCCGGTTTGATCGCGTGGAGCCAGGGTTTCGAGCAGATTTTGGGTGAGCAGGTCGACTGGTTGCCGATGATCGGCTCGTCCTACGCCCTGAATTTCGATGGCTTGTCGCTGGTGATGGTGGCGCTGACTGTCTTATTGGTGCCAGTGGTCCTGATCGCCGAATGGCGCAGCGACTGGAGCGCCGATCACCGTCTCGGTCAGCGCGGCTTCGTGGCGATGGTCCTGCTGGTTGAGTGTTTCGCCCTCTTCAGCTTCTTGAGCTTCGATCTGCTGCTGTTCTATATCTTCTTCGAAGCCACCTTGATTCCGATGTATTTCCTGATCGCCGGTTGGGGTGGGCAGAAGGGCCGTCAAGCGGGTGTCAAGTTCTTGATCTTCGGTCTGGCCGGTGGCTTGATCATGCTGTTTGCCGTCATCGGCGTCATCGCCTTGTCCTTGGGCAGTGGCGATATTTCGCTGAACTTCGCTGACCTGTCGGCCTTGCAGTTCGCCAGCACCCCGGTGACCAAGCTGATTTTCATCTGCTTCTTCATCGCCTTCGCCATGAAGGCGCCGATGTTCCCGGTCCACATCTGGTTGCCGGACGCCGCCGAGCAGTCGTCGGCTGGCACAACCGCCTTGCTGGTCGGTGTGCTCGACAAGCTGGGTACTTTCGCGATGATCCGGGTCTGTTTGGGCGTCTTCCCCGAAGAATCAGCCTGGGCCAGCCCGGTGATCATGATTGCTGCCTTGGTGTCGATCTTCTATGGCGCCTTCGCCGCCATCGGCTCGCGCAACTTGTTGCGCCTGCTGGCCTACACCTCGATCTCCCATTTCGGTTTCATCGTCTTGGGCATCTTCGCAGTCACCTCGGCTTCGATCAGCGGATCGATCTTCTACATGGTCAACCATGGCCTGGCCACTGGCGCCTTGTTCTTGGCCATCGGCTACCTGATCAGTCGGCGCGGATCGGCGTCGCTCGACGCCTATGGCGGTGTCGCCAAGATCGCCCCGCTGGCCGCCGGTTTCACCTTGGTGGCCGGCCTGGCTTCCTGTGCCCTGCCGGGGACATCATCGTTCGTCTCCGAGTTCCTGGTGGTGGCTGGCGTCTGGTCGCGGCACCCGGTGATCGCCGGTGTGGCGGTGCTGGGCACGGTCGTGGCCGCGGTCTACATCCTGCGCACCTATCAGCGCTTGATGACTGGTGAGCCGAGCACTGAGGTCAGTCAAGCGATTGACAAGGATCTCAATTGGCGTGAGCGGATCGCCTTGATTCCGCTGGTCTTGGCCTTCTTGGTGCTGGGCTTTTGGCCGCAGCCAGCCCTGCAGGTGATCGAACCGACCACGCAGTATTACATGTCGGTGGCGGGCGCCACTGATCCGGTGTCCGACCTGGAGGAGGGTGGCCGATGAGCCTGCTGGAGTTCACAGCGCCGAGCCTGGACTATGGCCTGTTGTTGCCGTTCCTGATCGTGCTGGGCGCCGCCTTGGTGGGCATCCTGATTGAGGCCTTTGTGCCGCGTCAGGCCCGGTTCGCCAGTCAAGTTGTTTTGGCACTGCTGGCATTGATCGCGGCGATTGGTGCGGTCCTGTGGCGCTGGTCGGTGATCAACCTGGTTGACCCGTCCACCGATGGTTCAGGGATCACCGGCTCGGTGATCATCGACGGTCCGACCAAGGCCTTCTGGCTGATCCTGTTCGGTTTCGGTCTGATCGCCTTGCTCTTGTTCGCTGAGCGCCGGTCGCATGGCGGGGCGACAGCCTTCACGCCGATGGCTGCGGCGGTGCCGGGCTCAGACCAAGAGAAAGCCGCTGCCAAAGCGGGCTTGATTCACTCGGAGATGTTCCCACTGGCGATGTTCTCGTTGGCCGGGATGAGCCTGATGTTGGCGGCCAATGACTTGTTGGTCCTGTTCATCGCCTTGGAGATCTTGTCGCTGCCGCTCTATGTCATGTCCGGCATGGCCCGCCAGCGCCGCTTGGCTTCCCAAGAGGCCGCTCTCAAATACTTCCTGCTAGGGGCTGCCGCCTCGGCCATCTTCCTCTTCGGTGTGGCCTTGCTCTTCGGCTACGCCGGTGGCTTCGCTTACGATCAGTTGGCCTGGGCTGTGACTGACGGCAGCAGTGGCGATCCGCTGTTGCTGGCCGGCATGGGCATGGTGGCGATTGGCCTGCTGTTCAAGCTGGGGGCGGTGCCCTTCCACAGCTGGGTGCCCGATGTCTATCAAGGCGCGCCGACGCCGGTGACCGCCTTCATGAGCGTCTGCACCAAGCTGGCTGCCGCCGGCGGTTTGCTCCGGCTGCTCTATGTCAGTGTCGGTGGCATGCGCTGGACCTGGCAACCGATCATCGCCGGTGTGGCCATTTTGACGATCATTGTCGGCGTGGTCATCGCCATCAATCAGACTGATTTGAAGCGCTTGCTGGCTTATTCGTCGATCGCCCACGCTGGGTTCCTCTTGGTGCCGGTGGCTGGTGGCTTGGCTTTGACCTCCGGTTTGATGGCCGGGCAGGTCGGCTCGGTGGCAGCGGTGGCCTTCTATCTGATCGGCTACGGCCTGGCCACCATCGGCTTGTTCGCCATTATCATGCTGGTGCGTCGCCAAGGCTTGGAGGTGACTGACCTTGAGGCTTGGGCCGGTATCGGTCGTCGCCACCCGCTGCTGGGTGCGTTGATGACCTTCTTCCTGCTCAGCCTGGCTGGCATCCCCTTGACGGCCGGCTTCGTCGGCAAGTTGGCGGCTTTTCAGGCAGCCTGGCGCGGCGGTTACTGGTGGTTGGTGCTGGTGGCGATCATTGGCTCGATCGTGGCTGTCTTCATCTATATCCGGGTCATCCAGGTGATTTACTTCAAAGCGGCGCCGGATTTGCGAGAGCAGCCACACATGGTCATGCCTGGCGTGCCGGTGACAATTGTTCTAGTCTTGTGTGCCCTCGGTACTCTGGGACTCGGCCTTTATCCAGGGCCAGTGTTAGAGTGGCTTCAAGCTATTTCTGATTTCATAGTACCGGTGCACACACCTTAAGGAACCTGAGGAGTTGCCGTCGTGGGCCTGACGGATGAACAATTCAGCGCGTGGTTGTCTGCTCAATCGAATCGGGTTGAACAGCGCTTGCGCTCGGCTTGTCACACGCCCGACAACTTCGTCGAGGAAGCAGCGGTCTATCTGATTGATCAGGGGGGCAAGCGTTTTCGCCCGGCTCTGGTCTTAGCCGTGGCCGGTTTGGGTCTGGAGGCTGATCGGGTTGATCAGGACGCCATGATCGATGCGGCTGTGGTGGTCGAGCTGACTCATGTGGCGTCGCTTTACCACGATGACGTCATGGACGAGGCGGAGTTGCGCCGCGGCGCGCCCGCCGCCCATCAGCGTTGGGGTAATTCGGTGGCGATCCTGGTGGGGGACTTCTTGTTGGCCCAGGCCTCCCAGATCGGCGCACCGCTTGGCGAGGCCTTCATGGTTTACCAGGCGCAGACCCTGGCCCGCTTGGTGCAAGGGCAGATCGCGGAGACCAGGGGCCCAGACAATGGCGTTGATCCGATTGAGCATCACCTGCATGTCATCTCAGGCAAGACGGCCTCGCTGATTGGTGCGGCGGCTCGTTTCGGCGCGATGTACGCCGGCCTATCCGCCGATCAGATCGAGACTTTGACGACATTCGGCACAAGTCTGGGCATGGCCTTCCAGCTGGCTGATGACCTGCTCGACATTGGTGGCGGTGAGCTTGGTAAACGCCCTGGCACCGATCTGCGTGAAGGCGTGCCGACTTTGACCACCTTGTTGATCAAGCGGGCCAAGCGCCCCGAAGACGCTCGCTTACTGGAGCTGCTGGCCGGCCCGGTGGCCGACGCTGATCTGACTGAAGCTTTGGGTTTGTTGGCCGACCATCCGGCGTTGGAGCAGGCCCGGGAGCAGGTGCGCCAGTGGGCCGAAGCCGCTCGGGGCTGTTTGCTTGGTTTGCCCGAGGGGCCGGCCCAGCGGGCTTTGCAGCAGTTGTGTGACAGCGCGGCTGACCGCATCGCTTAGGAGCTGATGCCGGTCACTTGCAGCCGAGATGCTTAGGGCTGGGGCGGATGGGAGCCTTACCCATTGCGCTCGTCTCGCACCATTGGTTACAGCCCAGCAACGAATTCTCGGTCAGTGGGGACTGGTTGAGCATTCTCATCCAACTTAGCCGAGGCCAAAACCGCATGATGCGTTCAGATGGCTGCCAGTTCGGCCCGCTGCCGCTGGCTGAGTGCGGTTTGCAAGGCGTCTTTGGTGGCTTGATCAGGCGCACTTGCGGGGTCATTGCTGGAGCCGATTTGGTTGGGCATGGTCCAAGCAAAAGCCACCTCCGCCATCGGGAAGTACCAGTCTGGCCAGGTTGTCGGCGAGTCTGCCCCGTTTTTGTCATCCAACAACCATTGTCGATACTGCCTCTCGGAATCCAGGTCAACCAGCGGGCAGGTGTCCAACAAGGCGTCAAGAGCAGCCAGACTGACACTATCCGGGAGAGATACAGCAGGAACGGTGGTTCCAGTTGTGGTCACATCTGCAATTTGGAGCCAACCATTGTCGCGAGCGCAGGCCGCCCAGCGATTATTGGCCGCCAACTGGCGCAGGCCGATTGATGGATCTGGCGCGGGCATGGCCTCTTTGGCGGCCTGCCAGGCGGCTGCTTCGTCATATGAAGACTCAGCACGGCAGTTTTGCAGGGCCGCTGAATAGTCGTGGCCATCGACAAAAACCCCAGGTGTCACGCCATGCTGCACAAAATAGGCTGCGTCAGTCGGTAGAGACTCGGCACTGGCATAGACACCTTCATACGTGAGAAGTCCATCAATAGATCGTTCAATCATGCCGTTCAGCGGGGTGATCATGACCACCACATCGAGGGCTGGGTCATCTTCGGACCAGATCACCGGCACCCCAGCGTCGAGCATACATTGATGGTAATTATTGGCAATGGCGACCAGCTGTTCATGCGGTGCGTTGGAGTGATCGGCAGATTCTCCCAAGTGGTCAGAGCAGGCCGTTGCTGACAGGGCAAGCAGGGCCGTGGCTGTCAGCATACAACGCTGGATTAATTTGCCTGTCATGGGTCTCCGATTTAAATGAATTGCAGTTGCTTCTGGTCGCTTGTATTCTGCAAAATGATCCGGGTTTCATGAAGTATAACATTGTTGATGCTATCAGCATCACCTTCAAACGGACATATGGCTTCATGCGCCTTGCAAATTATCTTGGGTGGTAAAGTGTCCCTTATTGAACACTCAGGAAGTGTTCAATAAGCCTTTATAATTGTTTGTGTTGGTGGGTGGTCAATCAGATGGATCTAGTGAAGATGATGCGCGCCCAGATTGTCATACTGCGTCGAGTGTGGACGGGTTGGATTCTGCTGATTCTAAGTATGATGCTGATCGCCACGGTGTATCTGACGGTGACAGCGAGCGACAATTCCGTCTACGATCCCCAGCTGCGCAATTGGCAGCTGGGGGCATCGTCTTCACTCTTCCTGTGGAGTAGTTTCGGCAATTATTTGGCTGTGTTCATGAGCGCATTTATGTCTAGTGGTGACACCTCCAATGGTACCGACTCAATCATGCTGATGTGGAGTGGGCGTATCTCCACGATTCTGTCAAAGCTCTTGGCGATAGTAGTGATTTCTTTCTTGGCAACTCTCCTGGTGGGAATCGGCGGAGCCCTGCTGGGTATATTGCGGTCGACTCATTCCATTGGCTTATCGGGATCACTGGCAATCCTTTGGCAGGTGTTATTTGTCACTGGTGTAAATACCTGGATTGCGGTCATCTGGCTTATGGTTGGCCAATGGCTGCGCAGGTATGCGTTAGTGCTGGGCCTGGGTATGATCTACCTGCTGCTGGTTTCATTCTTACCGATCACTAGTTCGCCTTGGATTAGGATATTGTATCCCAGCATATTTGTCGATGGATTCATGAGAAAGGTATTCTCCTCTCTCGCCTACTCGACGTCAATTCAGATCCGTGAGGCTCAAGGGCAATCCATGGTGATGATCTGTTTTAGTGCAACACTCATGGTCATCATAATATTTTCTGGCTATTGGCGAGCCTTAACCCGCGAATCGCGTTAGTAGCCTGATTGATTGACACCGACTTGCCGAATCAGTGATCCAACGGCCAATTGTGAAGGGAGACTTCTATGGATGCGATATCTGTGAAGAATGTCTGCAAGCGTTATGGGAGGAAGCTTGTCCTGGATGGTGTTTCGTGGCGCGTCGCTCCCGGTGAGGTGGTCGCATTGGCAGCGCCGAATGGTGCCGGGAAAACCACGTTGCTGCGAATTGTTCTCGGCCTGGCCAAAGCCCAGTCCGGTGTGATCGATGTCTTCGGTGTCAAGCCGGGGATGGCTCGCTCACGAGTCGGCTTTCTCGGTGAACAGGAAGCAGTCTTCCCACGGTTGACGATCTTGGAAAACTTGCAAGTGTCGCGCTTGGCTCGCGGACTTTCGAGGCTGTCGCGCAGTTGTGTCGATGAGCTGCTCGAGCCAGCGGGCCTTCATGCGCTCAAAGGGCCAGCCGGGAGCCTATCCATGGGGATGAAGCGGCGCTTGCAATTGGTAATGGCGGCCCAGACATCGCCGATTGATCTGTTGATTATGGATGAACCGACCAACGGCTTGGATCTGGATGGTATCGCCTGGCTGAGAGGGATTGTTGAAGACCAGCGGCGGGTCGGTGGGGCAGTGGCTTTGACCACACATTCACTGTTGGATTTGACCCCAGTCATCAACCGTATCGATGTCTTGCAGGCTGGCCGGATTGCGGCGACCGCTGATGTCAGCACTCTAGATGGCACGGTCGTGGATTTCTACCAGCAGTCCTTGGGTGTTGGTGCGGGATCGGGGCGCTGATGATTGTTGACCAGGTGGGGCGCCCGCGGGTCAATTCTTGGCGTAGGCGCCAGGGATCGCCCCTGGTTCGTTCTCATCGAGATCGCCGAGGGATGACACTACGAATGCTTTGGGCCATTACTGAGGCCAACACATTGCTGCTGCGTCGATCAGCAGGTTTCTTTCCGGCGATGGCGACGGTCTTCGCCTTGATTGCTTTCTGTGCCTATCAGACTACGGCTGTGTCGTTCAACCTCTTGCCAGGGATTTTCCTGCAGCAAGCTCACTTCGCCGCCGTGGAATTCTTGGTGCTGTTGGCGGGTCTGGCTGGCGCCTATCTGGGCGGTGAACCGTCAAAGTGGCGAGTCCAGGCCGAGTGGTTGACCAGAGCTGGAGCGCCAGCGCTTTGGGCGGCGAACGTGGTGACGATCATGCTGGTGGCCATCGGCTTTGCAGTGGAGGGGCTGCTCCTTGGTGCGGGGGCAGAACTTATTTTGGGGTCAGCCCAGATTCCCTGGGCCGTGTCGATGCAGTCGGTGGTCATTGTTGGCAGTAGCTATCTGATGTGGGGGTTGCTGGGCTACACAGTTGCCGCGACCTCGGGCGATTCCGGGACCGGCGTTTTTGTGGTCTGTGCACTGATGGTCGCCAACCATCTTGGCCGAGTCTTTCTGCCAGGGGCAGTGTCGTCAATGCTGCCTGGAGTCGCCCATAGTCTGCTGATCGCCGACCTCTTCGGCCGGCAGGTCGGCTTCCTGACAGTCGTCAGGCCCATCGGGGCAGAGCTGATTTCTCGACCGGTCATTGCCTCCGCTTGGCTGCTTCTGGCTGTCGTGGGCAGCGCCCTGGCGATGTGCTGGAGCAAGCACCATTGACAGATCGTCCAATAGCTTGCGACCCGCCCCAAAGGATGCCGCAGGTTCCCTGCCAGCAAGCGACACCGACGCCTCACCCAGAACGAAGCAGCATGCAGCATGGATGCTGCTTCGCCTTGAGCCCCACCGTCAATCTCACCAAATGGTGACGCGTTCTTGCGGATCGAGCCACTGGCCATCGCCTGGCTGGACATCGAAAGCCGCGAAGAAGTCGTCGATGTTGCGGATGGTCTGATTGCAGCGGAAGGGGTTGGGGGAGTGCGGATCAATGGCCAGCAATTGGGCGGTCCTCTCGGGGCGTGAGGCCTGTTGCCAAACGGAAGCCCAGCTGAAGAACAGGCGTTGCAAACCACTGAGGCCGTCGATCGGTGCGACATCATCACCAGCCGCCAAACGCCAAGCCTTGATGGCGATTGACAGGCCGCCCAGGTCACCGATGTTCTCGCCGATGGTCAAAGCGCCGTTGACGTGCTGGCCTGGTGTTTGCGCCGGGGACAAGGCGTCGTATTGGGCGATCAGCGCCTTGGTGGCCTTCTCGAAAGCGGCCCGGTCTTCAGCGGTCCACCAATCACGCAGGCGGCCCTCGCCGTCACAGGTCGAGCCCTGATCATCGAAGCCGTGGCCGATCTCGTGGCCGATCACCGCGCCGATGCCACCGTAATTGACAGCGTCATCAGCATTGACGTTGAAGAAGGGCGGCTGCAAGATGGCCGCCGGGAAGACGATCTCGTTGCGCAGCGGGTGATAATAAGCGTTGACCGTATGGGGATACATGAACCATTCATCTGGGTCGACCGGGCCGTTCAATTTGCCAATCTGGTAGGCGGTCTTGAATCTACCCTCAACCAGGAGGTTGCCGACCAGATCATCGGGATCAGCCGTCAGACCGGAGAAGTCGCGCCAATGTTGGGGATGGCCGATCTTCGGGCGGAAACCGTCGAGTTTCTTCAGAGCCTCTTGCTTGGTGGCCTCGCCCATCCAAGTCAGATCGGTGATCGATTGGCGATAGGCGGCCAGCAGATTGTCGACCAGCTCTGCCATCCGTCTGGCAGCCTCGGCTGGATAGTGATCCTTGATATAGAGCCGGCCCAAGGCATCACCCATGGCGCCTTCGGTGAAGGCCACCGCCCGCTTCCACCGGGGGCGAATCTCCTGCGTGCCGGTCAGAGCCTTGGAATAGAAGTCGAAATTGTGGTTGACGAAATCGTTCGACAGGTAAGGGCTCAGGTCGATGATCAGATGAGCCCTGGCCCAGGCCTTCCAGCTGGGCAGTGCCTCGGGCGTCAGCAGGGCGGCGATCTCGCGGAAGAACGACGGTTGATTGTTGTTGACTTCGGCGATCTGATCGCCGAAGCCGGCGCTGGCCCAGATGGTCTCCCAACCGAAACCAGGAGCGTCGTCAGCCAATTGCGTCCTGGTCATCAGGTTGTAGATGGCCACCATGTCCCGGGTGGCGACGATGTCCCAGTGGCATTTGGCGATGGCGACTTCCAGATCCCAGATGGCTTTGGCGTCAGCCTGATCGGCGGCGGAGGCCTGCTCGCGGCCAGCGCCCAAGGCCAGTGCCTTGGCCAGGAAGGGGCGGTAGAGATCGCGAATCCCTTGATGCTCCGGCTGGTGATAGTAAGACTCATCGGGCAGACCGAGTCCGCCTTGGGCGATCGCCAAGAGGTAGCGCTTCGGATCGCCGGGATCAGCCTCGACGCCCATGTCGAACAAGGTGGAGAAGCCGTGCTCCTGGCAAAAAGCCATCCAAGCCCACAGGTCATCGAGGCTGGCGATGGCGTCGATGCGGTCCAACAACGGCGACAGGGGCGCAGCGCCTTTGGTCTGCGCGGCCGCTTCGTCAAGGAAAGAGCGATAGAGGGCGGCGATCCTGGCTTCGTCACTGGCCGGATCGAGATCGTCGCGCTCGGCCAATTCCTGGCAGATCTGATGGATGACCGCTTCGGAGTCTTCGCGCAGCTTGTCGAAAGAGCCGGTGGATGATCGATCAGCGGGGATGCTGGCCGTCTTCAGCCAAGCGCCATTGACATGGGCGTAGAGGTCATCCTGTGGGCGGACGGCTTGATCGAAATTGGCGAAGTTCAGAGCAGGAGTTGGCATGGCTGCAGTCTAGTCGCCAACGCCAACCGAATCTCAATCGGGTCTTGAGGCTTACGGCGGGGCAGGTCCGGCATCGTCGCAGCGCTTAGTGACTTGGCTGCAACCAGGCTTATGGTCAAACTGTTGGGCTCATTCCCCTGGAATTGGTCAGCTGTCGGTGGTGGCGACCCCCTGAGCCCGGTGGAGGTGCAAATGCGAGCGAAGCGTCGTTTGACCATGCTGGTGACGACTGCGACCATCAGCTTGGCGCTGCTGTTGTCGGCGGTCATGGCCTCAGCTGACACTTTGGCCGACCGTTCACAGGCAGCCGACCAGGCCCATGCTCAGGTCGATCAGGCCGGTGCCCAAGTCAGCCTGGCACAACAAGCCGTCGATGTGGCGGGCGACCAATTGGCCACCGCCCAGCAACAGGTGGTCGACGCCCAGGCGGCCCTGACTGCCGCCGAGCAGGCCTGGACCGCCGCCCAGGATCTTGAAGCCCAAAGAGCCGCTGAGCAATATGACACCGGTGTGGCCGCCCAGCGGGCCAATGACCAGGTCGATCAGGGCCAAGCTCAGATCGACGCCCTGAAGAGCGCCATCAACGCCTATGCCCGCTCGATCGTTCAGGACTACCTGCCGCTGGTCAATGCCGCCATGTTCATCAATGGTGACTCGAGCGCCAGTTTGAGCAATCGGGTCCAATGGAGTCAGACGGTGCTCAACACCAACGCCGTCGATCTGGAGGAACTCGACCGTCTGCAAGTGCAATTGGTCGCCGACAAGAGGACTGCCGACGAAGCCAAACAAGCCGCCGATCAGGCCAAAGCCGAAGCCGATCGCGGCGTCGAAGCCGCTGCGCGCGCCCATCAGGATGCCCAAGCCGCCAAAGAGCGACTCGATGCAGCCTTGGCGGCCGAGCAACTGGCGGCCGACAACGCCAATCAGGTGCTAGCGGCCAACCAGGCCGCCTTGGGCCAAGCCCAGGTGCAGGCTGATGCTGCCGATCAAGCCCTGGCCGCCGAGCGTGCCCGGATCGCAGCGGCGGCAGCGGCTGCCCGCCAAGCCGCAGCGGCCGAGGCTGCCCGGGAAGCTGAAGCCGCTCGACAAGCCGAGGAGGCTGCCCGGCAAGCGGCCGAGAGCAACAGTGGTGGGTCGACCAATCAGCCGGTGGCCACTCCGCCCGCCCAATCGCTGCCTGGCGGTGGGCAATTGAGCCCTAGTGAGGCGCAGTCAGTGGCCTACGGCCAAGCGCAGGCTTATGGCTGGGGTGACGATCAATTCCGCTGCCTGGTGTGGTTGTGGAATAGGGAATCGGGCTGGCGTTGGTCGGCAGAGAATCCATCATCGGGCGCTTATGGCATCCCCCAATCCTTGCCAGGGTCGAAGATGGCCTCGGCTGGGGCTGATTGGCGGACCAACGCCAGCACCCAGATTCGCTGGGGTCTCGGTTACATCGCTGGCCGTTACCGCACCCCCTGCGGCGCCTGGGCCCATTCCGAACAGACCGGCTGGTACTGATCGGCGGCTGCACCAAAACCAGTGGGAGCCGGTTGACACCGGCCTCCACTGATCCTTTCAACGGTCAGACTCGATCGAGCAAGACCGGTCCGATCACCTGGTCGCACGGGGCATGGTGGTGAAGTGGCGTCCATCGTCATTGGACGGGGGGTGCGGAGAACGAGGGTATGCAAAAGCCAGTGGGGAGCCGGTTGAAACCGACTCCCCACTGATGTTCCCAACTGCCAAATCCGGCCTGGCAAGACCGGTCAGGTCAGCTAAATCTCGCTCAGCGCTTCAACCGGGCTGGCTTTGGCGGCCCGGATGCCCGGTAGGATCGACGCCGCCGCGGTCAGCACCAGCAGGATGCCGATCAAGCCCAGGGTTTGCGGCCAGTTCATGGCCAACTGAATGCTGATGTCGATACCCTCGCGGGTCACTTGTCGGCCCACGGCGTAAGTGCCGATCCAGCCGAAGAACAAACCGGCGACGATTCCGACGACAGCGCC
>JAITVZ010000165.1 GCA_031285505.1 Propionibacteriaceae bacterium
GATTCTCAGTGAGGCCTGTCGTAATGTCGCCAGCGGCACGACTAAGGCGGTTTCCCTCATTTTGATCTGTGCGGTTGGTGTCGGCTTGCCTCTGTTGGCTGATTTGTTGGCTATCGGCCAGATCAGCCGTCAGGCTGACATTTTTGAGGAATCGTGGGCCAATGTCCAGCGGGTCGAGGCTCAGCGGCAAATTGATGGGAACAATTGTGACGGTCTGGTGGATGGCTCCTCTCTGTCCCATGCTGGTGGGTTGCGTGAGGGGCCGGTGATTGAGATTGATCAGGCGCCGGGAGTGGCGATGACCAGTTATGAGGTGACGCCTGGATTCATTGAAATGCTGACAGAAAATGCTGGGAATGCTATTGGAGTGTGGATTGAATCATCTCTGGCTGAGACGCTGGTTGTTAAACCGGGGGTCGTGCTGAGCATCGCCGGTCAGGAGGTGCCCGTGGCCGGAGTGTTTGATTGGCCGGCAGACGGGCGTGATGCCCGCTTACGAGTGGCGATGCTGATTCCGGTGATGGCCAATGGGCAGTTCGATGAGTGTTGGGCGAGAAGTTGGCCGATGGTTTCAAGCATCGGCCAACTGTTGTGGTCGACGGTGTCAATGGGCGCGTCGGGGATACCAATGCTGCCAAAGCAAATCAACGCGTCTCTGGGATCGACATTTGATGAACAATATCGGTTGCAGCAGCGAGTGACGCGGGCGGTCTACTGGGTTGTGCCATTAGTCATGGCCGGTGTTGGTTGTCTAACCGTCTGGCGCCGTCGGCTGGAATATGCCACTCACCTCCACCTGGGACAGAGCAAACCAGACCTGCTGTCAGGCGTGGCTTTGGAAACCGGTCTTTGGGCCTTATTGGGATCTGCTTTGGGTGTGAATCTGGCGATGGTGCTTGCCTTGTCACTTGAGGCGGTGCCTGCCGAAGGGGTAAAGCCGCTGGTCGTCCGTATGATTGCGTGGCCAAGCACCGCCGCAGTCCTTGCTGCGACGATACTTGCCTCGACGCTAAAGGCCCGGCGTTATCCCCTGTACGCCAAAACCGTATCGTGACTCGAGGCTAGGGCCCTTTGCGATGAGCCGGTTAGCGACTTAATGGTGGCGAAGAAGTCTTACCTTTTGTCATCGATGACGATGAAGGCGGGGAAGCTTCAGCATCGCTCTTTCAGATGGCCTGTATGCCCAGTTCGGGTTACTCGAGCCCCTCGACCTTCTTGATGCAATCCTGGGCGTGTCACGCAGCTGGGCCACCAATCGATCCGAGATGGAAGCCGCCATGCAGCCCCCAGGTGGGATAGTGCGGCGGGGATTCGATCAGGCATTTGTCGGGGTTGGCAAGGTGGTTGGGGGAAAGGTCTACACCTGCAACAAACCCAGGAAATCAGGCGGTTGAGTGGTGTTTGTGCTAGGTAACTTCTTTGAGTTGGGGCGCACTCCGTGTCGCCCACCCGTGCGGGCGGTCGCGAGACTCTTCTTCCGACTAATCTCAGCGTCGCTCAGCCGACACTGACTCCCGCGCTGCAGCGCATCGGCTTGGGGTAGTCGACATCATGGAGGCAGGCCATGATCGATTGGCCAAGGTCGGCGGTCGTTGGGCTGTAAGTGGACTCCATGGCGCCCGGGATAGGAGTTCGTTCACCAGTGGCATCGACGCGCACCCAGAACCAGGTCAGAGTAGCGAAGGCGGCGACGCTGACCGGCCCGTCGGTGCTAGCGGTCAGCGTCGAACCGACGGTCGCATCGCCCGCGACCCGCACCCGTCCGGTCGAGCCGATCTTCAAGGCTGGCCAGACCTGCGAGCTACTGGCGAAACCCTCAGCGCTGGTGGTGACTTCAACGGTCAGATGGGCCGTCAGGTCGGCGGCGGTGATCGTGTGCGCCGCGCTGGTGGCTCCCGGAATCGGTGTGCCGTCGCGCATCCACTGATAGCTGAATAACAGTGAAGCGGCCTGGGGAACATCTGGCTCGGCAGACGCTGCATCACTCGGGCTGGCGTAGGCGTGTAGGGTCTCGCCCACCTGGTGCACACCGGTGATCATCACCCGGCCTGGGTCGACTGGCGGCAGGGGAGTCGAGTTGTTCTGAGTGATGGTGAATTGATCGACCGGCGTGTCCGGGTCACCGGCCCGGTAGGCCTTGACCTGAATCTCGGTGCGGGTGACGGTGACGGCGGCGTAGACGGTGTTGTCGGCTGCTGTGTAATTGCCGGGTGGTGACCAGCGCCAGGCGATCCAAGGTCGCGATGTGGTGGTCGGCTCGGGGATCAGGGGGTAGGTCTTTTCGCCGGAGTTGCGGGGAATGTAGTAGATCAGACCGTCGTCATCGGAGTTGATCGTGTCAAGGCTCGCCTCGGCTCGATCCCAGCTGGCTTTGCCTGTGGCGTCGTCCCACTGAATCGGCAAGGAGCGGATCAGGTTGTGATCATGGCCGGCAAGCACCAGATCCACCCCGACCTTGTCGAAGGTCTTGGGCAGTTCGGCGACGATCTGTGGGTTGCCGTAATCACCGGTCGGGTAGGCCCCAGCGCCAGAGTGGAGCCCGCCGAAAGGCGACTTGTGTTCGACGGCGATGATGAAGCGGCTGGTGCCGTCGGCGTTGGTGCCGTGGGCTGTGACAGTCGATTCGATCCACTGGCTGGTCTTCTTGAGGTCGGCGGTGGAATCGAGGTTGGTGTTGATGTAGAGGAAGAGGGCGTTGCCGTAGATCTGGGCATATTCGAGGGCACCAGCGTCGGCGTAGTCGGGCAGGTCGGTTTGTGGCCAGGTGTCGCGGGGGAAGATGGCATCCCACATCGGCTGAGCCGCCGACGGGGAGTCGTGGTTGCCCAAGACCGGGTTGAAGGCGATCGACCCGAGCTGGTCATCGGCGGCGTCGAGCCAGGCGGTGATGTTCGCGGCGTCGGGGGCCTCGGTAATGTCTCCATTCTGGATGGCGATCCGGGCTTCTGGATGAGCAGTCAGGGCGGCCGCCAAAGTGTTGCCCCAGTAAGGTGCGTACTGCGTGACCGGCGAAGACTGGCTGTCGGCGAAGTCGAGGAAGGTGAAGGCGTCCGCGTCGGCGGCTGATTCGGTGGTGAACGTGGCGACCGCTGACTCAAAGGCCTGGTCGTCGCGTTTAGCCCCCACGAGGTAGGCGTAGGACGCTCCGGGCAGGAGGTCGCTGACGGTGCAGGTGTAGGCGTTGTAGGTGGTCATCGTATAGGCGACCGGAGTGATCGTGCAGCCGGTGGTTTGGGCTGGGGCCAGCACAAGATCGTTCGCGGAAGGTGTCTCGCTGCCGGTCAGCTCGACCAGCTTGATGTAGGGGTCGGTGTAACTGGCCGATTTCAGACCCAGCCAATTGAACACCCGCTGGTGAACAGCGTCCTGGCCGAAGCTGTTGGTCAGTCCCAGCGATTGCAGCGGTGCCGCTGAGGCAGCGGTGGGGTCGGCGATGGCTCCGATCGGCCAGAGGCCACCCGTCAGACCGACCGCCAGCGCCAGGCCAAGGCCGACGATCACTCCCACCGGCCCGCGTCCGATTTGCGCGCTTTGAGAACAATTGTCAGCGCGCTTGGTCAAACCTTGCAGCATGCCTTCCCCCGTTTGTTTGCCTCAACCAGTGACGGGTGATCGCCGCCAACTGATGGGTCGGCACGAAGAAACCGTGACTCACCCAACATTACTGGTTTGACTGGGGGGGGCAAGGCTGCCCGCCAAAAAAGCTCTGCGAATGTTCCAAAGCCCCCTCGTGACTCACAGACCGGGGCGTTTGCCGATGGTGTAGGTCAGGGGTTTGATCGTGGCGAAGAAGTCCGATCCCTTGTCGTCGACGACGATGAAGGCGGGGAAGTTCTCAACTTCGATCTTCCAGATGGCCTCCATGCCCAGCTCCGGGTATTCCAGAACCTCGACCTTCTTGATGCAGTCCTGGGCCAACTCGGCCGCTGGGCCGCCAATCGATCCGAGATAGAAGCCGCCGTGCTTCTGGCAGGCGTCGGTGACAGCCTTGGAACGGTTGCCCTTGGCCACCATGATCATCGAGCCGCCGGCTTCCTGGAACTGGTCGACGTAAGAATCCATGCGGCCAGCCGTGGTCGGGCCGAAGGAGCCAGACGGCATGCCCTCCGGCTTCTTGGCTGGGCCGGCGTAGTAGACCGGGTGATCCTGGAGGTATTCCGGCATCGGCTCACCGCGGTCGAGGCGCTCCTTGATCTTGGCGTGGGCGATGTCCCGGGCGACGATCATCGGGCCGGTCAGTGACAGGCGGGTCTTGACCGGGTGCTTGGTCAACTCAGCCAGAATTTCCGGCATCGGCCGATTCAGATCGATCGACACCACTTCACCGCCCAGCTCTTCAGCGGTGACATCGGGTAGGAAGCGGCCCGGATCGGTGTCCAACTCTTCGATGAAGACGCCCTCGGCGGTGATCTTGCCCAGGCACTGCCGATCGGCCGAGCAAGACACCGAGATGGCCACCGGCAATGATGCGCCATGCCGGGGCAGGCGCACCACCCGGACGTCGTGGCAGAAATACTTGCCGCCGAATTGGGCGCCGATGCCCAAGCGCCGCGTCATCTCCAAGACCTTCTGCTCCATCTCCAGGTCGCGGAAGCCATGACCGGCCACCGATCCTTGGGTGGGCAGGGTGTCGAGATATTTGGCGGAGGCATACTTGGCAGTTTTCATGGCGAATTCAGCGGATGTGCCGCCGATGACGATCGCCAGATGGTAGGGCGGGCAAGCTGCTGTGCCCAAGGAGGCGACCTTCTCCTCCAGGAAGCGCATCATCGCCTCTTCGTTGAGGATCGCTTTGGTCTCCTGGAATAAGTAGCTCTTGTTGGCAGAACCACCGCCTTTGGCCATGAACAGGAATTTGTAAGCCAGGGCATGGCTCGGCTCGGTGTCGGCGTAAAGCTCGATCTGGGCCGGCAGGTGGGTGCCGGTGTTGACCTCTTCGAACATCGACAG
>JAITVZ010000048.1 GCA_031285505.1 Propionibacteriaceae bacterium
CCAAGACTCGTAATGATGTCAAGGCTTTGAAGGCGCAATCTGAGGAACGGATCGCCCGTCAAGAATCAACCGTGGCTGAGTCACGTGCTAGGGCGATGGCTGAAATGGAAGAGCTGCAACGCACCGTCACCGAGCGCACCAGTCGGTCACGGCAGGAAGCAATCGACGTCGTGACGCAGGCTCGTCAAGACGCTGAGGCGATTAGGGGTGAAGTCCGCGAGTATATGGAACGTGCTCGCATGGAAGCTGCCACGTTGGCCCGTCGCCGGGACAATATAGCGGCGCAATTGGGTCAGTTGTCAGGGGTCATTGAGGCTCTTGCTGTGCCGGAGAGTCCGGTCGAGAAGTAGACACGACAAGAAAGAGAATGAGGACAGATGCCACCAACATTTCGGATGATCCTTCGCGGATACGATCCCGAGGAAGTCAATGCTGCCTTTGAGGACTTGACTAACGAGTTGCAGTCAGCTCGCGAAAGCTCAGGTTCTCAGGATGCGGACGTTTCCGAGCTTCAAGCGACAATCGACCAGCTGCAACAAGAGTTGGACGAGATGTCGTTGTACACCGCTGATCTGGAGGAGCGGGCCGCTTCGGCGCCGAAAGCCCCCACCTTCGATGATCTGGGTTCACGTATTTCTCAGATGCTGTCGCTGGCCCAGGCCGAGAGTGAAGATGTCCGTTCGTCGGCCCGCTCTGAAGCCGACAAATTGACCGCTGACACCGCCAAGTCGGCCGATCAGGCTCGGGCTGCCGCTGAGTCTTACGCTGGCGATGTCCGAGGCAAGGCCGACGCCGAAGCCACCCGGATCATCACTCAGGCCCAGCGTGAGGCCGAGGGCATCCTGGATCAGGCCGATCGCGAGGCTCTGGCTCGCCGGGAAGAGGCCGAGGCGATTTACGAAAATCAGCGGGCTCGGGCCGCAGTGGCTGCTGCTGATTTTGAGAAGACATTGGCGGAGCGTCGCGACGAGGCCGCCAAGGATTTCGCGGCACAGATGAAGGCGCAAGACGAGTCGATGCAGCGCGCCGAGGAGTCGCTCTACGCCATCCAAGAGGAGGCTGAACGATACAAGAGCGAGGCTCAAGAGCAAGCCGATGCGGCCATCAAGGACGCCCGTGCGCAAGCCAGTGAGATCACCAAGCAGGCCAAGGCAGCGGCGGAGCGGATCCGCCGTGAGTCGGAGCGTGAGGTTCAGGCAGCCAGCGCCCGTCGTGACGCCATCACCTTGCAATTGAGCAATGTCCGCCAGATGCTGGCCACCATGGGTGTCGCCCCGGCGGTCGACGATGAGTCGTCCATGGCCAGTGTCGATGAGATCTCGGTCAGCACCGACGACGATTGGCAGTGAGACTGCCTCTCTGACTAGTTAGTCCCAGGCGAGTCCGAGAGTCTCGCCACCTTCTCGGTCATTGTTGGGGGCTGGTGAATTGTGCCAGCTCCCAACAATTTCTTGCGTCAACCAGTGACGGGCGCCGGTGCCAGTCATCCACTCAGTGCCATAACACACCACTCATCTATTCTCGAGTAGCCGATGGCAGCTATTAGACTGGCCATCATGAATTTTGCCGTCATCATGGCTGGGGGATCGGGCACTCGCCTGTGGCCGTTGTCGCGTCAGGGCACACCGAAGCAGTTGTTGGAATTGTTTGATGGCCGATCCTTACTCCAGATGGCCTTTGACAGAGCTGCTGGTGTGGTGGGTGCCGATCATGTACTGGTCTGTGCGGGGCGGTCTTATGCCGATTTGATCCGTCAACAGTTGCCGGCGCTCAAAGCAAATAATCTGTTGTCCGAGCCTATTGGGCGCGATTCCTTGGCGGCTATCGCTTGGTCGATGGCCACCCTGGCTCAGCGCGACGCCACAGCCACCGTGGCAATTCTCAGCGCTGATCAGATCATTGAGCCCATCGATCAATTTCAAGAAGCCGTGCGCCAAGGGTTGTCTTTGGCGAGCAGTGACGATCGCCTGCTGGTGACCCTCGGCGTCATCCCGACCAGCGCCCACACCGGGTATGGCTATCTCCACGTCGGTGAGCCGATAAACACCCAGCCTGGTGCTTTCCATGTCGCCCAGTTCGCCGAGAAGCCGAGTGTCGAACTGGCACAGGAGTATCTACAATCTGGAGAGTGGTGGTGGAACTCGGGCATGTTTTGCTGGCAGGCGGCCACTTTCCGCAAACAGCTGGAGCAGTTGCAGCCCAATATGGCCGCAAGCATCGATCAATTGGTGGCCGATCCGGGAGCATTGGATCGGATCTATCCAGGACTGACCAGAATCTCGGTGGATTTTGCCATCATGGAGCCGGTGTCCAATGGACTGACTGATGGTCGTATCGCGGTGGTCCCTTTGACTGCCCGCTGGGCTGATGTCGGCGATTTTGAGTCATTGGCGGATCAGTTGGCTGGGGCGCAAGGCAATGCCACTGTCGGGCCCGTGGTGACCTTGGACAGTCGCGACTGTCTGTTGTGGAATGATGGCTCGCAGGAGCGACTGCTGGTCGTGGCCGGCCTATCGGACTTGATTGTGGTGAACAGCGGTAATGTCACCTTGGTGTGTCCGAAGAATCAAGCCCAGTCCGTCAAGGCCTTGGTGGATTTGGTGCGTCCGTTAGGCGAGCAATATGTCTGAGCCAGCGACCCGGTCAGTGTTGGTCAATCTAGCCATTGGCGTTGTGGCTGCAGTAGTTGGTCTGGCGCCAGTGGTCTTGGCGTGGCGCAGTCATTGGCCGCAGTGGCCGGCCTTCTTTGGCTGGACATTATTGATATTGATTGTCGCCGCTGTGTGGCTTACACAACGGCGACAACGGGATCGGGGTGTCAGTGGTCAAGTTCAAAGCGGCGATCTGTCAGCCGATGGTGCGGACCGACTCGACCTGGTGGCTTTGGACAAGGCACTTGGAGCGCCGCCAACTGATCCCAATCAGGGTTTTGGTTGGTTGAGGGCGGCTGATTTGGTGGGCGCTCATCGTTCCGGGAGAACTGGCGCGGGTGACTAGATAAGACATATGAACGATTATCGATTGATTTAATATCGTCTTGCAACTAGAGGCCTTTCAAGTTGACGGGACTTAAGTCACACTGGTGTAATCTGAGTCAGACCCTGCCTGGCGATCGGAAGGCGACATGTCTGGAAATGTGATTCAGATTGCGAATGAATCGGCGCTGCCGCTTGCCCCGATCGCTTTGCCATGGCAAGCCCGAGGTTTGTGCGCTGAGACTGATCCGGAAGCGTTCTTCCCTGAAAAAGGCGGTTCGACTCGCGAGGCAAAAGACATTTGTCGGAAGTGTCAAGTCAGACAAGAATGCCTCGAATATGCCCTTGAGCACGATGAACGCTTCGGTATCTGGGGTGGATTCAGTGAGCGTGAGCGGCGTAAACTGAAGCGTCGCGCATGACATCTGCCCCTGATCGTAAGGCACCCAATGACTGACACTGACTCCTGGAGCTGGTTCGACGCTCCAGAAAGAAGTGATGTTGATCTGAGTGGTCATGACGTTACAGCTGTGCTGGTCTGCCGCAACGCTGAATCCTGGCTCAATGCAACTCTGGCGGGGTTGGCCAGTCTTGAGCATCGTCCGGAGATGATTGTCGCAGTCGACAACCAATCAAGCGACAACACCAACCAATTGCTCAATGATGCTTTGGCAGCAGGCATGATTGACGAAATTATCAGCGGACAGGCATCGTTCTCCTTCGGCGAGAGTGTGGAGCACGCTCTGTCCTTGCAGAAGCAGACCACCCGCTGGATCTGGCTGCTTCATGACGACGCCGTGCCTGATCCCAACGCCTTGACCGAATTGCTTGAGCTCGGTGCCCGAACTCCTCGCCTGACTATTGCGGTGCCCTTGCTGGTTCGTCCGACCAGGCGTCATCATGCAGCACGGACCCTGGAGATCGGCGCATCGATATCCGGCTCTGGCGAGCGGGCACTTGGCTTGGAGCCGGACGAGGTGGCCCAAGGACAGTACGAATCCAAGTCCGTCCTCGGTGGATCGACCTGCGGCATGTTGGTCGATTGGCAGTCCTTCTTCGAACTCGGCGGCTTCGATTCAGCAATTCTCGGCTACCGTGACGGTGTCGACTTGGGGTGGCGGGCCCAATTGGCGGATCGCTGGGTGATGACCTGCCCGACCGCCAAGATGATCCATCGCCAGGTTGGTCGCGCCGAAATACGCCGGGGTACTTTGGCCAGTCAAGCTCATCGCAGCGAAGATGCTTGGGATCGCTTGATGGGTCTGCGTCTGGTGGCAGCGCATGCCAGAGGCCTGCGACGCGTGGCCATGCTGGCTCGTCTGACGATTGTCTGTTGGCTGAAGGCTCTGGTCTATCTATTCGGGCGGGCTCCTGATCGAGCTCGTGATGAGCTCCAAGCTTGGTCTGACCTGGTTTTCCGCAGCCATCGCCCGGTGGTTCGACTGGCCAAGAAGATCAAAGGTGTGGCCCAATCAGGTCGCGACACCCGTTACCGGATTCGGTCCCTGAGGCCGACGCTGGGCAAAGTGTTCAGCGATGGCTGGCATGTCTTCACCCGTTGGTTCCAGGAACAATTCTCCTCGAATCGTGACACTGAAATCACCCTGGACGACCTACTGGGCGACGAATTCACCAGGCGATTGGGGGAGGGGCGCCGGCGGGTGCCCACAGTCGTTTGGGTGGTATTGGTGGTCGCAGCCGTGGCCTTGATGGCCAGGCCGCTGTACACCAACGGTTTGGTGACCGCCAGCCAGTTGCTGGGGGCTCCCCAGATCAGTCATCTGTTTGAGCAAGCGCAGTCGCCAGCCGGTGCTTCCAGCCCCTGGATGCTGTTGGCGGCTTGTTGGTCAGTCTTGACCATCAAAGCCAGTTGGTTGCCTGTGGTCGCCTTGATAGCCGGATTCCCGCTGACCTGCTTGATTGCCGCCTGGTACAGCAACGAACGGATCCGTCATCGCCGTCTGCGTTGGGCGGCCTCAGCCGGCTATGCCTTGCTGCCGCTGATCATGGGGGCAGGTAATCGTGGCGCCATTTGGATTTTTCTGTTGGCCATGACCTTGCCATTCGCAGCTGAGTGGTTGTCGCGGTTGGATCTGCCCTGGTCCGGGGCGCGATCTTTGCAACCCTTGGCCGGTTTGGTCATCGCCGGCATTGTCATCTGGTCGATTCTGCCAGTCATGTGGCTGCCGATCATGGTGGTGGCGATCGTCATCGCCGCCTACGCTGGCGGCACCGCCCGGATCATCCGGGTGGTGATCGCGATGCTGGCGCCGATAGCCATTTTTGCTAGGTCCATCCCCTCGTTGGTCGGCCAGCCAGCTCGGTTGTTGTTGACTCCGGAAGCGATGCTCAATGATCAACCCTTGGGCTGGCAACAGTTACTGGCCCGCTCAGTTGCCGTCGGCACGCCGCCATTGTGGTTGTCGGCGGTGGTTGTCGGGGTCATTTGGCTGGGCATGCTGGTGGCGGTCTTGCGTGTTGGCCAGCAGCGCTGGTTGGCATTGGCTGGGGTCGCCTGTGTGGCGGTGGCTATTTGGTTGAGCCGCTTGGTGCTGCCCCTGGATGGCGTCTCCGTTTTCAGCGACCCGACGCCGTGGCTGTTGGCAGGGTTCGCCCTGATGCTGTTCGCCGGCGTCGTTTGGCTCGATCGAACTTTGGCATCGCTGCAGGGGCGTGATTTCAGCGGTCGTCATGCCTTGGCAGGCCTGCTGTCGCTGTTGATGGCCATCAGTTTCGTTCTCGGAGCCGGTTGGTCGGCATGGAGCGGTTTGAGTCTGGTGCATCGCGGCGATGACCTGGCCATTCCGGAGTATTTGGCTGAAAATGAGCGCGACTTGGATTCCGCCACTTTGGTGATTGATGCCAGCGCACGGCACTGGAACATGCGTGTCGAAGGTCAGAGTTTTTGGGGGCAAGGTTCCTTCGCCAGTGGGGCCTTGGCTGACACTCAGGCTCGGGCTGAACTGGACGGAGTCGTCGCCCATGCGCTCAGCGGCCGTTTGGATGATCAAGCGGCTGATCAACTGGCGACTTTCGGTGTGTCCACAGTGGTGGTCTTGCAATCAGATCCGACTATCACAGCAGCCATTGACGCCACGGCTGGTTTCCAGCGAGCCACCGCCAGCGATGCCACTCAGATTTGGAATGTGACGATCAGTCTGCCCGACGGATCCACCTTGATTCCGACGCGCCGGCAAGTCACATCGGACACGACCGGGACGGATTATCTGTCGGCAAGGGACACAATCGCTGCTGACAGTGGGGGGACACTGACCTTGGCCCTGCCGCCCGACCCCGATCGCCATGTCTTTGTCGGCGATACTGAGGTGTCTGCGGTGGCCAGTGCTGATTGGCGGGCGGCCTATTCGATTGGCTCGGCCGACGGAGCAATCAGTCTGCGCTATGACTCCGGTCAGGCTTGGGTGGCCTGGGTGCAGTTGGTGGTGTTGATCCTTTTGGTGGTCTTCGTTCTCCCGCCATTGGCTGATCAGGGGGCTCCTGGAGGGCGTTACCGGGTCAGGAGTGGACGATGAGGCGTCGCTGGATCGGTTTGTTGGGACTGCTGCTACTCGGTCTGGTCATTGTGGCTGGTGTGCTTTGGCCCTGGCCGACTCTGCCTGCGCCGGAGAAGATCGATGTGCCTGTCACCCGCTTGCTGGTCTGTCCGGTGGGTGATCCGGCTTTGGGGAAAACACAAGTCAGGGTGACTGATCAAGAGCCATTTGTGGCCGGTGTTTTGGGTGAGGTGGCCGGTGAGCCATCAATCGCCGTCGATTTGGAGAATCCCGCCAAGCCGGTGGTGGTCAAAGGATCATCCTCGGTAGTCGGGCTGTCGACCTACACGGAATCGAACCTGTCGATGACAGCCCCTTGCGCTGCCCCAGTGACCAGTGGCACTTGGAGTGCTGTGCCAGTCGATGACGCCTCAGCCTCAACTTTGATCATGACCAATGTCGATCAGGCCTCCGGAGTCATTGACATCTTCCTCTACGACCAGTCAGGCCAATTGGCCGTGCCTGGTTTGAGCGACATCCCGGTGGCAGGTGGTCAAACAGTCACCTTGGCCATCGATCATCTGGTCGACAGCGCCAATCCGGTGGCGGTGGTGATGCGGGCTTCCAAGGGAAGGGTGGCCGCGGTTTTGCGGACCATCGGGTCGGGGGGTGCCCAGTGGGTGATGCCGCAGCGTACTGCCGACCAGGACCTGGTGATCAGCGGGATTCCCGCTGGATCAGGCGGGCGTTCTTTAGTCTTGACCAACACCTCGCAAACTGCTCCAGCCACTGTTGAGGTTGAGGTGATGTCGACCGAGGGATCCTTCGCACCGATGGG
>JAITVZ010000077.1 GCA_031285505.1 Propionibacteriaceae bacterium
ACCATCGGCGCATGTCAACCGTGGTCTAACAGACCATAGCGACAAAGGTGTCGAGTACATCACTGAGGAAGCGGGGATTGGCAGCAGCCTCGTCTGTCAGTGACAGTCCAACTGTGGCCAGTTCTAGAGGTCCAAAAGGGTGAGCCACTCCCCTCACAGTCTCAGAAACCCATGCTAGGACTGCCTAGCTCGTTCCTCGATTATGACGGGGAGCGGCCCCTCGAATCCCGAGGCAAAGACTTGCAAATCACGTAACGTAATACTTGCTGTGCAAGTGGTAAAGTGCGTGCTGTGCAAATCACGATTCCTGAATTACCTGTCCCTCGGCTGGCCGAAGCCCGGTTGCGGCGACTCCTCGAAGTGACCGGAGCGGTGGTCGTGGAAGGTCCGAAATGGTGTGGTAAGACCTGGTTGGCCCGCACGCTGTCCCGCTCCGAAGTTCTCCTCCAGGATCCAACCGGCAACTATCGCAATCGTCGGATGGCAGTCGATGATCCGATCGCTTTACTGGCGGGAGAAAAGCCCCGGCTGCTTGACGAATGGCAGGACGCACCCGGCCTTTGGGACGCTGTCCGCATTCAGGTCGACCGTCAACCCGGTAGTGGCCAGTTCATTCTCACCGGATCCACGACTCCCCGTGAAGGGCTCGTCGCTCACAGTGGCACCGGTCGCATGTCGCGATTACGTCTGTGGACGATGAGTTCGACGGAAACTGGCCTATCGACGGGCACGATCTCATTGAACGCTCTCTTCGATGGTGAGCAAGTGCCCGCCGTCGCCGGTCAAGCCACTCCGGGGACACTCATCAGGGCCATTATTCGCGGTGGTTGGCCTGGTGCTCTGCGACGCTCCGACGCCGACGCCGCCGAGCTGGCCCGGCAGTATCTGCTCGGCGTGATTCACTCTGAAGCCTCGAGGTCGGATGGTATGGCTCGAGATCCATCAAAACTGGCCGCTCTCCTGGCCTCCCTGGCACGCAACAGCGCCACTACTGTCACTAATGCCACATTGGGGCGCGACATGGCGACCACCTCGGGAGTGACCGCCAGCGCCAAGACAATCACTGAGTATCTGGGAGTGCTCGGTCGACTCTTCACAGTCGTTGAGATTCCAGCCTGGTCGCCGGCGCTCCGATCACCCGTCCGCCTGCGCGAGCAACCAAAGCGGATGCTGGTTGACCCTTCCCTGGCCGTTGCCGCCCTCAACGCAGATGAGGAATCACTAGCTGCGGACCCAAAGACGCTTGGATTCCTCTTCGAGTCGATGTGTCTACGCGACCTGGAAGTCTATGGTGGCACAATTGGGGCGACAGTCAGCCATTACCGAGACAACTCCGGCCTGGAAGTCGACGCGATCCTTGCCAAACCCTCAGGTGACTGGGCCGGCGTCGAGATCAAGTGGAGCGGGTCAGCCGTCGACGCAGCCGCCGCCACACTGCTGCGACTGCGAGACAAAATGCTGGCCGGCGGCGAAAAAGCGCCAGCCTTCCTGATGGTGCTGGTCGGCGTGGGCGAGTTCGCACACGTGCGCCCCGACACAGTGGTGGTGGCACCGGTCGACTTGCTAGGTATTTAGACGAACGGCCCACGGGCAATTGATGACCAGGCCCGGGGCTGGCTCCAGTGTGTTGATGCTGTGATGGCGTCTATGGGAAGGAAAAGTGTCTGCTCGCTACTGGGTGCGCGGATGAAGCCGAAGCGACGGTAGAAGCTAGCGGCGTGATCATCGATAGCATGAACCATGAGAGCGCGGATACCGCACGACGAAGTCGATCTCATGGCGACCGCCGCCGTCCGCCCATCCACCTGCTCCAAATCGACACCCGTGACGCCGAACAGCCAGCTTGGCATCACGCTTAAATTGAGTCGACCGGATGATGACCCGTTCAGCCATCAAGATCCTTCATCAGATCAGCGACCGTCGAGAAACTCCGCCCCTGACCGGCATCAAGCTCATCCAACGCAGCCCGAGTCTGACTGTTCGGCACCTCCAAAGCGAAAGGAACCCGACCCTCAGCCGCCACCCGAGTCAACGTCAACCGGATCAGATCAGACACATTCAACCCAATACTCTTGAGCACAGCCGTCGCCCGCTGCTTCGTGTCACTATCCAACCGCGCCCGCACCACAGTATCCACAGTAATCACAACCACCTCTCCATATGTAGCTCTATTGTAGCCACAAAACAGGCAAGCACAGGCTCCCCGTGCTTGCCCCGCCCCTGCGAGACGCCTGCCAATCGTCAATATCCTTCGCCCGCCATGCCGAAGTTGCTCCAACCCGCCTCGATGGATCGGGAGCCTAACCCCGCGACACGTGGGACGACCAGGTATCCGGCTTCATGTTCAAGCGGGCTGACGTCATCGCCAAGGCCAAGAAGCTTGCACCACAGGCGGCTGCCGCGCTCAACCAGTGACGTGGCCGTCGTCGTAGAGCCCGGCCAGGAATTGGGCGTAACCGGTGGCGTCACCAGTCACATACATGGTTTTCAACGCTTGGTTGTACGGTTCGCGCAGCGCTGCCGGGGTGACGATGGCGTCGAAGCCGTGTGACAGCAGAATCGTGTTCATCAGGTAACGGGCGGTCCGCTTGTTGCCGTTGGCATAGAACTGGTGGTACGCCGCCAAAGCCGCCCATCCAGTGGCCTGGGCCAACGGGTGGGGCAGACTGTTTACGAGATCCATGGACTGAGTGAAGGCGCGCCGCAGGTCTGGGCCACCAGGCGTGGCCACGAAATACACGCCCATCACAGCCACAACCGTCTCGCCTTGCACTAGGCCTTCGCCCCGCACCACCCCTGGTTCAATGATTTCATGGGCGGCAATCAGAGCATTCAACGTCGATGACAACTGGTCGGATACTTGGATGAAGCCAGTCAGGGCTGTCTGTTCCACGAGTTCGGCGGCTCGTGACAGGTCGAGAATCTGGGTGGTGTCAGACTCCTTGTGTCCTCGTATCGACCCGGCATCAAGAAGGGTGACCACTTCGGGCAGAGTGACAGGGTTCCCTTCAAGGCTGGCATCATTCCACACCAGGCCGGGTAGGCGTTCACGCCACCTCGCCAATCCCCTATCGAGCCCTAGCGGCTTGATCGTGCCCACCTGATCCAGCAGCGTGGGCGTGTCGAGGTGTGGCATGGGCAGCGCCTGGATGTCGTCCAAGTCTGGAGGCGCGACAGGCGGGCGGGACCGCCCTGACCTGGGGGGTTGTGTGCCGGTCCCTGTGATTTGGTATTGGTTGGTGCCGGGGCCACCGCCTGCCTTGCTCATCGCAGTCGCCTTTCCATGGCAGTGATGACGAGCACGGCGAGAGTGTCAGCCGCGCCAGTCGAAGTCAACTCACCGACGGCCCTTGCCCACTGACCGGCGAATGACGGTCGTGTGGGCAGGAGCGGCCAGTTGTATCCAAGCTTGGTGGAGAGGGCCGCGACAGCCCGCAAAGCGTCCAACCACGGCACAGCATTGGTGATGGCGGTGAACCCCCAATCGAGCACATCACGGAGTGACGTCGGGTCTGGTGGGGGCAGGAATCGTCGGCCTGTTGAAGTGTGAAGGATCGGCATGTACAGGCCGGCCTGTACATGTTGGAGCAACTGGTCATACGAGTCACGAACAGCGGCAGCCGCTTGGTAACACCACAGTGGTGTAGCCACGGTGATGTGGTCGGTGATGAGCCACAACTGGTCGGCGGTCAGTGGCAGTCCGAGGGCGACACATTCGCCGGCGATGATGGCTTGCCTGTCACCGTGCCGGGCGTCGAGGATGGTTTTGTGTGGCCCTGAAGGGTCGGGTTGAAGCGAGTCAACAAGGTCAGTGTTCCACCAGCGGATCGGCAGCCATGGTGCGTTGGGGGTGGGTCGAATGGCGGCTTGTTGCCCGAGTGCTGCGAGGGCTTTACGGAGGGTGTTCAGGCTGATGGTGCCGTTATCTTCCGATTTCTCCCATTGGGACACTGCGGGCGTGGACACGCCCAACCGTCGGGCGAGTTCGCCTTGGGTGACGCCTTGGGCTTGGCGGGTTTCCTGGATGACCGACACCACCAACCACCTCCTTAGTTAAGCCACAGCTTAACAAACACGACAGGTGGAGGTCAAACCTCCCGCGAGACTCACCTAAACTGACCGCGAAGTGGACCATAATTCCACCGCCAACGACACAACCCTTCCTACCGCGTGAGATTCGACACCCCCACATCCAAGGCAAGGCGTTGCACTTCAGTTTAGAACCCGGTCCAGGATCGAACCCCCCCAATGACATGCTAAAATAGCTACGCAGTCCGGCTAGGGGCATGGCGCGGACGCTGGGTGGATTGGGGTCCATGATGAAAATTGCTGTCATTGGCGCGGGCTACGTCGGCTTCGCCAACGCCGTGGTGTTGAGCCGCCACCATGAGGTGGTGTTGGTCGACATCGACACCGAGCGCGTCAGCCGCGTCCAGCATGGCCGCCCGGCTCTGGATGAGCCCGGCATGGCCGAATTCATGGCCAACAATCAGCTGAACCTCAAAGCCACCACTAAACTGCCCGAGGCGGTCACGGGCGCCACTTGGACGATCATCGCCACCCCGACCAACTTCAACACCGAATCGCGCCAGTTCGACACCCGAAGCGTCGAAGCGACCATCGCAGCGGCGCGGCGGGTCAACCCGGAAACCAATGTCGCCATCAAGTCGACCATTCCGGTTGGCTTCACCGAAATGATGCGCGGCCGATATGAGACATCGAACATCCTCTTCGCCCCGGAGTTCCTCCGTGAAAGCAAGTCCTTGGAAGACTGCCTTCATCCGTCACGGATCGTCGTCGGTTCACGGGGCCAGGCTGGCCAAGAGTTCGCCGAACTGATGCTTGAGGCCGCCGAAGATGACAACGTGCCCGTCTTGCAAACCGGCCCGCGAGAAGCCGAGGCGATCAAACTCTTCGCCAACTCCTACCTGGCTTTGCGGGTGGCCTATTTCAACGAGATCGACACCTACGCCGCCACTCAGGATCTCAGCGCCGGTGACATCATTGCTGGGGTGTCGATGGATCGGCGGATCGGCGATTTCTACAACAATCCATCATTCGGCTATGGCGGCTACTGCCTGCCCAAAGACACCCGGCAACTGCTGGCCAATTATGCAGGTATCCCCCAAGACCTGATCTCGGCGGTGGTCAAGTCAAATGAGACCAGGGAATCATTCATTGCCAGCGACATCCTCACGCATCAACCGCGGGTGGTTGGCGTCCACCGGTTGATCATGAAGGCTGGATCGGACAACTTTCGGTCGTCGTCGATCTTTGCGGTTATCAGCAAGCTTCGAACCGCTGATATCGAAGTGATCATCTATGAGCCAGCCACCAACGCCAACATTGTGGAGGGCTGTAGGGTCATTCCAGACCTGGCCGAATTCAAGAGACGGAGCGACATCATTGTCGCCAACCGGCTGTCGCCAGAGCTTGCCGACGCCAACGAGAAAGTCTACAGCCGCGACTTGTACGCCAGAGACTAGATACCATGTACCGAATGCTGACACCATGCATTAACGCCCTTTGGCATGCCTGCCATTGCTCCATAATGCCTTCATCCAATAACAATTTACCTTACTTGCCGAAAACCACCTCATGAGCGGCAGCGACTCGCCATCACTGCCCATCAATCACCCAATGCCGGTGGGTAAATCTGTCTTAATCACCTTAACTGGCCAGGCGGCCAAGTTTACCGTCCAAATGACCAGCACAATTCTCTTGGCCCGACTACTAAGCCCTGTTGATTTCGGAAAGTATGCCCTTGTGGCCGCAATACTGGGAGTGGGTTTCCTAATCTCCGACTTCGGCCTTTCAACGGCCACAATTCAAGCCAAGAACATCACAAATAAGCAACAATCAAACTCGTTTTGGATTACCTTGGGAATCGGGATGATCCTATCCGCCATCGCATGCATGACCTCAGGACCAATTAGCCAAATATTCGCAGATCCAACACTTTCTAAACTAACCTGGACGCTATCCATCAACTTTATTATTCGGGGTGCCCTTAGCCAGTACATCGCGAGACTTACGCGCGATTCAAAGTACACTCAATTGGCTCTTTGTGACATAAGTTCCATAACACTGGGGCTTGGTGTCGGAGCAATTACAGCAATACTCGGCCTTGGTGTCATGGCTCTAGTTTTTCAAACTCTTACAATAAGCCTTACACAATTGATAATTAGCATGGCTTGCTGCCATTGGGTGCCGTCACTTCCACATAGGGCTCCAATGAGAGGGCTATTAACATTTGCTGGTGGCGCATTTGGTGTACAGGCCTTAACTTACGCGACGTCTAACCTAGACGACATTGTCCTGGGGTGGGCCCACGGCCCAGCGCAAGTTGGCTTCTACAATAAGGGGTATCAGTTATTTCGAATGCCGCTCCAGCAAGTGATTTCACCACTAACTAGAGTCGCCCTTCCAACACTAGCCAGATCCCAAGATAATTCAGCCCGCCTGGGTACAGCAATGACAGCAATCCAGTCCGGTATTGCCAGCGTTATAGGAGCAATGTTTACATCACTTGCGGTTCTTTCCACCCCCGTCACTGAGGCTCTATTTGGTCAATCATGGACCACCGCAGCCGGACCGCTCTCAATACTCTGCGTTGGTGGGATATTTCAAGCGATTGGATACATATATTATTGGGGGTTTCTCGCAATTGGCAAGACCTCAACTCAGCTCAGCTACACCTTGGCCACAAGGATTATTATGGCACTTGGAATAATTATTCTGGGCTGCCGAGGCATCATAGAAATGGCAATCGTCGTTTCCGCCTCTCTCGCATTGAATTGGGCAGTGATTGCATTCCTTGCTTGGCCGCGAACTGGTTGCGAGTGGCGTGTCCTAGCCAAACGGGGCATTCAAGCACTGACCATTCATTGCATTGCTGGAGGAATTGCCCTTATAGTCGATCACTTTGCCCTAAAACACTTAACAGCCATGCTCGAAATAGTGTTTGGCCTTACCTTGATGTGTTTACTTTATGGGCTTATTCTCCTTTGTAAGCGCTCTATACGGACAGAGATACTGGCCGCAGTTGCCATGTTTCGAGGAGGCCTGAAGTGACCATAATTGGTAATGTGAAAGTTGTGGCTTGGAATCCCGCACGCATTCGCCAGCTTCGTGGATTGGAGAACCGCCTCGGGGTTCTCCTCGGCTTTCGATTAAACAATTTTGGCGATTTGCTTGGGCCATCCATTGTTCAGTCCATGTTGGCTTTTCAAGATACTCCCCCAACTCCCAAATGGCCAATTGCACATCGCAGATTACTGACCGTTGGATCCATCCTACATTTTGCAAAAGATGGAGATACCGTGTGGGGTTCCGGCATCAACGGTAAAGTGTCTTCCACCGATATTATCTCCTCAAAACTCGACATCAGAGCGCTACGTGGACCTCTTTCTGCAGAGACTCTCAGCCAAGCCGGACATTCGGTAACTGACGTGTATGGCGATCCGGCACTCCTTCTATTCGAGTTGGGGTATCCTCGCCCTGTTCGCACCTTCAAGACCAACATATGCCTTATACCCAACATTAACGACCTAGTAGAATGGCGAGGCCATAGATTAAAGATGCAAATGATCTCTCCGTGCAGTTCGCTTGATGTAATCATTCATGCCATTTCTGAGACCCGGTTACTCGTGACATCCTCTCTTCACGCTCTGATCATTGCTGAGATGTTGGACGTGCCAGTGCGACTTGTACGGTCAATTCATGAGCCTCCACTTAAGTACATGGACTATGTGCTCGGTACAGGACGCACTAGCATTGATTGGTGGAACTCGGTTGAGGAAGCCGTATCCCTGGAATTATCTGATAGACATGGCACTAATCCTCTCAGGAAATGGGATCCCTCCAGATTAATTGATGCTTTTCCATGGGATCTATGGAATATAGACGGCGGCATTCGATATAGAGACCTGCATCTTAACCGGCTTACCAGATGTATTTGCAATCGTTGTATTAGCTGAGAAGCACATTTATTAATCCATACGGAAAGGGGAGTACAATGTCAACAATTGAGTGCCCGCCCATAATTAGGGTACTATTATCTGTTCCCCCCGATCGAGGCGCAGTATCGAATCCATACATAACACTGCTCGAGAGTTCATTACCAAGCAGCGTCGATTGTCTGCGATTTTCGTGGAGGAGAGCATTCTTCGGGCGCTACTCCATATTCCACATCCAGTGGATCGAATATATGGCGACTTCTGCAACCCCGTGGAAAGCGGTGGTTAAGCGTTTACTTGCGCGCGCACTGCTTATCAAATTACGTTTGACAAATACGGCCGTCGTAAGGACTGTCCATAACGCCACTCCTCACGAAGCCCCATCAACGGCATCACAAACTATCATGCGGCTTTTCGACAAGGCATGCTCGCGCCGAATCTACATGACAAGAGTCTCATTACAGGCGGCCAAAGACCCCTTTGGTTGCTTCATTCCCCACGGCCACTACCGAGACTGGTATATGCCCACATATCGCACCAACCAATACATCGTTCGACCCAACAGCGCATTGTTCTTTGGACTGGTCCGACCATATAAGGGTATTGAGAGCCTTCTCAACGCTTGTCGCGCCGCTTCTGAAAATGTCCATTTGACAATCGCGGGAAGACCATTGGATGCCACATATGGAGATAGAATACGTGAGCTCGCATCTAACACATCACAAACTACACTCATTCTTCGCTTCCTGTCCGACCGCGAACTTTGGAATCTCATTTCGAGTTCGTCTCTTGTCATACTTCCGTTCACAAGAGTTACCAACTCTGGCTCATTACTCCTAGCTCTGAGCGCATCCAAACCAGTTCTTACAACAGAGTCACCTATGGCAAATGAACTCCAAGCGCAATATGGGAGTGAATGGATAATGACCTATGATGGAGACCTCACAGCAGATATTGTCGAGAGTGCCCTCGCATGGGCGGCGACAGATAAGGGCGTTTTGGACATGTCCGACCGCGATTGGTCTACTGTTGGGCAACTCACTGAAGCACTTTACCGCGAGGTTTGCAGCACATCGGGCTGACGTCAGGTGTGAAATAGCGTTCAGCCGGTGCCTGTTGGAGTGGTTATCTGGATCTTCACAATTGGGGGTGTAGTTTCTTTTTGAAACCACCGGTTTCGAGGAGGCTTCGGATTATATGGTTTGTGAGGTTGGTGAAGCCGAGGGCGGTGCCGCGGAGGTGTTCTAGTCGGCCGTTGATGGCTTCGGTGGGCCCGTTGCTGGTGTG
>JAITVZ010000111.1 GCA_031285505.1 Propionibacteriaceae bacterium
AGCCAAGGCGATGACCTCAGCTTGGGCAGCCAGCATCAGTTCTTGAGCCGGGCTGCCAGTGGTCTGAACGATGGCATAGGGCGCTTCGAGGATGGCTGTGACCTGGTTGACCCCGGTGTTGACCAGCCACTTCCACCACAAGCGGGCCACCATGTCCGCCGGCACCGTGAAAGCCAGGCCGGCGCGGGTGAACAAATCACCAAGCCAGGAGACTGCAGGGGTCGGCGTCGACCCGTTGTGGGCCTGCCCGAAATCCATGACGCCCAATGATGAGTAGTGGATGTCATTTTCGACTCGAACCGAGTCAACTCCATAGGTGATCGACAACAGGACAGTCGCCTCAGGATATGCCTGGGCGATCTCGGCCTCAGAGGTGATGCCATTGAGCAGGGACAAAATGATGGTTTTCGGGCCGATCTGCCCGTGAGCCTCTTCCAGGGCCGCCCCCAAAGCGGGGTGCTTGACGCCAAAAATGACCAAATCGGCTGGGCTGGATGGCTGCTGCGGGTCGACCACCTCGAAGCTGTGTCGTTGTCCATTGACTGTGACGCCGTCGCGAGCCAACCGGTCAGCTCGTGCGCCGGCGGCGATCACTCTCAAATGAACATCATCGACGATCGAAAGTTTGGCGGCGTAGGCGGCGCCCATGGCGCCCAGACCGATAACAGAGACAATAGCCATGGCATTATCTTGGCACAGCCATTGATCCGAGTATCACCACTTTTGGAGGAACTCTGCTCGGAGGTAGGGATTGTGGGCTCGTTCCACGGCCATGGTCGAGGCTTGGCCATGACCCGGACGGATCACCGCGGCCGCTTCCAAGTCGGCTACCGGGCCTCGTAGGGTTGAGGCCAAGACATGCGGATCACCGCCGGGCAGATCGGTGCGGCCGATCGAGCCGGCGAAGAGGACATCACCGGTGAAAACCAGAGAAGCATCTTCCAGCGTGTCGCCGTTGTCGCGCTGGTCAAGAACATACATCACTGACCCAGGGGTGTGACCGGGGGCATGGGCCACCTGGAAAGTCAGATCGGCCAATTGCAGAACATTGCGATCGTCGAGTAGTTCCAGGCGTTTGGGTTCATCAAGTTTGCGGCGAAGGACCGCTGCCACCAACTTGCCCAACTCCGGTCCGAGACCGGCCACGGGGTCGGTGATGAAAGGCCGGTCCTCTGAGCGTATCCAAGCCGGGATGGCGTAACGATCAGCCACCGGCGCGACATCGGCCACATGATCGGTGTGGCCATGAGTCAACAAAATGCCAGCTGGCGTCAGATGATGATCTTTGATCACCCGATCGATAAACGGAGCGGCACTCATCCCGGGGTCGATGATCACACAGGCGCGACCCTGATCGGCGGCCACGATGTGGCAGTTGGCCTGCATCGGGCCGCATATCGCACTGTGAACAAACACGTGGCTAATTCTACAACTTGGCGAGCTACGAAGAGTGGAATCTTGGAGATTGATCAGTCAACGAAGGTTCGCTGAGGATATTGACCGTGGAAAACCTTGAAGTTGGCGGCCTGGGCGAGGGGACGGATCACCAGGCGGTCGATGTTGACATGGGGCGGGCGATTGGCCATCCAGGCGATCGTCTCAGCGATGTCCTCCGCGACCAACACTCCGGGGACATCGGCATAGACGGCATCTGCCCGGGCCTGGTCGCCATCGAAGCGAGTCAACGAGAATTCCTTGGTGTGGACCATGCCCGGCGAAATCTCCATCACCCGCACCGGCTGACCGCTCAGCTCCAGACGCAGCGACCCGGCCATGGCCCTTTCAGCGGACTTGACACCGCAGTAGCCCCCGCCGCCTTCATAGGCAGTTTCAGCGGCAGTCGAGGTGACGAAGACGATCGATCCATGAGCGGCGACAAGAGCCGGTAACAGCGCCTGGGTGACTTGGGCGGCGCCACGGACGTTGACGGCGTACATTCGAGTCCAGCGGTCGAGGTCATCGGTGGCTAGAGGCTCTTGGCCGAAGGCGCCCCCGGCATTGTTGACCAGCAGATCGACCCGATCGCCAACGGTGGCGCTCAGGTGGGCGATAGATTCCGGGTCAGTGACATCACAAGCGATAGCGATCCCACCGATCTCGCCAGCCAGGACCTGCAAACGGTCCAGGCGGCGGGCAGCGCAATAGACGGTGTAACGATCCGACAGGGCCCGAGCGGTGGCGGCCCCTAAACCAGACGAAGCACCAGTGACAACAGCAATTGGTCTCATGGGCAGTCAGTCTAGTCGTGCTTGTCTCGTGCGACGTCGCAGATTGGGGCGGTAGTGGGACCGGATCACCCATCACCATCAGCGAAGACCCGCTAGATTAGTGCCATGACATACAAACTGATTTTGCTGCGTCACGGTGAGTCCGAGTGGAACGCCAAGAATCTCTTCACGGGCTGGGTGGACGTTGACATCAATGACAAGGGCATTGCTGAAGCCAAGCACGCCTCGGAGTTACTGATCACCGAAGGTTTGCTGCCGGATGTTCTCCACACGTCAGTGCTGCGTCGAGCCATCCACACCGCTTACTTGGCTCTGGATGGCTGTGATCGTCACTGGATTCCCGTGCGGCGTTCGTGGCGTTTGAACGAGCGCCATTATGGAGCGCTGCAAGGCAAGAACAAATCACAGATTCGTGACGAGTTTGGTGAGGATCAATTCATGGAATGGCGCCGGTCGTACGACACCCCGCCGCCATTGCTGGACATCGACTCGGAGTTCTCTCAATTCCATGACCCGCGTTACGCCAGCCTGCCCACCGAAGCCCGACCTCGCACCGAATGCCTGAAGGATGTGGTGGTGCGCTTGCTGCCTTATTGGTATGACGCGATCGTCTCCGATCTGCGCCATGACAATGTCGTGATGATCGCGGCGCATGGCAACAGCCTACGAGCCTTGGTTAAGCATCTTGATAACATCTCCGATGATGATATTGCGGCTTTGAATATCCCAACCGGCATTCCTCTGCTCTACGAATTGGACGACGATATGCGCCCGGTGACGCCGGGAGGTCGCTATCTTGACCCGGCTGCGGCGGCGGCGTCGATTGAGGCAGTCAAAAATCAGGGTAAGAAGTGAGGCAGTCGTCTGACAGCTACTGAATCATTGAGATTCTAAATAGAAAGCACCCTCCGGTCGCCGTCGGAGGGTGCTTTCAGCCATATGTGCTAGGATGACCCTCGGCAGAAAGGGTCGAAGAGCTATGTCATTTGCTGTTGGTGAGACCGTCGTCTATCCGAACCATGGAGCTGCAGTCATCGAAGACATCGAGACGCGCACAATCAAAGGCGAAGACAAGCTTTACTTAGTATTGCGTATTGTTGGGCAAAGCGATTTGGTGGTCCGCGTGCCAGCATGCAATTTGGATCTGGTCGGCGTCCGTGACGTTGTCGGTGGCGACGATCTGGAACATGTCTTCAACGTTTTGAAGGCCAGCGACGTCGAAGAACCTACCAACTGGTCGCGGCGTTTCAAGGCCAATCTTGAAAAGATTCATTCCGGCAATGTCGTCAAGGTCGCCGAAGTTGTTCGGGATTTGTGGCGCCGGGATCGTGACAAGGGCCTGTCGGCCGGTGAGAAGCGAATGCTGGCCAAGGCTCGGCAGAATTTGGTGTCGGAATTGGCTCTGGCGGAACGGGTCGACGAGGCTCGAGCCGAAGAGTTGCTCGATGAGGTTTTGGCCTCCTTCACTAAGTGAACGCGTCGTCTGATGAATTGGCCGTCGCCATCGTGGTGGCGGCCGGTTCGGGGCGCCGTTTGGGTCGTGATCTGCCCAAGGCGGCGGTCGAAGTGGCTGGTTGGCCCATGGTGGTGCGCTCGGTTCGGGCCATGTTTCTGGGTGGGGTCGAACAGGTGGTGGTGGTAGCCCCCACCGACCAGCAGCAAGCTTTTGC
>JAITVZ010000063.1 GCA_031285505.1 Propionibacteriaceae bacterium
CCCACCAGCTGGACAGTCCCGCGAAAACTGCTTCGCGCACCCGGTCGGTGGTCGGGCGAGTGTTTGATCCGGTGGGGGTTACCAAATGCTGTGACGCCAGCGAACCGGCAATTACACGACTCACCCATTCAGCCTAGTGGCGCCATCAACCAACAGCCAAAGCATCGTCATCGGCCCGACTTTCCAGCTCTTGGACCATATCTGCCACACCTGGATCAGACATTTCTGGGTCAGCCACCACCTGGAGTTCGGCCAACCGGCGGGCTTGTTCAATCAAGTCAGCGTGTTCCAACACCCGCAACAAGCGCAGATGACTGCCTCTCCCGGCTTGTGAGGTCCCCAAAACATCCCCTTCACGGCGCTGCTCCAGGTCTGCTGCCGCCAATTCAAAACCGTCGCGACTGGTCGCCAGCAGCTCCAAGCGCCTTCGGGCTGGACTCATTGGCTCAGCAGTGGTCATCACCAAGCAGACTCCTGGCAGGCAGCCTCGACCGATCCGTCCGCGCAACTGATGCAATTGCGACAAGCCAAAGCGCTCGCCACCGACAATCACCATCATGGTGGCGTTTGCTTGGTCCACACCGACTTCAATCATTGAGGTGGCCAGTAACACATCAAGACATCCGCGACTGAAACGATCCATAATGTCAGTCTTCTCGCCACTGGGCAGGCGCCCATGCAGCACCGCCAGCTTCAGACCGGCCAGGGGCTGCTCCAGGCGCTTGCTCAACTCCTCGATCGAAGCCCAGTCGTCACCAGTCTGTGCATCAATTCGCGGAGCCACGATGAAGACCTGGTGCCCCTGCTCGACCTCTTCACGCACTCTGGCCCAACAGCGATCCACCCAACTGGGCTGTCTGACTTGGTCAATGATGGTTGTGGTCACGGCGGCTCGCCCGGCTGGCAACTGGCGCAACTCGGAGACTTCGGAATCACCAAAGATCGTCATGGCCACTGACCGAGGGATGGGGGTGGCCGTCATCACCAGAGAGTGTGGTCGGGTCGGTCCGGCCTTGAACAGGCTGCCGCGTTGCTCGACCCCAAAACGGTGTTGCTCATCGACCACCACCAGTCCCAGGTCATGGAACTGCAGGCTCTTGGAGAACAGAGCATGTGTGCCAATGATCAATTGCGCCTGACCACTGCTGATCGCTTCCAGACTGGCGCCGCGTTGACGCACGGTGCTCGACCCAGTCAACAAAACCAATTCAACTCCGTCAGTGTTCAACAGACCATCTGCGGCCAGCGGTCCGAGCAAGGTTTTGATCGATCGCAGGTGTTGCTGGGCCAGCACCTCAGTTGGCGCCACCAGACAAGCTTGTCCGCCTTGATCGATCACCTGCAGCATGGCTCGCAAGGCCAGCACCGTCTTGCCAGATCCGACCTCGCCTTGGAGCAGACGTTGCATCGGTGTCGCAGCGGCCAACTCCCGCGCGATCAATTGACCAACCTGGCGTTGATCATCAGTGAGCTGAAAAGGCAAAGCGGCGTCAAATCTGGCCAACCAACCATCGTCGCGCAAGGGCCGAGCGACGGCCTGACTATCAGACCGGTGGGCGCGACGATAGGCCATGGTCACCTGGGCGGCGAAAGCCTCATCGAACAGTAAGCGCTGCACTCCTTGGTTGAATTGATCACGGGTCGCCGGATGATGCACCCAGTCCAAGGCCTGGGCCAAGCTGGGCAGTCCGGTTTCCTGACGAATTGCTTCCGGCAGTGGGTCCGCTATTTCACCCACTTGGGCCAACCCCAAGTCGATGGACTCTGCCACGGTCCAGGTCGGTAGTTTAGATGTTTGTGGGTAAAGGCCGATGAAACTGCTGGCCTGCACTGCGCGGGCCATCTTTGTTCCCTGAGCCGAGCCAACCAATCCTTCGGCGGTGATCATGACAAAGGCCGGGTGAGCCAGTTGTGCCTGATTGCGAAACCACCCCAACTTGCCGGCGAAGATGCCTCGGCTTGAGACGGAAAGCAACTTTTGCCAGTACTTGATCAATGAGTCTCGGCCGAAAAAGGTCGCCGTCAAGCTGTGGCGCCCATCAGACAACTCGACCTCTAGGCGTTGTCGAGGGCTTTGGCCATGCACTGCCAAATGATTGACGCTGGCCATCAAAGCAACATAGTCATCACTGCCACGGTGCCTGTTGATCAAAGTGTCAATATCGGTCAGATCAGTTCCCGACATCAGGTGTCTCGGCAGCAAGCGCAACAGGTCGCCAAGTGTGACCACACCCAAGGATAGAAATGCCTTGGCCGTCGCCTCCCCCAACACCCGTCGCAAGGGTTGATCCAGCTGCTTGAAGGTCTCGGTGCGCCAAACCATTATGCGCCGAACCCTTCGATAGTGGGGCTAGTACGAGCCGACCGCCAGCGAACATGCGAAAACCCGCCATCACTGACGGGCTTTCGGAAAATCAAATGATCAGGCTGCAGACAGATCAGCGGTTGACCTTGCCGGCCTTGAGACAAGCAGTGCAAACGTTAAGACGCTTCGGCGTGCCGGCAACCACAGCCCGCACGCGCTGAATGTTTGGATTCCACCGACGCAGGGTCTTCTTCTTGGACCATGGCACGTTGTGTCCAAAGCCAGGGCTCTTCGCGCAAATGTCGCAGACAGCGGCCATCAGTAACTCCTCGATCTTCATGGGCAAAAGCCCAAAGCCAACTTGACTATTATACACGCCTGTCCCGATCATCCCAACCGCCCTTGTCGAGTCCGACCGGCCGGCGACTGCTGCAGGATCCGATCAGGCTTGGACCACCACCGGCACAATCATTGGTCGGGCATGGAGCGTCGACGACACCCAGCGGCCAATCGTCCGACGGATCACCTGCTGGAGCAAGTGAGGATCGGACACTCCCTCGGACAACGACGCCAAGAGGTTGGCGCGTAGCTGAGGCTCGACAGCGCTGAAAACTTCATCACCGTCAACGAAACCGCGGGCTTGAATCGACACCGAGACCACTTCCGTCAAGGCGGCGTCGACGACCGCCACGATGGTGATGAATCCCTCCGATCCGAGTATCTTACGATCGGCCAGTGATTCCTCAGACACACCGCCAACAGTTGTGCCGTCGACGTAGATATACGGCGCGTCGATCCGACCAACCACTTTCGCGTGATGGTCGTGGAGATCGACAACAGTGCCGTCATCGATCGTCAAGGCGTTGGCCACACCGGTGCGCTGAGCCAACTTGGCATTGGCGATCAGATGCCGTGACTCACCATGAATCGGTAAGACGTTCTTCGGTTGCACCAGGTTGTAACAGTAGATCAACTCACCAGCAGCGGCATGGCCCGAGACGTGGACCATGGCATTGCCCTTGTGGATCACCGTGGCGCCCTGACTCATCAAGGCATTGATGACCCGATAGACCGAATTCTCATTACCGGGGATCAGTGACGAAGCCAGCATGATCGTATCACTGGGGCTGACTTTGATGGTCGGATGGGTGGCGTTGGCCATGCGCGACAGGGCTGACATCGGTTCGCCTTGGCTCCCGGTGCAAATGATCACCAAGTGCTTGGCCGGAATGTCGTCAATCTCATTGAGGTCGACGACGGTTCCGGCCGGAACATGGAGATAACCCAGGTCCCTGGCCGTACGCATGTTCTGGATCATCGATCGACCGACATAGGCAACCTGGCGACCATGCTTGGCGGCTTGGTCAATCACCTGCTGCACCCGGTGGATGTGTGACGCGAAGCAGGCAACGACAATCTTGCCTTGAGCCTGATCGAATAGCCGACTGATCGCCGGCTCGATGTCAACTTCCGGCGCGATGAAACCAGGCACCTCCGCGTTGGTTGAGTCAACCATGAACAGGTCGACCCCCTCAGCCCCCAAACGCGCGAAGCTACGCAGATCAGTCAAACGATGGTCGATGGGCAACTGGTCCATCTTGAAATCGCCAGTGTGCAGAATTGTGCCGCCGCTGGTACGTAAGAACAGGGCCAAGGCATCGGGAATGGAATGAGTCACGGCCATGAATTCGGCGGCGAATTGACTACCGATGCTGCGTTTTTGACCCTCGCGAACCTCAACCAGGTGGGCGGCGCTCAATCGGTGTTCACGCAATTTTCCTGATAGAAAGGCCAAGGTGAGCTTTGAGCCGAACACCGGGATATCGGGACGCAAACGCAGCAGGTAGGGCACTGCTCCAATGTGGTCTTCGTGACCGTGAGTCAAGACCAGCCCGACGACCTGGTCGACTCGATCAGCGATCACATCCAAGGCCGGCAGAATCAGGTCGACGCCAGGTTGCTCCTCTTCGGGAAACAGCACCCCCGCGTCGACGATCAGGATCTCGCCGTTGATCTCAAAAGCGGTCATATTGCGACCGACATCGCCTAGCCCACCCAGCGGAGTGATGCGCACCGTGTCGGCTGCCAGTTTCGGTGGCGTCCTCAATGGCTGGTTGAACATCAGACTCCTTCCATCGGCAAGCCCAAAACACTATCTAGGCCAACGGTCAATCCTGAATGGTGGCCGATCCAGCGAGCAGCGGCTATCACACCTGGCATATAGCTTGACCGGGCTCGGGCGTCATTGATGATGGTCAGGGTTTCACCGGCTGAGGCCAGGCGAACCTCCTCCTGGGCCACAACGCCAGGCAAGCGCAGCGCGTGCACTGGCACACCCAAGACATCGGCGCCTCGCGCCCCCGCCAGAGAATGGCTGGTGGCTTCCGGCACTGGCGAGCATCCGGCCTGGGCGCGAGCAGCGGCGACTCGTTCGGCGGTGCTCACCGCTGTGCCTGAAGGCGCATCCGCCTTGCCAAGATGGTGAGCCTCAATGATCTCGACTGCCTCGAAATATGGGGCGGCGACGCTGGCGAAATACATGGTCAGGACGGCGCCAATGGCAAAATTCGGGGCGATCAACACGCCGACATCTGCCCGGTTGGACAGCCATTGCTTGACTTGGTCGATCCGCTCCGGGTTGAAACCAGTGGTGCCGACCACGCAGTTCAAGCCTCGACCGATACACCACTCAATATTGCCCATAACCGCATCTGGATGCGTGAAGTCGATCGCCAGATCAGCCATCGGAAGCTTCGACAAGTCATCATCAATGTCAACGCCAGCCACCACCTCCAAATCACTGGTCTCCGAAATGGCCTGGCAGACCTCAGATCCCATGCGCCCGTCGGCCCCGAAGACCACCACGCGGGTCATCGCCTCATCCATGATTGAACTTCACCCTCCGTCAGTTTGGAACGAACCGCGACTGAAAGCGGTTTTGTTCATTGCGATCAGCCTATATGGGTTGGTCCCAGGGCGCGAACAAACACAGCCCTGGGACCAACCCAACATGTCATATCTGACAAGCGACGCGGACCTCAGTCCTGCGCCCCTGCCTCATCCTCGATAACCGGGATCAAGGACAACTTGCCCCGATCATCAATGTCAAGGACCTCGACTTGGAGCTTTTGGCCAACACTGACAACATCATCGACGTTTTCCACCCGATGATCGTTGTTCAGTGGGCGCAATTTCGAGATATGAAGCAAACCATCCTTGCCTGGAACCAGTGAGATGAAGGCGCCGAAGGTTGTGGTCTTGACCACAGTTCCCAAGAAACGCTCACCCTTTTCCGGCAGATGCGGATTGGCGATGCCATTGACCATCTGCCGAGCAGCTTCGGCAGCCTCACCGTTGTCGGCACCGATATAAACCGTGCCGTCATCCTCAATGGCGATGTTGGCGCCAGTGTCGTCCTGAATCTGATTGATGACCTTGCCCTTGGGGCCGATCACCTCACCGATCTTGTCGACTGGAATGTGCACCGTCAGAATCCGCGGCGCATAAGGGCTCATTTCGCCTGGCGCAGCGATGGTGGCATTCATCAGCTCGAGCAGGACCTGACGTGCCTCTCGGGCCTGCAGCAGCGCCGCCGCCAAGACGGCAGCCGGAATACCGTCCAGTTTGGTGTCCAACTGCAAGGCGGTGACGAACTGGCTGGTGCCAGCCACCTTGAAGTCCATGTCACCGAGAGCGTCCTCTTGCCCGAGGATGTCGGTCAAAGCCAGATAATGCATCTTGCCGTCGACCTCCTCGCTCATCAGGCCCATGGCGATTCCGGCGACGGCTGCCTTCAGTGGCACACCAGCATTGAGCAGGGACAGGGTCGACGCGCACACCGATCCCATTGATGTGGAGCCATTGGAACCAAGCGCCTCAGACACCTGGCGAATGGCGTAAGGGAACTCCTCGCGGGTTGGTAACACCGGCACCAAAGCCCGCTCGGCCAGTGCGCCATGCCCAATCTCGCGACGCTTCGGCGACCCAACTCGACCGGTTTCGCCGGTGGAATAGGGCGGGAAGTTGTAATTGTGCATGTACCGCTTGGTTGTTTCCGGCGACAAGGTGTCGAGCTTCTGCTCCATGTCGAGCATGTTCAAGGTTGACACGCCCAGGATCTGGGTCTCGCCGCGCATGAACAGCGCTGAACCGTGGACTCGCGGCAACACGCCGACCTGAGCTGACAAGGCGCGGATATCCTTGGGGCCACGGCCATCAATGCGCACCTGCTCGGTCAAAGTGCGATGTCGCACCACCTTCTTGGTCAAGGCCCGGTAGGCGCCAGTGACTTCCTTCTCCCGATCGGGGAAACGGGCGTCGAGCTCGTCATGCAAGGTCACCAGCAAAGCCTCAATCGCTTGCTCACGCTCCTGCTTGGCGGCGATTGAGTTGACCTGAGCCACGCGATCGGCGCCCGCCTGCTTGACCGCCTCAAAGACGTCGTCTTGATAATCGAGGAAGATCGGGAACGGCCGGGTGGCCTTCGGGAATTGGGCCGCCAATTCAGCTTGGGCGTCACACAGGGCCTTGATGAACGGCTTCGCCGCCTCCAAACCGGCCGCGACCACTTCTTCTGTTGGTGCCGTGCGACCACCGCGGACCAATTCCCAGGTTTGCGGGGTCGACTCGGCCTCAACCATCATAATGGCGACATCACCATTTGACAGGACTCGACCAGCCACTGCCATGTCGAAAACTGCTTCTTTGGTCTGCTCGACGCTGGGGAAGGCCACCCATTGATCTTTGATTAGGGCAATCCGCAGGCCACCGACTGGGCCGATGAAGGGCAGGCCGGCCAAAGTGGTCGACATGGAGCCGGCATTGATCGCCAAGGTGTCGTAGACCACATTCGGGTTCAACGACATGACCGTGATGACCACCTGAACCTCATTCCGCAGTCCCTTGGTGAAGCAAGGACGCAACGGACGGTCAACCAGACGAGCCGCCAAGATGGCCGACTCCGGCGGGCGACCTTCGCGACGGAAGAACGACCCCGGGATTTTCCCGATGGAGTACATCCGCTCTTCAACATCGACGGTCAGGGGGAAGAAATCGATGGCATCACGCGGCTGGTTGGCGGCAGTGGTGGCCGACAGCAACATGGTGTCGCCATCCAGGTAGACCGCTGCTGAGCCAGCAGCCTGCTGGGCCAAAAGGCCGGTTTCGAACCGCACGACATGGCGGCCATACTCGCCGTTATCGATGATCGCCTCGGTAAATTTCAGATTGGGGCCAGCCATCAACGGCTTGCTTTGTTGAAGCTCTTGCGCTTCCATGGTGTTCCTTTCAAGGACGTGCCCAAGCCATATCAGTTACAGTCAGACGACCAGATCGGCTCGATGGACGCGGTCTTCGATCGAGACTCGCGGGGAATTGAATGACACTTGCCGGCAGTTGAGCCTGTTCAAGCGTTGGGCGATCGACCCGCGAACCACCACCAAAGACCGTGCTCCACTTCATCTGAACTGATCAATGCAGGGCACTATTGTTTAATTATTCATCTAGCATACAGGGCGGGGATGACACCCCGCCCTGCCCTAATCATCGACGCAAACCGAGTCGTTCGATCAGCTTGCGGTAATGCTCAATATCTTGTCTGGCGACATAGTTGAGCAAGCGACGGCGCCGACCGATCATCAGCATCAGACCTCGCTGCGAATGATGATCACCCTTGTGTACCTTCAGATGCTCGGTCAAATGGGCGATTCGCTTGGTCAACAAGGCCACCTGGACATCAGCTGATCCGGTGTCACCCGGAGTCACAGCGTATTCTTCAATGACTTGCTTCTTATCAACAGCTGCCACGAGTGGCTCCTTAATCTCGCTGCGCGATGTCAACCCCTGGTTGGATTGACGCTCTCAATTCGCGGCCGTCACACGGCAACTAACAACCTTATCAGATGTGGACAAGCAACCGCGCCTGGGCAACATCAACTTGCATTTGTGACACTAACTGGTCAACCGATGCGAAACGCACCTGCCCACGTAGATGGATCATAAACTCAACAACAGCTGGCTGATCGTAAAGGTCGAGTCCTCCAACGCCGATGGCATGAGCTTCGACCCGTCGTTGACGGCCCGCAAAGGTGATGTTGGCGCCCACCGAAATCGCCGCTGTCCAAGACTGAGCGCCGACCCTCAAGCGACCCGCATAAACGCCGTCTGCAGGCACTGCCAAGTCATCGCTGATGATCAAGTTAGCTGTCGGGAAACCCAACTGCCGGCCACGTCGGTCGCCATGAGCCACCAGACCCTGGTAACTGAAGGTGCGGCCCAAAAGCCGATTGGCCAAGGTCAGATCACCCTTGGTCAATGCTTGACGAATAGCCGAAGACGAAACAGTCACCCCACTGATCGCATCACAACTGAGCGGCAGTTCGACCAGCGTGAACTGGCCGCGACCAAGCTTCAATAAATCGCTGGGCCCACCGCTGGCATGGTCGCCGAAACGATAGTTCTCCCCCACCACGACCACAGTCGGTGACAACGGACCCAGCACGTCTTCAACGAACTCGGCTGGTGACAAGGCGGCTAGCTCGGCGGTGAAGGGGATGATCTCAACTTGGTCAGCCCCAGCCAATTTCAATCGCTCGACACGTTGTGGCAAAGGGCACAATAGTGGCGGCGCACCTGTAGGCGACAAGATGGCCAACGGGTGGGGCCAAAAGGTCAGCGCCACAACCTCACCATCAGCGCCGGCAAGGGAGCGGGCCTGAGCTAAGACAGCCTGATGCCCCAAGTGCACCCCGTCAAAGTTGCCGATGGCGATTGCCCTACGCATCCGTGCCAGCCTGGCTCTGATTGGCTGGCGCAAAAACCACCAGTGGTCTGGCCAGTCCACGATCGCTGGCATCGGCCTGATAGATGGCCAACAACCGGTCGCCCGCCACCATCATCGCCGGACCAGCTGGCACTGCCAATCTGATAGAGCGACCGTGGCTGATGTCTTCCACAGTTTGTGCGGAATCAACATCGATCAACTGACCGATCCAACCACTGGCCTCCACCATCGAATAGACATGAGTCGAGTCGACAGCTTCAAGCTCGACAGCGCTGCCAACCGACACTGGCCCAATCGATGTGCGCCGCAGGCTGGTCAAATGACCGCCGACACCAAGATCAACTCCCAAGTCACGGGCCAACGATCGAATATAGGTTCCGGATGAGCAAGACACCTCAACCATCAGGTCGAGGAATGGGCCAAGGCGTTGCTGCCCAAGCAAGGCGAACCTCTCCACCGTCACCGGTCTGGCGGCCAATTCAAAATCAGCCCCCTGGCGAGCCAGGTCATAGGCTCGCTGACCATTGATTTTGATGGCAGAAACCCGACTCGGCCGCTGGAGAATCTGGCCGGTCAACTTGGACATGCCCGACTCAATGTCTGCTGGCGCCAGATGCTCAGTCTCTCGGATCTGGCCAAGTGCTTGACCGTCAGCGTCATCCGAATCAGTGGCTTGGCCGAGTCTGATGGTTGCTTGATAGGTCTTACGATCCGCCGACAGGTAACCCAACAAGCGCGTGGCCTTGCCCAAGCCTATGATCAGCAGGCCGCTGGCTCCCGGGTCCAAAGTGCCGGCATGTCCGGCTTTCTTGACCGCTAGCCGACGTTTGACCCGGCTGACTGCTTGCTGCGAGCTGAGACCGACCGGCTTGTCCAGCAGGACCACTCCATCGGTGATCTGGCCTCCATCAGGCGCACCATTGGTCGTCGTGGCAGGCGATTGAGCACATTGACCACTGGACCAATCAGTCTTCATCAGCTTCCGGATGTTTGTATGGGTCGGCATCACCGGCATAACTCGCTCCAACCGCACCCGCCGCTTTGGCAGCATCCGCCGCCTTAACCTTGGCAAGCAGGTCATCGAATTGTGCCGATGTCTCAGGCAATCTGTCGGGCAAAAACTCAAGAGTCGGCGTGAATCGCATCGGCAGTTTGCGAGCCACGAGTGCTCGAAGCGGCCCCTTGATGTCGGCCAAGGCCAGGCTCGCTGCCCTTTGTGCCTGGTCATCACCAAGGACGGTGTAGAAAACCTCCGCCACATGCCAATCTTTACTCAGGCGCACCTGGGTGATTGTCAAGAAACCCAGACGCGGATCGGCCAGCTCACGCCCAATAGCGCCAGCAATGGTCGTCTTGATCTGTTCGGCCACCTTCAATGAGGCTGTCGTAGGCATTTGTGCTCCAATCAGACCCGGGGTTTCTCAACCATTTCGTAGGTCTCAATGACGTCATCAACATGGATGTCGGAGAAGCCGTCAAGCGTGATGCCGCATTCATAACCCTCGCGCACCTCCACAGCGTCATCCTTCTCCCGCCGCAAGGTGTTGATCGACGTCTCCGCCAAAACGATGCCGTCGCGCACCAAGCGGGCCTTGGCATGACGCCTGATCAATCCGGAGGTCACCAAACAACCAGCGATGATTCCCACCTTGGACGAGCGGAAGACTTGACGCACCTCGGCGGTGCCACGTTCCTGCTCTTCGTAGATCGGCTTGAGCAGACCCTTGAGGGCGGCTTCGACATCATCAATGGCTTGATAAATGATCGAGTAATAGCGGATGTCAACACCCTCTTGGCTGGCCAACTGGGTGGCATGGCCTTGAGCGCGCACCCGATAGCCGATGATGATGGCATCGGAAGCAGCAGCCAGGGTGACATTGGTTTCAGTGATAGCGCCAACGCCACGATCAATGATGCGCAACGAGACTTCGTCACCGACATCGATACCCAATAGGGCAGCTTCCAAGGCTTCGACCGAACCAGCCGAATCGCCCTTGAGGATGAGGTTGAGTTCTTCGCCCTTGTCCATTTCCTTGAACAGGTCTTCCAGGGTGCGCCGCTTGGTCGACTTGGCCAATGCTGCTTGCCGCTGCATCGCCGTGCGCCGCTCAGCAATCTGCCTGGCGGTGCGCTCGTCATCGACAACCAAGAAGTTGTCACCGGCGCCCGGAACGGTTTCCAATCCCAGCACCTGCACTGGCATGGATGGCGGCGCCTCGGTCACATTGTCGCCGCGATCATTGAGCAGGGCGCGGACCCGGCCGTAGGAACTGCCAGAGACAACCGGGTCACCGATCTTCAAAGTGCCGCGCTGGATGATGGTTGTGGCCACAGGGCCACGACCCCGATCAAGATGGGCTTCAATGGCCACACCTTGGGCGGGCATCGCCGGATCAACCAACAGATCCAGTTCAGCATCGGCAGTCAGAACGATGGCGGCCAGCAAATCATCCAAGCCTTGCTTGGTGACGGCCGAGACATCGACGAACATGGTGTCGCCACCGTAGCTGTCGGGCACCAGCCCGAACTCCGTCAACTGACCACGCACCTTCGTCGGATCGGCCCCAACCTTGTCAATCTTGTTGACCGCCACCACGATCGGCACATCAGCCGCCTTGGCATGGTTGAGGGCTTCAATCGTCTGCGGCATGACGCCATCATCAGCGGCCACCACCAGCACGGCGATGTCGGTCGCCTTGGCGCCGCGGGCACGCATGGCAGTGAAGGCCTCGTGGCCGGGCGTGTCGATGAAGGTGACTTGGCGAGACACACCATCGACTTCAGTCGTCACCTGATAAGCGCCAATCGCCTGGGTGATGCCGCCGGATTCACGTGACACCAGGTCGGTATGCCGAAAAGCGTCGAGCAGTTTGGTCTTGCCATGGTCGACATGACCCATGACTGTGACGATTGGTGGTCGCACCACCCATTCCGCCTCATCGGACTGATTGGCGCCGAACTCGATGCCGAACTTGTCCAGCAACTCGCGATCCTCGTCCTCAGGGGCTACGACCTGAATGTCATAGTTCAATTCATTGCCGAGGATTTGCAGGGTCTCATCCGCCACCGATTGGGTGGCAGTGACCATCTCACCCATGTTGAACAGGATTTGCACCAGCTGTGCCGGATCGACGCCAATGCGCTCCGCCAAGTCTGTCAGTGATGAGCCTCTGGCCAAACGAATCGTTTGCCCTTCACCGGCACGGATGCGCACACCGGAGATCGTTGGCGCCTCCATTTCATCGAACTCTTGGCGACGCAATTTCTTGGACTTGCGGTTCTTGCGTTGCCCGGCACCACCGCGACCGAAGGCGCCACCGGTCGAACCACCGCGGCCACCGCGGCCACCACGACCACCGGCTGGCGCGCCAGCGCCAGCGGGGCCACCAAAGCCAGGTCCGGTGCCACCACCGGCGCGACCACGACCACCACCTGGGCGACCAGCGCCGCCACCAGCAGCAGCCGCGCCCATCGGCGGACGGTTGCCGACGACTCCTGGACCAGGACGAGGCACGCCAGAGGGCGCCCCCGGTCGCGGTGGACGCGGGCGTCCGGCACCGGCGCCATCTTCACGAGGCCGGCGTACACCCATGCCTTGTGAAGAGGCATATGGATTATTACCGGGGCGCGGAGTGCCTGATCGACGCGTGCCACCAGGCATCGGACGAGGAATTGGTCGCGGCAACATTGCTGACGGCTTGGGCACAGCTACCGCGGGCGACCCCGGCGTCGCCGGCGGAGGCGGCGTTGCGGTAGCAGGCGAAGCAGCCCGCGGAGTCGCGGCGTGGCGCGCCGGAGCAGAGGCGCTCGACCGCGCAGGACCTGACTTGCTGTCGATTGGTTTGGCCGCTGGCGTGTCAGGCTTCGGGGCCGGCGTGGCACGATTGGCCGCACGGGTTGGCCCTGGTGTGGCTGCGGGTGTGGCCGGACGGTCAGCTGCTGGCTTGACGGGACGGGCCGGGACCGTCTTTACCGAGGTCGTCGGCGTAACGCTGATCGGCTCAGTCAGCTGGGGTGTCGGCTGAGCCGGCTTGTCGACCGTGGGCCTAGCCTCCGGTGTGGCTTCAACCACCGGTGAGGCCGGTGGTCGGTTATCCGCCAGCGCCGGCTTGGGCGTTTCAGCTGCTTTAGGTGTGAAACGCTCACGCAATTGACGGGCCACTGGCGGCTCGATGGTCGAAGAGGCGGCGCGAACGTACTCACCCATTTCCGCCAGGGCAGCTAAGACAGTCTTACTATCTACTCCGAGCTCTTTCGCCAGCTCGTGGACGCGGGGCTTGTTGGCCACAAATCTCCTTATTTGTGCCCAGACCGCGTCTGGGCATGTCAGATGGTGCGCATGCTCATTGTCGTGAACTCATCGCTGGCTCATGAGCAACCGCCCACCTTCACTCTCGATTGGCCGCCCGGTCGGCAAGCCATCGCTTAGTCTAGATCAAGACTGCCGCAAACCCAAGCGCAACTGATCGGCATGATTGTCACTTCGCCGGTTCAAGCCCAGCCCAATTGGTCCAATCGCTGGTCGTCTATGCCGAAATGGTGGGCGATCTCATGAACAACAGTGATTCTGATTTGTTCAACCAACTCATCTGTTCCATTGCAGATCGTCTTCAACGGCTCGCGGAAGATAACGATCCGATCTGGCAGGACACCGCCGTAATCCAAGTCACGTTCCGTCAAGGGAATCCCATCATAGAGTCCCAAGAGTCCACGATCGTCACCCTCAGGCCAATCCTCCACTTGGATGACGACATTGTCGAGCAGATCCAACAGTTGGTCAGGGACATCATCGAGTGCCGACTCCACCAGCTGATCGAAGACCTCATCGCTTACAAGCACCGCCATGTCTGGCAGTCTATCTGGCCAACGGTCCACCCTGTCTGGATCGGCGGTCAGAGTGGGCCTGTCTGCTTGATGGCGCCAATGGAGTTTTCATTTCAAGAAACCATCGGCTCGTTGAGATCACCAGGGGCCAGGCCCAAGGCGCGCTCCACATCGGCTGGCGAGGCGTCCGGTTCCAACTCGACTTGGCGCAGGAAGATGGCGACGCGGCGCATGGCGGCTGCTAGATGGTCTCGGGCGACCGGCACGGTGATGAATAAGCGGGCAGCGATCGATGGGAAGCTCTCGCCGCGAGCTCGTGCCGTCAGAACCTCCGTCTGACGCTGCGTCAATTCCGGGTACGAGCGCCGCCGCTGCAACAAATTGGCTAGTTCAGCCATGCCTGCTGGCATGACCTCCTGCCCCGAGGCTGCCAGTTCAAAGGCCAAGCGATTGCCTTCAATGGCATCTGATTTTCGAACCAGGCCAATTGCACCCGCGCCGAAGCACTGCGCCAGGACCAGAAGGCGGTCCCCGTCTGTGTATACGCAAACCCGATAGCCAACATTCACCAGGGCCGCCACGGCTCGCGGACCTTGTAGTTCAAGGTGTCGACTGGCAGGCGCCAGGCGCAGGTCGAGGATCACCAAATCCGCCGGCGGTCTTGACCGTAAGAAGCCCTCCACCTCGTTCCAGGCACCACATACAGTCAGCTCTGGAAATGCCATGGCGAAAGACAGGCGAGTCTGCGAGTCGTCATCAATCAAGGCCACCACTGGATGGTTGCCTGCTCGCGGCAGGGTCATGCTGGAGTGCCTCATCTCGATTCCTGGTTCGGCCGGATTCGACCGCTGAGGCTGACTACCGTGCCTTGCCCTGCGTGTGAATCAATGGTCACTGTGATTCCGTGTCTGGCCGCGTTGTCCAGGACTCGCACTCGAAGTCCTTCGCGGAAGGGCGTTGTGTGTTCGTCGAAGCCGACCCCGTCATCGGCCACTGACACCTCCCAGCGGCCGCCAGCCGCCTCAGCATAGACCACCACTTCCTCAGCTTCAGAATGCCGTTGGGCGTTATCTAGGAGGGCCGTCACGGCTGTTGTCAATGCGCTCAATATGGGGGTCGGCAACTCAACCCCTGCCGCCAAACTGGCCCGCAAACGGATCGGTACTTGAGGATAGTCGGCCACAACCCGAGCAAGAGTTTGTTGCAGGTCAGTTGACTGGTGAAGCCGTCGTCGATGCCTGTCCTCCACTTTTCCAAAGACGGCCCGCAGCCGGTTGGCCTCATCTCTGGCTTGGCGCTGCAGCACTGCGAGCGGATCCGGTGGGGCGTCCGTGCGCCCCAGGCGGGCTAACAAAGTGGCGGCATTGTGTAGATGGAAGTGGTATGAGGCTAGCTTCGCCTCGGAGATGACCGCCATGGCTCCCCTTGAAGCAGCTGCTGCCCGGCGGCGGGAGACTGCCAGGGCCAGGCCAACCATTGTCGCCACCGCCAATGTCGAACAAGCAAACAGCTTCGAATTAGTCAATCCCTTGCTGAAGATGAGTTCTGACTCAATCGAGGCAGTAAGCGCCCCCCCCCGGCAGATTTAGACATTTCGGAATTATCGCATAGAAACAACGTTGTTACAACCTTGAAAACAGGCCCTTAGATACCAGCCCTGCAAAATCAGTCTTTGCCGACGCCGGCGATCGCGAAACACTTGAAAGCAACAACCTTCACATTATATTGCTAGCCCTATTAGGGGGAGTCATGTATCGATGGGCCAAATTGACCAGCGCCGTCGTCCTCACCTTTGGATTATGTCTGACTGCCTCGGGCTGTGGTTCAGCAGATCCGGACGAGGCCATCATCCCAAACTCGACCTGTCAGGCCATCGACGCCGACCAAGGCGAGGGCCTGGACTTGAGCGGCCAGACCACACCGGACGCGCTAGCCATCGTGGCGGCCAACACTGCCAACAATCCAGCGCCGGTCATGTCGGCCACTGTGAACGGCCTGATTGAAGGCCTGATGAATCGGGAGATTCTGCCGAGCCTGTGGTCAGCCAGTGACTCCCACACCCTCCAGTTTGAGTTGCCATGGGAGGAGGATGCGACTGACGCGGCCAAAGCAGACTTAGTTGATGACTACGTAACCACCATCAACGAAGCATTACAAACGCCGGCCACGCAACCAGGGCTGGCGCTCTTTGACACTTTGACGGTCGCCACCGACACCATGAAATCCGCCGGCGCAAGCGACCCCTGGATCGTCCTCATCGGATCGGGACTCGACGATCACGGCCCCCTCGACACCACGCATGGGTTGCTCGGTGAGGAGCCGGACGCGGTGGCACAGCGCCTCAGGCTCGCCCATCCAGATCTTGATCTGACCAACATGACCGTGCTGCTGCAATCGTTCGGTTACACGGCGCCGCCTCAATCCTCAGCCAGTGACGTCGAGCGAGCCCTGATCACCACCATGTGGCAGACCGTGCTCGAAGAGTTCGGTGCGACCGTGCTGATCGACCCCAAACCTGCCGCCGCCTGCTCGCTCACTACCAGTCAGACCGTGGCCACCACCGAGTTCCCCAAGGTCGAGCTGGTCTGTGCGCCGCAAAGCAAGACATATCAGATGCCCAGCGCCCTACTCTTCACGGTCGGCAGCCCCGAACTGTCAGCTGAAGGGCGGGCCCTGATCACCGAACCGATTCAGCTGATGATCAACAATCCGGGAGCCGAAGCGCAGGTTGTGGGCTACGCCAGCGTTGATGGTGATTCCGCCAGCAACCAAGAACTCAGCGAGCAGAGAGCCGCCAACGTGGCCACTGCGATGCGTGGCGAACTCCCCGGTCGTCAGATCACGGACAGTGGCCAAGGTGAGCTGGATCTCCCCGACCCGACGCAGGCACGTCGCGTCGACATCACCATTTCAAACCTGCCCGACGGCCAGACTTGCACCGAGCAGTAGCGAGTCATTGCTGCTGCCCTCAATCGCTCCCCCCTAAGGCGGCCGTCAATCCAAGAAAGGACCATCATGCCCAGCCCTTGGCTAACCATTGTGCGCAAGACCGAACGCCTCCGCTGGCAGTTGTGGGTGCGGGTAAAACCCGCGCG
>JAITVZ010000132.1 GCA_031285505.1 Propionibacteriaceae bacterium
GCGCCGCCGCTTGGCCGAGCCCACCGAATCACCAACGGGCGCTCGATAAGTCAAGCCAGCAGCCGCTGCGAGACCGCTGGGCAATGGCAGTTGTCCGCGCAAACTGATCAAACCGTCGACGATCGCCTCAGCTTGCCGATAGGTCGCAGTCAGACTGACCACTGACGGCGGCTGATCATGATTCCAGCTGCGGGCCAAATCCAGCGCCGATCGGGACCTGCTGCCACGAAATCCGTTGACTTGGGCATCGGGGTTGATCGCTGCCATCCAACAGGTGCCACCGCAGATCAATTCGCCGATCAACTCGGCTACTTGCGGATCGATGTCATCAAAATCGTCAACCAACACCCAACTTGCGCGCGGATTGATCTGGGCCAGGAAATCCGGATTCTGCAAAGCCTGTCGTGCCATACGTAGCATCTCGGGATAATCAATCGATCCCGACAAGGCGAGGACATCGAGATACTCCTGGAGACAACTGCCTAGGGCCAGCCAGTCCGGGCGTGCTGCCGCCCCAGCGGCAGCCATGACTGCCGAGGCAGTGATGTCGAGCCGCTGCAGGGAGGTCATGGCTTCGCGCAAGTCGCTGGCAAAAACCCTTGTCCCCAGAGCCGGCTCAAAGCGCTTCGGCCAGCGCCTTGGCGGCGCTCCCGCCAGCAAGTCCCGGACGAATTGATCCTGGCGGGCGGCCGTCAGCAACACTGGTTGCTCCTGATCCGGGTAAGCCTGTGCCAGTAGTTGCCCGGCCAGGGCGTGCCCCGTGCTGATGGTCAGCCGGCTCATGGCATCCGGATAACTCGCTGCCAGAAGGCTTCGAAGACTGCGCCCAGCCGCTCGATTGCTGCTGATGAACCAGACACGCGGCACTGCCCGCTCCAAAGCCTGCAAGGCCGCTTCAATCAGAGTGCGCGTCTTGCCGGTACGTGATCCGCCCAGTAAAAGCAATCCACCTTGGCGATGTTCCAAGGCGCGGGCTTGCTCGTCATTGGGCGTCAGCCGAGGCGAGTCGGCAGGTCGGACCAAGCGGTAAGCAGCGTTCATCCTCTAATCACACCATGAAGCAGTGACATTTCCCGGATGTCCACCCTGAGGGTGTCGCTGACCTGCTGGCCGGTGGCCGTCGGCCACCCGCAAAGGCACCCTGATCTTGCCCGGAAGTGGTCGCCACCGCCGCAGCAATGCCGGTCATCAACCGCCGGCACCCGCTAGATTAGAGCCCAACAGACGCAATGCTCAATCTTGCTGGAGGCCACCATGTCCGACATCACCACACCCCTGACGCCGCCCGCGCCAACCAGCAATGCTTTGACACTCGAAGCGCCAGCGCCGATGCAATTGGTGCCGGCCACCAAGGCGCCTCAACTGGCACCGGCTGTCGAGCCGGCGCAAGTCCCGATCCTCGATGACAAGGTTGACGCCTTCATGAAGCAGATTGACCAGGCCGCCACCAAGTCACCAGAATTCGCCGCCCAGGCCGACGCCGTGCGCTCGATGGGCGATCAAGACATTCGCCGGGCCGCCGAGTCATCGAACCGCCTATTGACCATGCCGGTGAAAGCCATCAAGGAGGGTGGGCTGTCCCAGGGATCAACCGTTGGGCAAACGCTGATGGATCTACGGCGCACCGTCGAGGCCTTGGACCCCCACCAAGAGGACAGGAAGACGCGCAAGCTGTTCAACAATCTGCCCTTCAAGCGGAATCTGACTGATTATTTCCGTCGCTATCAATCCTCCCAAGACCATCTCAACGCCATTCTCCACGCCTTGCGCTCCGGTCAAGACGAGTTGACTCGCGACAATGTCGCCTTGAACATGGAGAAACAGAATCTGTGGCAAACCATGGGGCGCCTCAATCAGTACATTTACATCGCCGAGCACCTCGACAACCAAATCGCCACCCGAGTCAGTGAACTGCAGAGCAGCGATCCCGACCGAGCCAAAGCCATGAGTGAGGACGTCTTGTTTTACGTCCGACAAAAGCATCAAGACCTACTGACCCAGTTGGCGGTGTCGATTCAGAACTATCTGAGCATCGACATCATCATCAAGAACAACATTGAATTGATCAAAGGCGTCGACCGTGCCTCAACCACCACCGTGGCGGCGCTGCGCACCGCTGTGATCGTCGCCTCAGCCCTGGGCAACCAGCGCTTGGTACTCGACCAGATAACCGCATTGAACACCACCACCTCGAACCTGATCCAAAAAACCTCGGAAATGCTCAAGGAGAATTCCGCCAGCATCCAGCAGCAGGCTGCCAGCTCAACCATTGGCCTGCCACAGTTGCAAGCCGCCTTCCAAAACATTTACGAGACGATGGACTCGATCGACCAATTCAAGGCCCAGGCCTTGATCAACATGTCAGCCACCATCAACGTGCTCGAACAGGAAGTCGGCAAGTCTCGCTCCTACCTCAACCGCGTGGCCAATCAGGCCACACCACCGGCCATCGATTCGCTCGATGTCGATTCGAGAGCCTGAGATCAACATGGGACTATTCGATTGGTTCAGCTTTGGGCGTGATCGTGATGTCGCCGAGTCGGCTGCGCCTAGCACCCCCAAGGCCCCGACACCGCAGGAGATCGCCCAGGCTCTCGACTTGATCGATCAGCGCCTGATCCAGGCCAATGTCAATGGGGCGGTCCTTTACCGCAGTCAGCGCATCACCAATCGGCTGCGCGACACCCTGCCACGGATGGACTCGTCTGGTTTGACGTCAGCTGACCAGTACGCCTTGATCGCCACGGCCACCAATTACCTGCCCCAGACCATCGGCTCCTACATTCGCTTGCCCAGGGACTGGGCCGACTCGCGTCCGGTCGACGCCGGGCGTTCATCGCTGTTGGTGTTGATCGATCAACTCGATCTGCTAGCGGTGAGCGTGGATCACATCTTCGACGCAGTGGTGGCCGCGGACGCCCAAGCTTTGGTCATCCAGGGGCGTTTCTTGCACGAGAAGTTCGCCCCCGGCACCAATTTGTGGCCTCAAGTCGCCAAGGCGGCGCCACACCCAACATCGGCCGATGGTCAGACGCCGTCTTCCTCCCTCGACATCGCCTGATTGTGGCTCGTCCCACGCAGGCTAAACAGCCTCAAAGCAACATTCCGCCCACTGCGATGACACTTGCCGATGCCACTGGCAGCGATGCTTCGGCCAAGGCAGCCCGCCGCCGGGCGGACAATCCGCTGACGAAACCAGAGTCAGTGCCGCGCTCTGGGCCCGTTTTCTACCGTCGTTTGCGGGCCAGCCTGCTAGGCATCGTCATCGCCGCCACCTTGTCCGCGATATTCACCTTCGCCGTTTACCCAAGCCTGGCCCACGGCAGTCTCGATGACGCCGAACGTCTCGAGCAGCTGGGCGAATTGACTGTTCAACTGGCGAATTCTCAGCAAGACGCCTTGGTGTGGCTAGCCAATCGCAGCCAGTCAACCGCCAGCGAAACCAGCGCCTGGCAGCATTACCAGACGGGTAGCGACGCTTTGACGGCGAGCTTGATCACCACGGCCAATCTCACCGATCCAGCAGACAGCATGCTGCCGGTCGCCATCGCCATCGATCATTGGCGTCAAGGCATCTGGCAGGCGCACGCCAGTCTGACGGCTGGTGATATGGCCGGCGCCCAGGCCGAGCTGATTCAGTTGACCGCCGGCTACTCCGCCATCAGTGAAGCCCTAGCTGACGCCAGCGCCACCGATATCGACCAGGTGCAAGCCAGTCTGGTCATCTTGTCCATCAGCCTGGCGGGTCTATCCGTTCTGGCCATCTTCGTCGGATTGTGCCTGACCGCCCGACGCAGTCATCGCCTGATCAATCGGGGCTTGGCCTTGGCTTTGATCACTGGCTTGGCCAGTTTTGGTCTGCTGGTCCAATTCCAGTCCACCCATCCATTTGGCCCTGGCTCCTCCGGCGGCATTGGGCAGTCCATCTACCTGAAACAGCAGCTGCGCGAGATCGGTCAAGCCGCCGCCACCGCGGCTATGGATCAGCCAGGCGGCGCTGTGGCCGATCAGTTGACAAAACTGGCGTTGTCTGTTGGCGAAACCTATCAAAGCGCCGTTGCACCGGCTTGGAGCCAGTTGGAAGACTTCATCAACCAACTGGCGGGGCAATCGCCAGCTGAACAGGCAGTGTCATTGGCACAAACCACAGCTTGGAGTGACTTGGAGTCAGCCATCGAACTGCAGTCTGGCAGTTCGCAGCCCGCTGTGATCTTCGGTGCCAACCACGTCCTGGTCATCACCAGCCTGGTTCTCTTGGCCGATGGCCTGACTATCGCGTCCGTTGTGGTTGGCATTAGGCAACGGAGCAAGGAGTATCGATGACTCCACCATTTCCACCGGGATCACCCACCCAGTCCGCCTCCGCTCAACAAATCGGCGACTGGATCAGCCAGTTCGGCGAATGGCTGGCCGATCAGCGGCTCCAGCTTGATCGGATCGACCAGCGGGTCCGCCAAATCGATCCCGCCAGAGGCGTGCAAGACATGGCGATGGTTTTGACAGTGTGGCAAACCTTGCAGACCCGCCAACTCGATTTGCTACGACTCTGGGATTCAGGGCGTTTGACAACCATGGATTTGACTCGGGTCAACGAATTGATTTGGTCTGATGTCAATGATGATTTGGCGCCCGGATCCAGTCTCGGCGGAAAGGGCGGCCTGAGCGTCAACACCGCTGAGGCTTCACGGATGCTGGTGGCCTTGATCGATCAATTGACCAGTAGATTCCAGTTGGCTCCGCGCAACAACGCCCACACGGCCCGCCTGATCGGCTTGCAGGCTCAACTGCAACGCATCAAACAACAATCTGGCCTTGACCCCGAGCCCATTCAAACCGCCCATCAAGGCGCCATCGCCGCTTTGACCAAGCAAATCGACCAATTGACAAATCTCGCCAGCCAAGGTGGTGACTTGGGTGGCTGCCTCGGTCCGGTTGAAGCCGGCGCCACTCGCTTGGAACGCGATCTGATCGTCGACCATGCCCAGCGGCAACTTTTCAGCCAGCGCCTGCACACCGACCAATTGCGCTTCCATGAGGCAATTGCCCGGTGTCGGCGGGTCAAGGACTTGGCGGCTCATACCCAGTCGCAGGTCACTCCAGCACCGCGTTACGCTGTTCCTCAAGTTGAGCGTCTGGGGCCACCACCGCAAGAAGTCACGGCCCTTGACGCCTGGGAGGCCCACTTGGGTCGAGTGGAGCAAGCCTTGACGGTGGTCGATTCTGCCAATCGGCAGGCATTGGCGGCCAGCCAACAATTACTAAAACGCTTCAATCAAACCAAACCCGGATCGGCCTTGACCAACGATCTGCGCCAACAAGCGGCCCAGCTTATCGAGCATCGGCCAATCAACGCTGCCGTTTTGACTGCTTTGATCCAAGCTATCGAGGCAAGCGAGGTGAACTGATGATCTGTCGCCAACCCGGTTGCACCGGCACGATTGTCGACGGCTACTGTGATGTCTGCGGATTACCGCCGGTTGGCGGATCAACTGAGCCTGGCCCGTCACCTGTCACCAATCAGTCGACAGATCGATCGTTCTCCAGCAATGAAACCATGCCCGACCGCACTGGGGGGCAACTGCCGTCGCGTCGGACCCTTTTGCCAACACCCAGCGCAGCTTCGCCGGTGAACACCAGGCGACGACGACCGTCGTCGACGATCAATCCAGCCGTCCCAGCGACTTTATCGATGGGCTCGGCCCGGATCCGCCCGGGTCAGATCAAGCCGGCCCGCCGAGCGCCGGAGGTCAGCGCCCACCAGCTCGGCGCCGGGCTGACCACTGTAGCCCCTGAGCCCCTGGTCGACCCCCAATCGGTGATCATGACCGATCCAGTCCTGCCGGAGAACCAACGGCTCTGCCCCAGCTGTGGTGCCCCTGTGGGACGGTCGAGCGATCAGACACCTGGTCGCCTTGAGGGATATTGCCCGAAATGTCGTCAACCATTCTCCTTCATTCCACGGCTGTCCCCCGGAGATCTGGTCGCTGGCCAGTATTCGGTCGTCGGACTACTGGCCCATGGTGGCATGGGATGGGTCTATCTGGCCCGCGACCGCAACGTCTCGGACCGCTGGGTGGTGCTGAAGGGACTGCTCAACCAGGGTGACTCCGACCAGGTTCAGGCGGCTTTGGCCGAGCAAAGATTCTTGGCGCAAATCGCTCACCCGTCGATCGTCGAGATCTACAACTTCGTCACCCACAACAACAGTGCCTACATCGTCATGGAATTCGTCGGTGGCCGCTCAGTCAAACAGATTCTCAAGGATCGCCAGGCTCGCGCCGGTCATTCCGATCCACTGCCGGTCGACCAAGCCTTGTCCTACATCATCGATATACTGCCGGCCTTCGCCTATCTCCACCAACGGGGTCTTCTCTACTGCGATTTCAAGCCTGACAACCTGATTCATGTCGAGGATTCCGTCAAGCTAATCGACATGGGCGGGGTGCGCCGCAGCGATGACGATGAATCGCCGATCTTCGGCACGATCGGCTTCCAGGCACCGGAAGTAGCCAGCCAGGGCTGCTCGGTTGCTTCAGACATTTACACCATCGGTCGAACCCTGCTGATCTGCTGCGCCACTGTGCCGGATTATCAAACAACCTTGGCCAATCGCCTGCCTACAGTCGAGCAAACTTTGGCCTTCCAGCGTTATGAGTCGCTGCAGCGGTTGATTGCCAAGGCTTGTGCGCCGGATCCCGCCGATCGTTTCAACAGCTGTTCGGAGTTACAGCAGCAAATGATCGGGGTGCTGCGTCAGGTTGTCGCTGCCGATGGCCCCATGGGAGCCCACAGCTCCGCCATTTCACCCTTTTTTGACCTGCCAACCGCCGTCACCGACAGCTTCAGCTGGCGAGAATTGCCTAGCCTGAAGCCGGTGGGTCACTTGTCCGATCAGTTGCGTTCACTTGAATCCTTGCCAAGCTCTGATCAATTGAGTTTTCTCTTGGCCCAACCGAAGCGCGACCTAAACAGTCGGATCATCATCGCTCGTTTGGCCATTGAGTCAGCTGACCATCAGTTGCTGCACCAAATTGTTGAGGAGATCCTCGACGAAGATCCCTGGCAATGGCGAGCGGCTTGGCTGGAGGGCTTGGGCGCCCTCAATAGTCAGGATTGGGGGGCAGCTCAAGCCCTGTTCGAGGCTGTTTACTCCCAGATTCCCGGAGAAATCGCTCCACAATTCGCTCTGGCCTTGGCTTATGACCAAGCCGGTCAAGTCGAGCGGGCCGACCAATTGTATGAGCGGTGCACTCGCAGCGACGCCGCTTATGTGGCCGCGGCCGCCTTTGGCCTGGCCCGGGTCAGAGCCAAGAACCATTCGCGCAATGCGCCACAGAGCCAAGTCGAGCCGGTGATTCAAGCCCTTCAATTGGTACCGCGCACCTCCGGCGGCTGGCAACAGTCTTTGCGCCTCCAGGCCCATTACCTCACCCAGTCCGCCGGAACCCTTCCCGAACTGCAACGGGCCTGGTCGGCGGTCCATCAAGCGGCCATGCGCCCCGAAGAGGCATTGAGACTCGAGCTGACGCTGTACCGGCGAGCCTTGGATAGTCTGCCGAAGCGAGCTGTTCGTCGACCACCAGCGACCGCCAACCTGGGTGGTGTGGCCTTGTCTCGCCGACCACTGTCGGCACAGATTGATCGGCTGCTGCGCCGTTTGGCCGCCTCCGAAACCAGCCCAGACCAGAAAGCCGCCCTGATCGATCAGGCCAATCAAGTTCGGAGATGGTCACTATGGTGAATCAGACC
>JAITVZ010000158.1 GCA_031285505.1 Propionibacteriaceae bacterium
CAGCTCTCCCCTGTCGTTTCTTGGCCTGCCCCGATCTGTTCACTCCAGCTGGTCAAGATTGATCACCGGGCCAGTGGAAGCTTGGAACGCCTGTCATGACATGACACAATGAGTACATCATCGTCAAGGAGTGCCCATGTCCAACGACATCAAACGAGTCGGGATTTTAACTGCTGGCGGTGACGCCCCCGGGCTCAACGCCGTCATTCGTGGATTCGGCAAGACCATAATCGGTCATTATGGACTGGAGCTGGTCGGTTTCCTCGACGGCATCACCGGCTTGGTTGAATCTCGCTCCCGCCCCTTGGGGCCGAGTGACCTATCAGGCATCCTGACTGACGGTGGGACCATGCTGGGCACCAGCCGCGACAAGGTCCAAAAATACCTGGTCGATGGCCAGACCCATAATATGGTCAGCCGAGTCAAGCAGAACCTGGAGCAAATGGGTATCGACGCTCTGGTGATGCTCGGCGGCGGCGGCACCGCCAAAAATGCCAAGCAACTGATGGATGCTGGTGTCAATGTCATCGCTTTGCCCAAGACGATCGACAACGACATAGCCTGCACCGACACCAGCTTCGGTTTCGCCACCGCCATGGAGATTGCCACTGAAGCGATTGATCGGCTGCATTCCACCGCCCACAGCCACCACCGGATCATTCTGGCTGAGTTAATGGGCCATCGTGCCGGTTGGCTGACGCTCGGCGCAGGCATCGCTGGCGGAGCCGACGTCATCCTGATTCCGGAGATCCCCTTTTCTGTCGAGTCCATCGCCGACACCATTCGCCAACGCATATCGCGCGGCAGCACCTTTTCGGTCGTGGCAGTAGCCGAAGGGGCTCGCGACCACGAAGCGACCTTAGCCTACTCAGCAGCCCGGGCCCTGGTTCAGCGGGCCGCCACCCCCGATGAGGTGACGGCAGCCAAGGCCCATTTGGCGGCGGTCGAGAATGCCCAACGTTCACACACCTTCCGTCTGGCCAATCAGCTGGAGCAGGCCACCAACATGGAGAGCCGGGTCACCATCCTCGGCTACGTCCAACGCGGTGGCACCCCCTGTGCCGAGGATCGTTTGCTGGCTACCCGCTTGGGGTCGGCAGCCGCCGATCTGGTGATGCAACAACAATTTGGTGTGCTGGTGGCTGCTCGCGGGCAGGGCACGGAACCGGTGCCATTGGCGGATGTGGCTGGCAAGGTCAAGCTCGTGCCTCTCGATCACGATTGGCTGGAAACAGCCCGTAAGGTCGGCACGGGTTTGGGCGATTGACCTTTCAGTAGTGCAGCATCGGCCCAGACACACCGGCAGCGACATCGCGCAGTGCCTCGGCTATGCTGCCGCGCGCCTGTAGCGTCACGGCCAGCTCATCAGCGCTTAGATCCCAGGTGGCAGCCAGCAACAGCTCAGGCAGGAGTTGCTCGGCGCCTGGACCGACCAGGTGAGCTCCCAGAATCTCATGGTGGGGCTGGGCGCAAATCAACTTGATGAATCCCTGGGTGCCACCATCGATCCAACCGATCGGACTGGCGCTGAGCGGCAGTTTCGACTTGACCCAATCCACGCCCAGGCTTCGGGCGTCGTCCTCGGTCAAACCAAACCAAGCCACTGGCAGCCCGCCACCGACGACTTTCGGAATCAGGCGTTCCTTGACCGGCTCACTGGGACGTCCAGCCAATTGGTCGGCCACTACCATGGCTTGAGACCAACTGATGGCCGACTGACCGATGCCGTCACAGACTGATCCGACCGCCCAAATTCGATCGTGACTGCTATGACCGAACTGATCGGTGACGATGCCGCGGGTGGAACTGGCGCCCAAGGCCAAATCAATGCCAGCCACCGCCTCAAGATTGGGTACCGGGTCGTCGAGGCAGACCAGGTAATCGGCTCGCAGCTCGCGGCGGCTTTGATCTGTCAGATTGATCGACAGCTGGCGGCCATCATCGGCCAGTGAGGCAATCGCGGCGTTGAACAGACGATCGGTTTGATCAGCCCGCAGCCAACGTTGCAATTGCGCCGAGACTTCCCGATCGGCCATAGGCAACAGTCGCTCGGCCCCCGACAGGATTGTCACGGCGACGCCGAATGATCTGAGAATGTAAGCCCACTCCAGCGATCTGCCGCTGTCGCCTGTCAATACGACGGCTGATGGCGGTTCGGGCAACTGGAGCAAGTCTGACTCGGTGATCACCCGCCCATCCAAGGTCAGGCCGGAGCTAGCCTGATCGAGACTGCCGGTGGCGACGACAATCGCCCGAGCCGCCAATGGCTCGATGTCTTCAGCATCACAGCCGATGGTCACCGTCAAGTCATCGAGCACCCTGGCTTTACCTTGATAAACGGTGACCTTATTCTTCCGCAGGTGCAATTGAACCGACTCACGCAGTCGCCCACTGACGCCGCCAGCCTGTTCCAACGCCTGGCTCCACGACTGGCGGGACTGTTGATCGATCATCGAACGATCAGGCTTGCTGGCGCGCCGAGCGGTGGCAGCCTGCAGCAGAACTTGACGAGCGATTTGCCCGTGATTGACGGCCCGCCCACCCAGGTGCACCTGCTGGTCGATGACAGCGGTGCTCAAGCCACGTTGTGCCGCCAAGATCGCTAATCGGTGCCCGGACGAGCCAGCCCCGATCACCACCACATCGAACTGCGCCATGGATCCAACCTTAGTCATGCCCAGCGTCTCACTGGCGCGCCGCCATGAATCTGAGCTACTGGGACGACCGGCCAATCTACGTCAAGCAGCACGACACGCTGCTAATTGCCGCCGGTTATCTCATGCATGAGATAAGGTGTTGCTATGTCATCATCAGCTCAGACAATTGGTCAACTTGTGCGCAACACGCGCCTGACCCGCGGTATGACCCAGACCGAGTTGGCCCGAGCGCTCAACACTTCGCAAAGTGCCATCGGCCGGATTGAGGCCGGTAATCAAAACCTGTCGCTGGAAATGGTCAATCGCATATCGGAGGTGCTTGGCAAACAACTGATCTCCCCCGGCAGTGGTCAGGTCGGCTTCACCATCGATGGCGGTGGCCAACTCCACGGCTCGATCGAGACCAGAACCTCTAAGAATGCGGCGGTGTCGACCCTCTGCGCGGCGCTGCTCAATCGTGGCCGCACCACCTTGCGGGGCATTGCTCGCATCGAAGAAGTCAATCGCCTGGTCGAAGTGCTGGTCAGCATCGGCGTGGATTGTCAATGGAGCGACGACGGCGCCAATCTGTCGATCCAACCGCCCAGTGATCTCGATCTGCCAGCGATGAACACCCAGGCGGCCCGGCGGACCCGGTCAGTGCTGATGTTCTTGGGCCCCCTGATGCATCTGTTTCCCCACTTCTCGCTGCCCTATGCCGGCGGCTGCGATTTGGGCACTCGCACCGTCGAGCCGCACCTGGAGGCATTGCGGCATTTGGGTCTGTCGGTCAAAGCCACCGACGGTTATTACCACTGCACTGTGGAATTACCGAAGGATCCGCGCCGCCAATTCACCCTGACAGAGCGCGGCGACACCGTCACTGAGAACGCCATCATGGCCGCAGCCCTAACTCCCGGCGTGACCACAATTCGCAATGCCAGCCCCAATTACATGGTGCAGGACCTCTGTGATTTCATCGACAAAATGGGCGTGACCATTGAGGGGATCGGCACCACCACCCTGGTGATTCATGGCCAAAACGACATCATGATCGACATCGATTATGACATCTCAGAAGACCCGATTGAATCGATGAGCTTGTTGACCGCCGCAGTCACCACCAATTCTCAACTGACGATCACCCGGGTGCCGATTGAGTTCATGGAGATTGAACTGGCCATCCTCGACTCGATGAAACTGAACTACAGCATCACCGATGAATATCGATCACGCAACGGTCGGACCCGACTGGTCGATCTGACCGTCTACCCATCGCAACTGGTGGCTGCTGTCGACAAGATCCACCCCATGCCTTTCCCCGGCTTGAACATCGACAATCTGCCTTTTTTCGCAGTGATCGCTGCGTCGGCCCAGGGCAATACCACCATCTTTGATTGGGTATATGACAACCGGATGATCCATATGATGGATCTCAACAAACTTGGGGCTCATTTGAGTCTGCTTGATCCGCACCGCATCATGGTGGCCGGACCAACCCAGTGGCGCGGCGGCGGCACCATCGCTTGTCCGCCGGCTCTTCGACCGGCCATGTGCCTCTTCCTGGCTGCTCTAGGCGCCAGAGGTCAAACCGTTTTGAAGGACGCCTATGTCATCACCCGCGGTTACGAAGATCTGCCGACCCGACTCAATGCCCTCGGCGCCCACATCCGCACCAGCGATTAGGGCATCGGTCATCACGCCATGCCTGAGTCCACCTGACGATTGTTGTTTGTCTCGATGATCGTCCGGTGGACTTCCTTACCCAAACCATGGTCAACGCAGGCGGGTGGCCTCGAAATGAAAGCGTGGATCAATCAGTTGATCTTGATCGGCGACCAGTGTCAGTTCACGGCTGCCGGCCGCAGCGGTTGCAAAAAGCAGCGAGTAGACGACATCAGCCGTACGACTCAGCACCGTCGACAACGGCTGGCCATTGAGGAGGCCGGCCAGGAAGACCGCCGCCGTCAAGTCCCCTGAGCCGGTGAAGCTTTGGTCAATCCGCGGAGTCGACACCAACCAGCATGACTGGCCGTCATCGGCCAGCATCGACACAGAATCAGTTGGCAGGTCATCGGCGGTGGCGGAAGTCACCAGGATGGTTTGTGGCCCCCGGGCGTGCAGTTCATCAACGGCGGCCAAAACATCTGCCTTTGTTTGACTGCTGCGCTTGGTCAAGTAGTCCAACTCGAATTGATTAGGTGTCAACACGTCGGCCTTTGGCACGACCCTGGTCTCAAGGAATTCGGGAATGCCTGGACCAACATAGATTCCCCGGCCAACATCACCCATCACTGGATCGGCACAATAGATAGCCTGCGGTGAGCGTTGTTTGACCAAATCAACCGCCGCCAGGATCGTCTCACCCATTTCTTCAGACCCCTGAAAACCGCTGAGCACGGCATCGACCTTGTCCAAGGCACCCCGCTGGTCAACCCCTTCAATGACATCGGCGACCTGCTCCGGCGACAGATTTGGCCCGCCCCATGAGCCGTAACTGGTGGTGTTCGAGTAGTGAACGGTGTACACCGGATAGGTCTCCACCCCCATCCGCATCAGGGCGAAAGCGGCGGCCGAGTTACCGACATGGCCGTAGGCGACCGATGATTGGATCGACAAAATGGTGCTCATAACTGCCATTTTGCTCTCAGTTGTCATTGTCGGACCGCCATGGCCACAATCCGATTGGCAGGCTATCCGTTGACCAAACAATGATCGTGCAGGACAATGAGCCTATGACTGATGGCCACCGCCGGCGCCCCAGCGTCGCCGACTGTTTGTTGGTTGGCCATCACTGGCTGGCCCATCGCGGCGGTTTTATCGGCCAACGCTTGGTTGATGAAAATTCGCTGGCGGCTTTCCAACAAGCCTATGATCACGGCATCAACCATCTGGAGACCGATTTGCGCCTCAGCCGCGACCACGTGTTGTTCTGTTGCCATGACGCCCGATTATCGCGTCTAGCCGGCATCAATCAGCCGATACGGGCCATGACCGCCGCTCAACTGGCCCAACTGCCGCTGGAGCATGGTCAGGGCTTGTCGAGATTCAAAGAAGTCATCGAAGCTTTACCCCAAGCCTTCTTCAACGTCGATTTGAAGGCAAAAGGAACGCCGGTGGCCTTGGCGCAACTGATCGATCAGCGACCGGAGTTGGCTGATCGTTTGCTGGTCACCTCTTTTTCCAGTCGGCGCTTGGCCCAATTCCGACGGCTGGTCCACTACCCGGTGGCCCTCGGTCTGCCAACCTTATGGGTGCTCTGGCTGCTGTTGAGCCCGTTGGCAGGGCTCGGTCCACGCCCACCTGGTCAGGCTATCCAGCTTCCAGCCAGTATCCGTCTGTCTGGCAGATCGATCAATCTGCTCAGCCCTCATCTTCGGCGCATGGCGCAGCGGTGGGGTTTGTCGATCGATGTTTGGCTGGGCGAACCGCAGCAGTCACCGCAGGCTTTGTTCGACCAAGGCGCCAATGGTGTCTTCGTCGACCAACTCGCCGGATTGCCGAAACCGCCGATGGACCCGGCCGGCGACTCCGCCATCTCCTACTCACCCCAACACTGTAAGGAAGCTCATGCCTGATTCAGCCGCGGCTGACAAGCGACCGTCACGTCCTGATGACGGCTTGTCGGCTCTATCAAACAAGCCGACTGCCAGACGGCCCAAGGTCCTGGCATGGGCGTTGTGGGATTGGGGGACTCAGCCCTTTTACACCGTCATCACCACCTTCGTCTTTTCGGTCTACATCACCACACCGGCCTACTTCTCCAGTGATCCAGCCGATGGCAATGGTCCGGCCTTGGCCTTGTCAGTGGCCACCACCATCGCCGGTGTCATCGTCGCTTTGATCGCGCCGGTGCTGGGCAGTGCCGCTGAGAGGGGCGGGCATCTGGTCCGCCACATGCGCTGGTTGACCTGGGCGCTGGGGTGCGCGTCAATGGCTTTGGTGTTGATCGCCCCTCAACCTCGTTTCTTGGTCCTCGGTCTGATCATCTTGGGCTTGGGCTCGATCATCGGTGAGATTGGCGGTTCGTTCTATAACGCCACCATCGATCAGGTGGCCAGCAAGCGCGATGTTGGTCGGGTCAGCGGCTTCGGTTGGGGCATGGGCTACGTCGGCGGCATCATTGTCTTGCTGTTGATTCTCTTCCTCTTCATTCAACCTGAGGTCGGCCTGTTCGGGTTGACCGACACACCATCGAAGATTCGAGCCTCAATGGTGCTTTGCGGCGCTTGGATTCTGCTCTTCACCATCCCAGCGTTGCTGGTGCTCAACGACCGCCCCGCCAAAACCCAGCCGCAACAGGACTCAGGTGGGCCTGGCCGCCTTTGGCGTCATTTATGGCGGGGGGATGGCGCCGAGCGATTGGGCGTGGTTGGGTCCTACCGTCATTTGTTCGCCAGCATCGCCAATTTGTGGCGAAGTCGCCGCGATATCGCCCGATTCATGATCGCCGCCGCCATCTATCGCGACGGTCTGGCGGCCGTTTTTGCCTTCGGCGCCGTCATTGCCGCCCAGTCTTTTGGGTTTTCAACCACCGAAATCATCCTCTTCGGAGCCGCAGCCAATCTGTTGGCAGGGGTGGTGACCATCCTCTTCGGTTTGGTCGATGATTGGCTTGGCCCGCGTCGGGTCATCCTCTTCTGCTTGGCGGTGCTGTCCATCGGGGCGATCATCGTCTTTGCCCTGCATCAACCCGGCTATGCGACGCCGGCGCAACTGTGCGACGATGCCGGTGTCTGCACTGCCAACCCTGATTACAATGCCGCCTTGGTCGCGCAGGGTAAGACCATTTTTTGGGTGTTCGGCTTGATTCTGTCCTGCTTGTGTGGCCCAGCTCAAGCCGCTTCGCGCAGCTTGTTGGCTCGACTGATCCCCCAGGGGCAGGTTGGCGAGTTATTTGGCCTGTATACGACCACCGGTCGGGTCATCTCCTTCCTGTCTCCAGCCCTGTTCGGTGTGGCGGTCGCCCTCGGAGCCAGTGTCAGCGGCCAAGGTTCAACCCAGCATTGGGGACTGCTGGCGATCGCCTTGATCCTGGCTGTTGGTTGGCTGCTGTTGTGGCGCTGGCGCAGCCCCTTGAGGCTTGAAGAGTCACGGTCAAGCACTGCTATGAACATATGATCCGCTTCCACGCACATATGTTCAGACCCTGGATCAACCATCACCGTTCGACCAATTTCGCCCAACGAGCGCCTTAAGGGGAATGACAAACCGTTGGCCTGGCGTTGTTCCTAGTGTCCAATGGTTAGTCAATCGAGGAGCAACAATGAAGGCCATTCAGATCGTTCAGCACGGTGACGTTCGCCAGCCGGTCGAGTATCACTGCACTAGCGGCCATCGTTTTCAGCGTGTCTTCGCCGCCGGTGTGACCGTTCCCGGCACCTGGGACTGCCCCCATTGCGGCCAGACGGCTTCACCAGCCGATCAAGCCGATGCCACATGCGCCACTGCGCCAGTCACCGAAGGCACCAAAACAGCCTGGGAAATGCTCCTGGAGCGCCGCAGTCTCGATGAACTGCAACAGGCCTTGGCCGATCACATCCGGGATGAGGGCTGCACCTGCGATTCAGCGACGGTGTAAGTGCCGCAACAGCTGGCCCAGTCGATAACGCAAACCCCAACCGGTGGTCTTGGCCAGTGCTTCAACCACAATCCCTCCAGACATCTTCGATTCACCCAACTGACGTTCTTCGAAAGTGATGGGCACTTCAGCCACCGTCATGCCGTGGGAGATCACCTGCCAAGTCAGATCCACTTGGAAGTTGTATCCGACGGAACTGAGGTCGTCGACGATGGCCTCCAGGGTGGCAGCTTTGAAGGCATTGAACCCACCGGTGATGTCCCTCACTGGAATGCCCATCATCAGTCGGGTCCACCAGGAGCCGCCTCGGCTGAGCAATTCACGGGTCTTCGGCCAATTCACCACTCGCCCGCCACTGATCCAGCGCGATCCTTTGACCATGTCAGCCTGGTCCAGGGCGGCGATCAACTCGGGCAATTGCTCGGGGCGGTGGGAGCCATCGGCGTCCATCTCCACCAAGATGTCATAACCGTGCTTCAAGCCCCAACGAAAGCCGGCCACATAGGCTGCCCCGAGTCCGTTCTTGGCAGTGCGATGCATGACATGGAGGTGATTGTCCTTGGCTGCCAATTGGTCTGCCAATTCACCGGTGTGATCCGGCGAATTGTCGTCGATCACCAGGATATCGGCGCTGGGCATGGCGGTCCTGGTCCTGGCCGTGATCAACGGCAAGTTTTCGTACTCGTTGAATGTCGGGATGATCACCAAAACACGACTGCCTGACAGGTTCATGAGTACTCCTTGTGATGGATGGACCGCAATGCCCATTATTTCATGAGTCAGACATTCCCCGTGGCCGACAAGGCCGTAGTTTTGTGTGTTCTGTGGTTCAGCGGTGGCCGCCTTGGCCTGGCGTCTCGCACTAGTTGGGTCGCTGGACCGATAGCGGTCAGTCTGAATGGCGGCGACGCTTGATGATGACACTCAGCCCTGCCGCCAGCAATGGCGCCACCACACCCAGCAGGTCGAACCAGCTGCGACCAGCCACCGCCGGAGTCACTGCGGAGCTGGTGTGGACTGTGAACACCAAATCGTCGGCTGTCTCCAAGGAAGCCTGATCGACCACCTGGCCTTGGGCATCGACCAGTCCGGCCAACGAATTGGTTGTGGCAATGAGGATGTCTCGGCGAGTCTCCATGGCCCGGGCTCGGGTGATGGCGTCTTGTTGGATCATCTGATCCGATCCGGTGAACATGGCGTTGGAAGTCTGCAAAGCCACAATCTGGGCTCCGCCAACCAGGTCGTCGCCGAGAATAATTTGATCGACGGTTTGATCGTATGAAACCTCAAAGCAAATCAAATCGCCGATGCGTAACCTTTGATCGTCGACTGTGACGTCCAGCACACCAATCGTCGTGCCGGGAACCGATGTCGCGCCCGTCTTTGCCAGTACCGGGATGATCTTGACCAGGGCATCCTTGAAGGGCACCCACTCGCCGAACGGCACCAGATTGCGTTTGGCATAACGGGCCGTCACCTGATGATCAGTGCCCCACCACAAACCAACCGTTTGGCGTTGACCGTCTCCTGGGCCATCGACGATCGCCCCGACTAGGATCGGCACACCAATGATGTCCACGGCCTGATTGATCAAAGCAGTGGTCACTGGATCACTGGATGGGTCAGTGGCTGTGGAGTTCTCCGGCCAAACGACGAAATCGGGGCGAGGTTGACGACCAGTGGCCACTTCGGCCGCCAAAATGATGGTCTGAGCCAGATGATTGCGCTCCACGGTGTAGCGCGGACCCAGGGCATCGATGCCCTTGCCGGGGACGTTTCCCTGGATCACCGCCACTCGGATCTGTCGTTGATCGACGCTCGGCTGATAGCTGCGGCCAATCGCACTGAACACCAAGGCCAAGACGACCAGCAGGGCCAGACTGATCAGCAGCGCCAAGCGCAGCGCCAGAGGTTGCCGACGCCAGGTCGACGCCCAGGTGATGACCATGGCCAACAAGGCGGCGACGCCGACACAGATCAACGACAAACCACCCACCGAGATGAGAGGGAATAGGCCGTCGATCGGCGTGTCGACCATGGCATAACCGAGCCTGGTCCAACCAAAGCCGCCGAACGGCCAGCGAGCGCACAACCACTCCCCCGCCATCCAGCAGGCCGCACCCACGCCCAGGGCGATGCCCCAGCGTTTGGTCAAGGCGATGGCCACGGCCGTCAGAGCCTGCCAAATCGCCAGCCAGGCGACAAAGACCAACAGGACGGCCCATCCCAAGACGGCGGCCCAATGGATCGCCACTGCGTTGAACCCGATCCCATAGGCATAACCCATCAGCGCCGCCCGCCGCCACTGCTGACCGACTACCAGGGCGAACCATAAGCCAATCGCCGGTGGCGCCAGCAGCCAACAGTGCGCAGGAAAGAAAGCCATCCCACTGATGGCGCCTAGCAGCAAGCTGGCCAAGATGCATCCTGGCCAACGCGCTAGCCAACCTGACGCTGTTTTGAACATCAGTTGTACCGATTGGCTGGCATCGCAACAGGGCGATCGGGGCGACCCAATTGGTAAATCACCGATCCGGCACTCCAATTCGGCAAAGGCCCCAGCGGCAGGCGACCAGTGGCTGACAGTGGCTGACGCCGTTCTACTTCAATCGACATGCTGCGGAACAGATCCTCCAAGTCGTGCAGTGAGCCGAAGTGGAAATTCGGACTGTCATGCCAGTGATACGGCAGGTCTTTGGACCGCGGTGCTCGTCCAGCCAGCAGGCGCAGTCGGTTGCGCCAATAGGCGAAGTTCGGCATGGAGACGATGGCGGTCGGCGCGATCCGCAGCATCTGACGCAGGACTTCCCCGGGAAAGCGAGTGCTCTGCAGAGTGCGCGACAATATTACCAGGTCATAGGAGTCAGCGGTGAACCAATCAAGATCATGGTCAATGTCGAGCTGCAAAACCGGCACATCCGCTTGCGCTGCTGCCAGCCAGGCCTCTGGCTCCATTTCCAAGCCCTGGATTCGACAACCCTTGTGATCAGCCAATTGGCGCAATAGTTCACCACTGCCACAACCCAGATCGAGCACCCTGGCGCCAGTCGGCACCCAGTGGCTGATCAATTTGAAATCTAAACGTGGCTTCACTGAAAAGCTCCTCGATGATTGCCATCGATGTGCCCCAAGAAAGCCGCTACCGCCAGATGGTAGGGCGCAATGTCCATCAAGAACGAATCATGACCAAAGCCACCATCAATCTCGCGATAGCTGACGGGCAGTTCCAGCTGCTCCAATTTGGCGACGATCCGACGTGAATGCAGTGGCGAGAAGCGCCAATCAGAAGTAAACGAGCAAACCAAGATGGGCAAGGGATGACTGGCCAACTGGCTGGTCGCTTCACTGTTGGCGAATGGGTCGAAGTAGTCCATCACCCGCGACAAGTAGAGGTAACTGAGAGCATCGAAACGGTCCAGGAAAACCTCAGCTTGGTGTTGCAGGTAGCTTTCGACAGCGAAATCAACCCCGAATTGCGGAGTCAGATCGCCATGTTGAGGGTCTCGGCCAAATTTCCGCCCGAGGCTGCCTTCTGAGGTGTAGGTGATATGGGCCATCATCCGGGCGATGGCCAAACCTGTGTCCGGCGACTGGTCCAACTCAAGGTAGTGGCCGTCGGCGAAGCCCTGATCACGCATGATCGCCTCGCGACCGACCGCCGAAAAGGCAATGTTCTGAGCTGTCAAACGACTGGAAGCAGCGATGATGATGGCCTTTGTCATATCGGTCGGCGCGTCAAGCAACCACTGAAGCACCTGCATCCCGCCCAGCGAACCACCAACCACTGCCGCCAGAGACTCAATGCCTAAGAAGGCCACCAAGCGCCGATGAACCGCCACAAAATCAGACATCGCCAACAGCGGAAAATCCAAGCCAAATGGATGACCGGTTTTTGGGTTGATCGACGATGGGCCGGTGCTGCCCTGGCAGCCACCGAGCAAGTTCGGACAGATGACGTAGAAACGATCAGTGTCGATCGGTTTGCCCGGGCCAATCATCGAGTCCCACCAGCCCGGACGAGTCTCGCCGGGCCAACATCCAGCAGCATGAGCGTCGCCCGACAAGGCATGACAGATAAAAATGGCGTTATCACGACGGTCGTTGAGTCGCCCGTAGGTCTCGTAGTGAATGATCAGATCGATCAACTTGTCGCCGCTGGCCAGCGTCAAGGGATGTGCAGAGTCGGCCAACTGGGCGTCCGTGGCCTGCATCTGCTCCGATCTGATTGACGACATGGTCCCTACTCTACTGAGGGAGTCGGTGTTCGCCCCT
>JAITVZ010000023.1 GCA_031285505.1 Propionibacteriaceae bacterium
CATTGGCGCCAATCTTGGCGTCGTCACCGATGGTGATCGGGCCAATGATTTTGGCCCCGGCGCCCAGCAACACCCGATTGCCGACGGTTGGATGACGCTTGAAGCGCCCGCGTGAACGACCGCCCAGAGTCACCTGGTGATACATCAAGACGTCATCGCCGACGGCAGCAGTTTCGCCAATGACCACGCCCATGCCGTGATCGATGAAGAAGCGCCGGCCGATGGTGGCGCCCGGATGTATCTCGATGCCAGTCCAGAATCGAGCGAATTGCGACAGAGCCCGGGCCCAGGGTTTGAGGGCTGGCGATTTGATCCACAGTGCGTGGGCGATGCGATAAGCCCAAACGGCGTGCATGCCGGGATAGAGCAGGGCGACTGCCACCTTTGAGGTGGCGGCCGGATCCTCCCGCATGGCGGCGCCAAGGTCTTCGTTGATCAAGAAGGCCCAGCGGTGCAGACGACCGCCAGTCGGGTTTGAGCTCATCGCATCTCCGTCATCGTTTGATCAAGGCGGTGCTGAGGTAGCGATCGCCGGCATCAGGGATGATCACCACTATAGTGCGGCCCTTGGCCTCGGGGCGGGCAGCCACGGCGGCAGCCGCTGCCAAAGCCGCGCCGGCGGAAATGCCGACGAACAGGCCCTCGGCAGTGGCAGCTCGTCGGGCGTAATCGAGCGCCAGATCGGAGGGGATGTCGATCACTTCGTCGAGCAGGTCGCGGTTGAGGACCTCTGGGACAAAGTTGGCGCCAATGCCCTGGATTTTGTGTGGGCCGGCTTGGCCTTGGGTCAGCAAGGGCGATTCGGCTGGCTCGACGCCGATGATGGTGACATTGTGGTTGCGCTGCTTGAGCACCTGGCCGACGCCGGTGATCGTGCCGCCGGTGCCGATGCCGGCCACCAGGTAGTCGATTTGCCCATCAGTGTCGCGCCAGATCTCCTCAGCGGTGGTCTCGCGATGGATCGCCGGATTGGCCGGATTGGCGAATTGGTGGGCGACGATGGCGCCGGGGGTGTTGGCGGCAATCTCCTCGGCTCTGTCGACAGCCCCTTGCATCCCAGCGGGGCCCGGGGTCAACACCAATTCGGCGCCAAAGGCAGCCAACAGATCACGGCGCTCCTGGCTCATGGTCTCAGGCATAGTCAGGATCACCCGGTAACCACGGGCGGCGCCGACCCAGGCCAAGGCGATGCCGGTGTTGCCCGAAGTGCCCTCGACGATTGTGCCACCAGGCTTGAGGGCGCCGGCGGCTTCAGCCGCGTTGACGATGGCCACGCCGACTCGATCTTTGACCGATGAGGCCGGGTTGTAATACTCCAGCTTGGCCAGGGTCAAGGCGCCAACTTGGTCGCCGAACAGGCGGTTGATCCGCACCAGCGGGGTGCGGCCGATCAAGGCAGTGGCGTCAGCAAAGTAGTTCATGATTGGTCCTTCGGGTTGGGGTTTGTCTTGGTTGAGCAATGGTTGGTGGTCGAGCCCTGAGCGTCAGCACTCGACCAGGACAGCGATGTGGCCGCTGCGTTGCCTGGAGGTAACCGGCGATTCCTGGATCAAGCGGTGACCTGGGCTAGGGCCTGGTCGAGATCGGCGATGATGTCGTCGATGTGCTCGATGCCGATCGACAAGCGGACGGCTTCGGGCTTGACCCCGGCGTCGGCCAATTCGGCGTCGCTCAGTTGGGAATGAGTGGTGGTCGCCGGGTGAATCGCCAAAGACTTGGCGTCGCCAATGTTGGCCACGTGGGAGAAGAGTTGGAGCGCCTCGACGAAACGTCCACCAGCCGACCGGCCGGCCTTGAGACCGAAGGACAGGATTCCGCCGTAGCCACGCCCGGTCAGCACCCGATCAGCCACGGCTTTGTCGGGGGAGCTTTTCAGGCCAGGGTAGTTGACCCAGGAGACGCCCGGATGAGCTTCGAGGTGCTCGGCGACTGCTAGGGCATTGCTGGCGTGGCGCTCAATCCGCAGCGGCAGGGTCTCCAGGCCTTGCAGCAGCAGCCAGGCGTTCAACGGTGCGATGGTGGCGCCGGTGTTGCGCAGCAAAACAGTGCGGGCCCGGGTGATATATGCGGCGCGACCGGCCGCTTCGGTCCAGATGGTGCCGTGATAGGCCGGGTCGGGCCCAGCCAGACCGGGGAAGCGATCGGCTTGGGCCGCCCAATCAAAGTTGCCTGAGTCGACGATCACCCCGCCGAGGGTGGTGCCGTGGCCGCCGATGTATTTGGTGGCCGAGTGGATTGCAATATCGGCGCCATGGGCGAAGACCTGTGCTTGGAGGGGGGTGGGCACGGTATTGTCGATCAGCAACGGCAGCCCCAGGGCGTGGGCGGCGCTGCTCCAGGCGTCGAGGTCGACGACATTGCCGGCCGGGTTGCCGATTGATTCGCCGAAGACCAGCTTGGTCTTGGCGTCGACCAGGCCGGCCAGGTCCTCAGGTTTGGTTGGGTCGATGAAGCGGGCCTCAATGCCGTATTGGGCCAGGGTGTGGGCCAACAGGGCGAAGGTGCCACCATAAAGGGTCGACAAGGCGACGACATTGTCACCGGCGTATGTCAGGTTGAGCACGGCGTAGGTGATGGCCGCCGCTCCAGAGGCAGTCGCCAGGGCGCCGACGCCGCCCTCCAGGGCATTGATGCGAGCCTCAAAAACGTCTTCGGTCGGGTTCATGATTCGGGAATAGATGTTGCCGGGAGCCCGCAAGGCGAACAGGTCAGCGGCGTGCTCGGTGTCGTCGAAAACGTATGAAGTCGTCTGATAGATCGGTACTGCCCGAGCGTGGGTGGCGGGGTCAGCCTGCTCCTGGCCGGCATGGACGGCGATGGTGTCGAGGTTGTAAGTCATGATTGTCCTTTGGTTTGTTGGATTTCAGATGCTTTCGGGGTGGGGGAGCGGCGTTGGCCAGAGTCGGCCGCTGGGCTCGATTGGCACGATGCCATTGGCGATAAAGATGGTTGGGCCCACGGCAAGACGGCGACAGGGCAGAGAAGGCTGTGGGTTGGCAGCTGATTGTTTGGCCGGGAATCGGCTAAGTGATCAACGCCGATGGTGGTCGCCGCCTTCAGCGCATTCGACAGCTGGCCATCGCAGTGATGGCGGCCGGATTGATGAGGTGAAAGCTGGCGATAAGCACTCCTAGAGGATAGCACCACCGATCAAGCGGCGTATTGGGGATTGGCTGGCCGGGCGAGGGCTGTGCTATGTTGGTCGGACGCGCGAGTGGCGGAATGGCAGACGCGCTGGCTTCAGGTGCCAGTGCCCGTTTAGGGCGTGGAGGTTCAACTCCTCTCTCGCGCACAATTTCCCCTAGTCTTCGGACTAGGGGTTTTTTGTTGCTCACTAGGGGTTTTACGCTCAGTGCCGCCAGTGTTCCAGTGCCTGGGATACACTGAATGGCACGACTTAAGGGAACGATAAGGGAACGAAATCGTGCCCATTCCCTTAGCCCCAAGGAGGGGATTGTCATGGTACAGCAGCGAAGGACCTTCGGGACGGTCAAGAAACTACCGTCAGGTCGGTTCCGCGCCTCCTATATTGGGCCCGATGCCATTCGATACGCCGCTCCCTCGACCTACACCCGCAGGTCGGACGCCGAGCGGTGGTTGGCTGACGAACAGCGGCGGATGGAATATGCCGAGCCGGGAGATTGGACTCCGCCGATGGGCCGGTCCCAGGTGAAGGCCAAGCTTCAGGACTACTTGACTGTTGGTGAGTACGGCGCGACATGGTTGGCGGCGGAGGATATCCGACCGTCGACGAGGACCCTGTACGAGCGGTTGATCCGGCTGCGTATCATCCCCGCTGTGGGTCGTGAACGTCTCGACCGGATTGACAGATTGACCATCGCGAAGTGGTGGGCGTCGATGCCGAAGACCCGCGCTGATCACCAGGCCTACAGTCTGCTGCGCACCATCATGGGTGCCGCCATCGATGAGGGGCTGGCGAAGGACAATCCATGCACGATCAAAGGGGCCGGGAAACCGAGCCGAGAGAAGAGTCTGGAGCCACCGACGCCAGAGCAGGTGCAGGCGATCGCTGATGCCATGCCACCGCAGTGGCGGATTGGCGTGTTGCTGGCGGCGTGGTGTGGTCTGCGGTCGGGTGAGGTGAGGGAGTTGCGTCGCAAGGACATCGACTTGGCCCGGCGACGGTTGCGGGTCGAGCGGGCAGTGTCACGAGCTGGCACGGAGTTGGTGATTGGTGAGCCGAAGACGGATGCTGGTAAACGGACTGTGCCGATTCCGACGTCGCTGGTTCCGGCGATCGAGTCTCACCTCGCGTTGTGTGTTGATGCTGGCGATGAGGCGCTAGTGATCGCCACGGATGATGGCGCCACGGTCCATGATGGCCGCTGGAATCGGGCGTTCAAGTCGGCGGCGATCCGGGCTTTGGCT
>JAITVZ010000108.1 GCA_031285505.1 Propionibacteriaceae bacterium
ACTGACAGAAATGTTGCAAGAACTAAACAGAATTGTTATAGAAACGTTATAAATGACTCACAAAGACAGTTAGTTAGCTTGCAAAACTAGTATTATTGCTGGTCAGCGGCGAGGTGGAGTGGCGGGGGAATCGGCATTTGCACCAGGCTTGCCCCATCGGGCCGGGTGCCTCTGCTCGGGTTGGGGGATGGACGAGGCCGGATGGGTGGGCTGTGGGGCGAGGGCGGATGAGTGGGCCAGTGGCGAGGTGGAGTGGGCTGGGTGGGTTTGGCTGGGTTGGATGCCGGTGCCGACGGGGCTGGCAGGCGAGGCCGGATGGGTGGGCCGTTGACGGAGCCTGGGCGTGGGCGGGACCGAGAGCGGGACCGAGAGCGGGACCGGGGGCGGGGCGAGAGCGGGACCGGAGGCGGGGGCGGCACCGGGGCGGGATCTGGAGGTGACGTGGCGCGGATGTGGGCTAACTGGTGCAAGTGGCGGTCGAGCGGCGGACCACCAGTTCCGGCTCGAAGAGCAAGGGCTGGTTGGGCAGGGTCTCGCCTTCGATCGCCGCGACCAAGAGTTCGACGGCGGCCCGGCCCATCGCCTCAATCGGTTGGCGGATGGTGGTCAACGCCGGATCGACTGAGTTCATCAGCGCCGAGTCGTCGAAACCGACCACCGAGAAATCCTCGGGCACCCGTAATCCGGCGCGGCGAGCGGCCCGAATCGCCCCCAAGGCCAACATGTCCGAAGCGCAGATCACACCGCTGGCTCCGGCATTGATCAGGCTGGTGGTAGCGGCTTGCCCCGATTCGATCGAGTATTGAGCGTGGATGATCCGATTGTCGGCCAGCTGGACGCCGGATCGTTTGGCCCAGGACTGGGCGCCGAGCAGCTTCTGCTCTGATGGCACATGATCCTCGGGCCCGAGCAGCACGCCGATGGCCTGATGCCCAAGCGAGCGGAGGTGCTCCAGCCCTTGCTGGGCCGACATTTGATCGTCGCAGGCCACTTGGGCGAAGGGCATGTCCTCAATGGCGGCATTGATCAGCACCACCGGCAAGCCGACGTCCGCCAGTCGTTGATAATGACTGTGGTCGGCCCGACGCTGCGAGAACTGACCGCCGACGAAGATCACCCCGGACACCCGTTGATCGAGCAGCAGGTCGACGTATTCCTGCTCGGTGACCCCGCCAGCCGAGCGGGTGCACAGCACTGGGGTGAAGCGCTGTTGGGCCAGCGCGCCGCCGATGACATCAGCGAACTCCGGGAAGATCGGGTTGATCAGCTCGGGCAAGACCAGCCCCACCAGTCGAGCTCGGTCGCCGCGCAACTTGGTCGGCCGCTCGTAGCCCATGACGTCCAAGGCGGTCAGGATCGATTCCCGGGTCCCCTGGGCGACTCCGGGCTTGTCATTGAGCACCCGGGACACCGTCGCCTCGCTGACGCCGACCTTGAGCGCCACTTCCGACAATCTTCCTGCCATGGCAGCATCATAGGCCAGCCGCACCTGTTTTTTCATTAATCAGTCGAATCTTTGCAGGAATCGGTCTGTCCAACCGCTAAGCGATGGCGCGGCAGGGTGGAATCTGCCAAGTCGGAGCGGTTGGTGGTGGCATTGGAGCCGCTGATCATGGTGCGGTTTCCCACCCTGTCTTGAGAGAATTCGACGGGAAACTGGCCAGGCAATCAGTTAGGCCAAGGGTCTCCCAAGGGATCGAGTACGGGAATTGCCCCTGCCAGTGCGATGAAGTCGCCCGGATTGGCCGTCACGATGGCGGCCTGATTGGCGTGGGCCACGGCGGCGATGAGGATGTCGAGTTGGCGGCCCCGCAGCTGCCGACCCGCCCGCAGAGTCAGGCTCGCCAGGAGGCCGTAACTGATGGAGGCTTGATCGTCGAATGGCAGACCATCACCGAATTGCTCTCTCAAGCGCTGATAACGTGTTTGGCGGGCCATGAAGTCTTGTGGAGAGAGCCCAGGCTTTGATATTCCAAACTGTAATTCGGCGTATGACAAGGACGCCACTGCCACTTCAAAGGTCGAGGCAATGGCGAATTGCCCTCCCAGGAGAATGCTGGTGTCCAAGATGGCTCTCACGAGACCGGCTCCCAGGGGTCGCGCAGGTCATTGTTGTCTCGAGCCTCGGAGAGTTCGCGTGCCCAATCCGGATCTCCAGGTTGATTAAGGAGTTTCCGCACGGCGTCAGCCGCCAACCATTTCCTTGGTCTCACCGGACTGATGATGGCCACCGGTACGCCGCGATCGGTTAGCAGGTATTGCTGACCTTGTCGGACATCATGGATCATAGCCGTAGGATTCTGGCGCAACTGACCCACGGTGATGCGGTAGGAGTCGAGCGGTGTGTCCATGGTCATAGGGTCACTCTAGGCTGTGCCTAGATATATGTCTAGAGTGTGGTGCTTGCTTGGAGCAGCCGCATCACAACGGCGCTGGCCGCTTGGAGATTGGCCGGCCCCTGGGCCAGAGCCGTCGCCAGATCGCTGACCCGGCCCACAATCGGCATGCACGCGGTGACCCCTTGATCGAGCAGCGGTCGGGCCGCCTCGGTGATCTGTCCGCCGAACATGATCACCGGCACACCGGCCTCCCGAGCCACACCCAGCACTCCCATCAGCGTCTTGCCGTGGAGGGTCTGGAAGTCGATGCTGCCCTCGCCGGTGAACACCCAGTCGGCGCCGGCGACTTGCTCGGCCAAACCGACCGTCTCGATGACGATCTGGACGCCCGGGCGGACCTCGGGGTGGGCCAGGGCCATCAGTGGGGTGCCCATGCCGCCAGCCGCCCCCGCGCCGGGGATGTCGCGGAAGGCCACCCCACAGGCGGCCTCCATGACGTCGGCGTAATGGGCCAGCGCCGCGTCGAGCCTGGCCACTTGCTCCGGGCTGGCCCCTTTCTGTGGGCCGAAGACGGCGCTGGCCCCGATCGGTCCGAGCAGGGGGTTGTCGACGTCGCAGGCCAGCTCGATGCGGCAGGCTGCGAGAAGCGGATCGACCCCGCTCAAGTCGACCGAAGCGAGATCGATCAGGGCGGCCCCTCCTGGGCCGATCGGCGCGCCGGACGAGTCGAGGAAGCGCGCCCCCAAGGCGCTAATCAGGCCGGCGCCACCATCGTTGGTGGCTGATCCACCCAGGCCGATGATCAGGTGACCGGCCCCCCGGGCGAGGGCATCGGCGATCATCTGCCCGGCGCCGTAGGAGCTGGCCAGTTCAACGTCTCGATCGGCGGGCGCGATCCGCTCCAGCCCGATCGCCTGGGCAGTCTCGATGACGGCCAACCGCCGATCGGCCACCCAGCCATAGTGCGCGGTGACCAACCGTCCCAGAGCGTCCATGGCAGGCAGTTCGATCATTTCGCCGCCCAGGGCGTCGATGATCGACCCGGTGGTGCCTTCGCCACCATCGGCCATCGGCACCAGCCGACAGTCGGCAGTCGGGTTCACCTCGTGGATGCCGGCGGCCATCGCTTCGGCGGCCTCCAGGGCAGACATCGACTCCTTGAATGAGTCGGGTGCGCAGATGATTCTCATGGGTCCTCAGTCTGGTGAAGCGGTCTTGATCGTTAGGCCGCCGGTGTTGGATGAGTCACTCGCTCTTGAAAGACTCTTTGTTCTTATGTTATTGGGTTTCCGTGTCGACGAGCTGGCAATAAAGGTGTTCGCCTCAGCGACACTGTGGCTTTGTTCCTTAGGTGATCGACGTCAAGTTGAACGTAATCACTGGCCATTGCGCACTCCTGTGTGGCAGTTGAGGGCCGCGAACACGCTGCCCTGGTGTTCTTTTATCTGTATGTCGTTCGCATATACGAACCCGAGCCAGAATACGCGCTGTCTGAGTCAACGTCAAGCAGCAGAGTTGATGTCAAGCACTCATCACCGGGTTTGTCCGCCACGAAGGAGAAGCGCCAGTCCGGATGAGCAATCCGTCATGGTATCCAGCTGGCAACCCGCATCGCGGCGGCGGCCCGTTGTGGCTGGATGACTGTCCACGAGCCGCATCTCGCTCGCGAGCCACGTCCTGCTCAGAAAGTCCCTTGGACCGGTGCTGAGGCCTCCAGGGTGTCGCGCACTCGCGTCAGCGCCTCAATGATCTCGGCTTGGTGCTCTGGGGTCATGCGTTCGACGGGCACCGAGCAGGAGATGGCATCGACCACCGGGTCGGTGTAGCGCAGCGCCAGGCCGACGCAGACAAGCCCGGGGATGACCTCCTGGTTATCCAAGGCGTAGCCGCGCCGTCGGGTCAGGGTCAGCTCGGCTGCCAACACCTGGGGATCAGTCACCGTTGAGGCCGTCCAGGCCTCCAGCGGCCCGTCGTTGACAGCCTGGGCGGCGTCGTCCTCTTTGGAGGTGGCCCGTTCGGCCAGCAGGGCTTTGCCCAGGGAGGTGGCGTAGGCCGGCAGGGCATGGCCGATGCGGTTGACGCGGCGAAGATCCCGCCCGGACTCTTGGGTGATCAGATAGACGACGTTGCCCCGATCCCAGCGGGCCAGATGCACCGTCTCGTGCAGCTGATCGCGCAACTCGCTCAGCACCGGTCGGGCCAGTCGCACGTAGGGATCGGCGTCCAGGAAGGATGCGCCGACCACGAGGGCGTGGAGGTCCAAGGTGTAGAGCATGCCAGTCGGATCGGTGCGGACCCAGCCGGTCAATGTGGCGGTGCGAAGCAACGCGTGGACGCTCGACTTGGGGGCGTCCAGCTCCTCCACCAACTCGTGGAGTCGGGCTGGTCGACCGCCTCGGGCAGCCAGGGCATCCAAGAGTTTCAGGACGCGGTCCGCCGATTTGACCGGCGACTGATCCGGGGATGACTTGGGCATGGACCAAGACTAACTCAAGCCCAGAGGCCACGTGCAGTGATCCACCGGTGGGAAGCCGCTGCGCTGATGCCCTCCCGGATCAGAGCCACCGCCGATTTGACACGGCCCAACTGCCGTCATAATCTGAACCAAGTCCAGATATGTGAACTATATCTACGACAATGAATCACGACAGACACAGTCGGTCAACACTGAGAAACACGCGGCGGCCAGAGACGACCCGCTTGATGGCCCGCCTCAGCAGGGAATGGAGTGCACCATGACCATATTCAAGCCTCAGGGCACCATACCGGCCCTGGTCACGCCGCTCGACCGAGACGGCAACCTCCTCGAAGACGGCCTGAAGGAAGTGCTGGACTTCGTCATCGCCGGAGGGGTGCACGGCGTCTTCGTCCTCGGCAGCTCAGGCGAGATCTATGGCCTCAGCACTGCCCAGAAACGGCGCGTCATCGAGGTCACCGTCGAGCACGTGGGCGGTCGGGTGCCGATCTACGCCGGCGCCAGTGAGATCACCACCAGGGACTGCATCGCCACCGCCCAGATGGCGCAGGCGATCGGAGGGGTGAGCGCCCTTTCGGTGCTGACTCCCTACTTCATGACACCCAACCAGACCGAGCTGGTCGCCCACTTCGAAGCCATCGCCCGCGCCACGGATCTGCCGGTCATCCTCTACACCAACCCTGGGCGCACCCAGGTCAATCTGACCGTTCCGACTGTCCAAGAGCTGTCGCGAATCGACAACATCGTCGCCATCAAGGACTCTTCCGGAGACATGACCCTGACCGCCGACCTGATCGCCGACACCGACGACGACTTCTCAGTGCTGGTGGGCCGCGACACCTTGATCTACGCTGCTTTGTGCCATGGGGCCACTGGGGCGATCGCTTCGACCGCCAACGTCGCGCCGGCCACCGTGGCTGGGATCTACAACGCTTTCCAGGCTGGCGATCTCACTGGCGCCCTGACGCTGCAACGCCGTTTGTCCCCCCTGCGCCACATGCTCGATCGTGCCACCTTCCCGGTGGTGCTCAAGGAAGCTCTGCGACTGAAGGGCGTCAACGCCGGCTGGTGCCTGGCCCCAGCCCGTGAACTGACCGATGCACTGCGACCGGCCTTGGCGGCTATCGTCGCCACCCTCGACTGATTTCGCAGCGTCGGGGTCACTGGCGCTATTCACCAAACACAGCCAAGGGGAACGCGGCTGTGACAACCTCAAAGAACCGATACGAAGGAGTATTCATGCCATTCGTCATAGTCCTGCTGGCCGTCGTCGCTCTGCTGATTCTGATGACCAAGCTCAAATTCAACGGCTTCATCGCCTTGCTGCTGGTGGCCACCGTCGTGGCCTTGGTTCAGGGGGTCGCGCCAGCCGATGTGGCCGGCACCCTGACCAAGGGGGTGGGCAACCAGCTCGGATCGACGCTGGTGATCGTCGGTCTCGGCGCCATGGTCGGCCGCCTGGCCGGTGACGCCGGAGCGGCGCAGAAGATCGCCATGGCCCTGGTCAACAAGTTCGGTGACAAGGGTGTCCAATGGGCGATGATCGTCACCGCCGTGCTGATCGGCATCACCATGTTCTATGAGGTGGCCTTTGTCATCGTGGTGCCCGTCGCCTTCACGCTGGTGCGGGCCACTCGGGTCAACCTGCTCTGGGTCGGGCTGCCGATGTCCATCACACTGTCGACCATGCACTCCTTCCTGCCGCCCCACCCGGGCCCGATCACCGCCACCACCGCCTTCAACGCCTCAGTCGGCATGACCCTGGCCTACGGTCTGATCATCGCCGTCCCGGCCGCTATCGTCATCGCCATGGTCTGGCCGCGCCTGCCGTTCATCAAGCGGATGAACCCGGAGATCCCGAAGGGGCTGGTCAGCGACGAGTTGCTGCCCGAGGACAAGCTGCCCAGCTTTGGCCTGTCGCTCTCCATGGCGCTGCTGCCCGTGGTGCTGATCGCCGGGGCGGCCGTCTTCGACATGGTCGCACCCGACTCTCCGGCCGCCGGCGTGATCAGCTTCATCGGGGCGGCGCCGATCGCCCTGCTGATCGCTTTGTTGGCCTCGATCTTCGTCTTCGGGCCGATGTCGGGCCGCAGCCTCAAGCAGGTCTCCGACTCTTGCGCCTCATCGATCAAAGCCGTGGCCATGATCCTGATGGTGGTCGGGGCCGGCGGCGCCTTCGGTCAGGTGTTGAAGGACACCGGCATCGCCGACTACATCGCCAACATGGCGGCCGGCTGGAACCTGTCGCCGATCGTCCTTGCCTGGCTGATCGCCGTCATTCTGCGGGTCGCCCTCGGATCGGCCACCGTCGCCGTGGTGACAGCCGCCTCCGTCGTGGCGCCGATCGCCGCCTCCAGCGGCGTTTCCCCCGAATTGATGGTCTTGGCCGTCACCTGCGGCTCGATCGCCGCCAGCCATGTCAATGATCCCGGCTTCTGGATGTTCAAGGAGTACTTCGGGCTGAGTGTCGGTGAGACCCTCAAGGCTCGAACCAGCTACACCACGGTGTTGTCGATCATCGGTCTGGGCGGGGTGCTGCTGCTCAGTCTGTTCGTCTGAGCGTAAGAAGCCGGCTGGGGGTGGAGTAGTCCAGCCGCAACGCCGCCAGCTAACCGCCGAGTCCTCGTCCAAGGGGATGGGGGTGATCCTCAATCCCCGCGTCGCAATCCAGGCAGTCGGTGACCGGGCAGAATCGACTGGTTCCACGCAGGGACCGCCCGCGACATAGAACACGGCATAACCAACGACAGAGCACGTCACTGAACACAACACAGAAGGAGTTCCTCATGAGAATCGGATTCATCGGCCTTGGTGTCATGGGTCAGCCCATGGCCGCCAACCTGATCAAGGCTGGCCACCAGTTGGTGGTGAGCAATCGGAGCCGACCGGCGGTCGACGCCCTGGTGGCGCTGGGCGCCACGGCGGCCGAAGGCGGGGTGGCCGTGGCCAGCCAGGTCGACCTGGTCATCACCATGCTGCCCAACTCGCCCGAGGTGCGCTCCGTCCTGCTGGGCGAAGGTGGTGTGATCGAGGCGGCCCACGAGGGCTTGACCGTCGTCGACATGAGCTCGATCGACCCGATCGTCGCCCGCGACGTGGCCGGGGTGCTGGCTGGCCAGGGTGTGACCATGCTGGACGCGCCGGTGTCCGGTGGCGAGCCTGGGGCGATCGCCGGCACCTTGTCGATCATGGTCGGCGGGCCGGAAAGCGCCTTCGACCGGGTCAAGCCGGTGTTGGCCGCCATGGGATCATCGGTGGTGCGTGTCGGCGACATCGGGGCCGGCAACATCGCCAAGCTGGCCAACCAGGCCATCGTCGCGGTCAACATCGCCGTGCTGGCCGAGGCGTTGGTGCTGGCCCAGAAGGCCGGAGTCGAGCCCGCCGCGGTAGTCAGCGCCATCGCCGGTGGCCTGGCCGGATCGAACGTCATGACGGCCAAGGCTCCGATGATGCTCGACCACCAGTTCACGCCTGGCTTCCGCGTGGCCCTGCACCACAAGGATCTGACCAACGTGATCGCCGCCGCACACTCGGTGGCTGCGCCGATGCCCCTGGCGGCGGCCGCCTTCGAACAGTTGAACGCCCTGATGGCTCAGGGTTTTGGGGGGGAAGATCATTCGGCCTTGCTGCGGCTAGCCGAGCAAGCTGCTGCCACCACTTTGAACAACCACGAATCGACAGGAGAAACAGCATGACCACACCCACCATCGCCCGCGTCGAGGTCTATCCAGTCGCTGGCCGCGACTGCATGGAGCTCAACCTATCCGGCGCCCATGGCCCCTACTTCACCCGCAACATCGTGGTGTTGACCGACTCCGATGGCCGCGAAGGCGTCGGCGAGGTGCCCGGTGGCGGGAAGATCACCGACACGATCACCGAAGCCATCCCGATGATCGTCGGCTCGCCGCTGCCGACTTACGCCAATGTGCTGCGGGCCATGGGCGAGCGTTTCGCTGACCGGGACGCCGGTGGCCGCGGGGCCCAAACATTCGATCTGCGCACCACCATCCACGCTGTCACCGCCGTTGAGGCCGCCTGGCTCGATCTGTTCGGCCAGTATCTGGGTGTCCCTGTCGCCGCCCTCCTGGGGGACGGTCAGCAGCGTCACAGTGTCAAGACCCTGGGCTATCTCTTCTACGTCGGCGACCCCGACAAGACCGACCTCGACTACCTGCGCGAGCCCGACTCGACCACGGCCTGGTACCGCCTGCGCCATGAGGAGGCGGTCACCCCGGAGGCCATCGTCGCCCAGGCCGTGGCCTGCTACGACAAGTACGGTTTCCAGGATTTCAAGCTGAAGGGCGGGGTGTTCGCCGGCGATGAGGAGGTCGAAGCCATCTTGGCCTTGAAGCGGCGTTTCCCTGACGCTCGCATCACCCTGGATCCCAACGGCGCCTGGTCGCTGAAAGAAGCGGTGCGTCTGTGCAAGCCCCTGCTGGGCACCCTGACTTATGCTGAGGATCCCTGCGGCGCCGAGGATGGTTTCTCCGGCCGAGAGATCCTGGCGGAATTCCGTCGGGCCACCGGGTTGCCCACCGCCACCAACATGGTCGACACCGATTGGCGGCAGATGGCTTCGGCCTTGCTGCTGCAGGCCGTGTCGATCCCTCTGGCTGACCCGCACTTCTGGGGAATGCGCGGTTCGGTGCGGGTGGCCCAGCTGTGCCACGACATCGGCCTGACCTGGGGTTGCCACTCCAACAACCACTTCGATATTTCCCTGGCGATGATCGCCCACTGCGGCGCCGCTGCCCCCGGCGACTACAACGCCTTGGACACCCACTGGATCTGGCAGGAAGGCGCCGAACGTCTGACCAAGGTCCCACCGCTGATCATCGGCGGTGAAATCGCGGTGCCGGACACGCCCGGACTCGGCGTCTCCATCGACCGCGATCAGCTGGCCCAAGCGCACGCTCTCTATCTGGAGCACGCCCTCGGAGCCAGAGACGATGCCGCTGGTATGCAGTTCCTCATCCCCGGTTGGCGCTTCGACGCCAAGCGGCCGGCCATGGTGCGCTGATGGGGCGGTGATGGAGCCGCTGCACGTGTGACTCGCTTGGGTTGACGTGGGATCCAGGGTGCTCGGGTCGCCTTGGGTTCCGCGTCAACAATGGCCACGTTCACTGGGTCACTGTGCGCCGCTCGACGGCGGAGTGGTCGCCGTCGGGGTGAAGCTACCCGGCTCGGTCGGAGACGCCGACGCCAAGCACCTGCACTGGCTGGGAGTTCAGATCGGTGATCACCCAATTGACAAGGTGCTGTTCTACGCTGACACCCGCGCCTACCGTTGCCCCCAATGGCGTGGCGATCATCCGCCCGCACCGGCAGTGAGCTACCGCAGCGATGCCTCGCCTCTGGTCCGCCGTGGTAATGTTAGTGACAAGGGGTAATGGCCGTAGTTTCTGCTGCCCGAACCAGTGTTCTCAAGCAGACAGGCGCAGTCTGCACTGTTCATGACGGCGGCTGAATATTGAACTTGGCGCCCGGGGGTGTCGTCTAACGAGAGTGCATCAAGGTGTGGCAGCGCGGGAAAAGGAGTCTTCCTCGACGTGCGATTGTCCGACCCATTTTGGTGGTGCTGATCACCGCACTGGCGACACTGCTTTATTTCACAGCCCAGTGGGGTGTCACTTATTTTCAAATTGAATCGCTCAACGAAATCGTCTTCCATTTGAAGGTGTCACTCAAAGGCGCCAATCAAGATGTGCTGCAAAACTGGATCGACAGCTGCCTGCCGATCAGTCTGACGTTGATCGTGGCCATCAGTGCCCTGCTGATCGGCTTGCGGCCACTGTTCCGCTTGCTTCGACTGCGTTTCATGAGTTGGTTCGCTCCAACTTTGGCGGTGATCGTCTCACTGGTGCTGTTGACCCTGTCGATCAGCTATGCATCCGACACCTACGATTTGCCAGAGTATTGGCATAATCAAACCAACCGATCACATATCTTTGAAGAGCATTACGTCGATCCGGCTAAAGCCACATTGACATTTCCGGCCCAGCCCAGGAATCTGATTCACATCTATGTTGAGTCGCTGGAGACCACCTTCAGCACCAGCGGTCTGGTCGAGGGGACCGACGTTCCAGGTGGTGGCTTTCAGACGACCAATTACATTCCCCAATTATCCAAGATGGCCGCCGACAACATTAATTTTTCGAATGGTGATGGGCTCGGCGGCGCCTATCAAGCCGCCGGCACCGGTTGGACCATCGCCGCCCTGGTGGCCCAAGAGTCGGGCATCCCCTTGACCATTCCACTGGAGGGCAATTCCTACACTGGTGATGTCGCTTTCTTGCCCGGAGCCTATTCCCTCGGCCAAGTGCTCCAAACCCAGCATTACCACCAGGTGATGATGGTCGGTTCCGAGTTGGCTTTTGGCGGGCGGGACCTCTTCTTCAAACAGCATGGTGATTATGAAGTCTTCGATCTCTTGACGGCTCGGGCCGATGGCCATGTGCCGCCGGATTATCAGGTCTGGTGGGGTTTCGAGGATTCGAAGCTGATCAGTTTCGCTCAGGAAAAGCTGACCGCACTGGCCGCCGATGACCAGCCATTCAATTTCACGATGCTGACCGTCAACACCCATCATGCCGAAGGTTATCCCGAGGCAGACAACCATTTCATCACTGATCCGGAAACCTCAGCTGACTCGCAATTCAAGAATGTCATCCGGATGAGCGATGAGCAGTTGGCCGCTTTCCTGAGTTGGATCAAGGAACAGGATTTCTACGCCAACACAACTGTGGTTTTGACTGGTGATCACCTGTCGATGAATCAGAGTTATCTCGGTGAAGTGGCCAAAGACCCGTTCTATGAGCGGACGACTTTCAATCTCTTTCTCAATGCGGCGGTGGTGCCCGTTCAACCGAAGAATCGGCAATTCACCACCATGGATATCTACCCGACCGTTTTGGCCGCCATGGGGGTGGGCATCGATGGCCAGCGACTCGGGCTGGGCACCAACCTCTTCTCGGACCGGCAAACGCTGACTGAGGAGATGGGCCTGTCGACCCTCAACCAGCAGTTGGCCTTGCGTTCGGCCTTTTACGACAAGCGAATCATCGGCGGCTGAGGGATTCTGCGCACCAGCGGCCACTTCGCCAATGATCAGGCGCTGCCTTATGGCGCCTCCCAGCAGGAATTGGTTGCGTGTATGAATGGGGGCCGAGTGTAGTGGACCGTAAGTTTAGGGGCAGGCCATCGACGCCCAGCTACCAACGACAATGCAGCCAGGAGTGACCTTGGCTCCGCCCAGCAAGAAATTTCCGGTGCGGGACACTGGGCCAATTGGGCAATAATGGGCTGGTGTTGCAAGCTCTGCGGAACAGGACCTACCGGCACCTCTATCTGGCACAGATCGTGGCACTGCTGGGCACCGGATTGGCGACAGTGGCCCTGGGTTTGCTGGCTTATAATCTGGCGGGTGACGCTGCCGGTCTAGTGTTGGGGACGGCGCTGGCGATCAAGATGGTCGCTTACGTTCTGATCGCGCCACTGGCCGCCGCTTTGGTGTCACACCTGTCACGGAAGGCGGTATTGATCGGCGCGGACGCCTTGCGCTTGATCGTCGCCCTGTGTCTGCCCTTTGTCGGTGAGGTCTGGCAGGTGTACCTGCTGATCTTCATCTTGCAGGCGTCGTCTGCCACCTTCACCCCGACATTCCAGTCGGTGATCCCCGACGTCCTGCCGGACGAAGAGGAATACACCGCCGCCTTATCACTGTCACGTTTGGCTTACGATCTGGAATCGGTGCTTTCGCCGATGCTGGCCGCCGCTTTGCTGCTGATCATGGATTCGGCGACGCTGTTCTTCGGAACGGCCGCCGGGTTTGCTGGATCAATCCTGCTGGTCTTGTCAGTCCTCATTCCCCGACGGCCATCTGTGGATGGCGGGCTTGATCAGGCGCCGTTCGGGCAACGCCTACAACGGGGGATGGCCTTGTTCATTCGGCAGCCAGCGCTCCGCCCAGTGATCGCGCTCAATCTGGTCCCCGCCAGCGCCGTCGCCTTCGTGATCGTCCAAACCGTGGTCGTAGTCAGATCAACCTTCGGTCTGCCAGAACAAGTCGTCGCCTGGGTACTGGGCATCAACGGCCTGGGGTCGATGATCGCCGCCATTGCCCTACCGCGCGTCCTGCGGACCATTCCTGAGCGGACGGTGATGCTCGGCGGCGCAATCCTCCTCAGTGCTGCGAGCGCGCTGATCCCCCTGGCGCTGACCGCCGGTCACTTGACCGCTGGTATTGCCTGGGTCATGGCCCTCTGGCTGGTGATCGGACTGGGTTGGTCAGCGGTTGAAACGCCAATAGGCCGCATCATCCGCCGCAACGTCGACCGTCACGACCTGCCGACGGCCTTCGCTGCCCAGTTCTCCCTCCAGCACGCCTGCTGGCTGATCACCTACCCCCTGGCGGGTTGGCTCGGCTCGATCACGCTGGCCGGAACGGCATGGGTGTTGGCGGCTATCGCCGCTGCCGCGACAATCACCGCGGCGATCATCTGGCCAAGATCCAAAACGACGACGTTATGACGTGCCGGCAGGCGGCGGGTTGTTCCGCGCCCACCCTTTGGACCAACCGTCACCCTGCGCTATCTGCCAATCGCCGTCTGGGCCCGATGCGCGGCGATATGCGTGGTTGATGTGTTGGTAGTTTGCGGCAAGAGTGGTTGTTGAGCGGCGGGTGATGGGCTTGGTGGATCGTGTCCCATATTCCGTGAGGGTTGGAGGCTAGGTTTCGGTTTTCTCCGCCTGGAGGCCCCAGTCCGCCGCTTCGGTGCATTCGCCGTTTTCGTCGAAGACATAGGGCAGCACTGTGACCGGCAACTCCTCGCCGACGAAATCCCTCAGAGAGTCACGTACTCGCCGTGAAACCCGGCCTAGTCGGATCAGGCGGAATAGGGTTGTAGCCGTTAAACAAATGGTGGTGATCAGACAGCCCACAGCCGCAAGTTCCACAAACGGTTGAACCCAATGTCTTGATCGGCAGTGATCGGCGTCTGATAGAGGCAACGCATCATCGCCCCATATTCTGCGGCATCGTCGGCGGACGGCCAGTCGACATTGCTATAGCAACGGACATTAGCAATTGCGGCTGGAAGTTCTGGTTGGCTTGGTGGCTGGGGTCGATGACGGCAAGCCCCTGACTCTGTCTAGCTCTTGGCCGGGGCGAATCGCGAGTATTGCCCCGTGGTCGGTCCAGTGCTGAAGTCGCCGATCGACGCGCCGTTGCCGAGCTCCTGAGTGGCAGGACAGCCAACAGAGGTTCCCTCTGGGAAAGCTCCAGTGGTGATCATCAATTTGAGCTTTTTCCAACCCTTGGCGCGAGACAGGGCTTGCTTGTGCAGAGTCGCCATCGAATGGTCTGGGCCGATGCGTGCAGTCATTTCATCTCCTTACCCCTCAATCTGAGAGGAGATCGAGCTGGCTTAACACGAATCTCTACCCGATCGCTCCATGCCCGAGTTCTAAACAGAAGTGCAACGCTGCCTGGGGTGTGGGTGTTGAATCGCACGGGTAAGAGGGCTCACGATTTCGGTAAGCGCAGGGAGCAACGGGAGTGTAGCGGTGATCAAGCCTGTTCGCAGCAGAGCTGACTCCGACAAAGCGAAATCACCACGCTTGACTTGACGCGGCGCTGATCCACCTCCTTCGCCCTCCAGGAAGCTCTGATTTGGCCTTGCTCCGATGACTGCATCTAGTCGAGTCAGCCCCAACCTAAAGCCAACTTAAAGCTGAGGAAAGATTTAAAGTAAGGCGCTGTATGCTTCATCCATGAAGGTTCCTCCAACTCCACCTCGGTGGGTTGACGCGTTTGCCCCCTCCGGTCTCGGCCCCAATGAAATGGGTCGGCGACAGTCCCTGTTGGAGGGGCCTCCGGGCGAGCTGTGGCAAGCACTATTGCAGGCTGATCTGCCGGATGATGACCATCTGTCCTGGGATGAGCTGCGCCGCCGCCCTCATCCGGTTATCGAGGTTGAGTGGGTTGATCATGTCCCCATGGAGTCACCTGAAGAGACAGAGTTCCAACACCTGCGGTTTAATCGCTGCTGGCCCGAGCACCACACCGAGCAAATCGAGCTGACAGCCGAACAATGGTGGGTGACCCTGCGAGAGAGGCGGCGGCAGCGCGCCCGGTCGATCAAAGATCTTCAGCAATCGGACGGACAACCGTTCAGCTATGTCCTGACGGATAAAGTCTTGAAGACTTGCGACCAGCTGGCGGCGGCGCTCAAGGGCGAGGTTGGTGTCGGTGGAGAGGTCTTGCACGCAGGGTCACGGGATCGCTACATCGCCCACTCCTTGGAGGAGGAAGCCATCAGCTCCAGCCAGTTGGAGGGCGCTGCCACCACGCGCCGCGATGCCCAGCGGATGCTGCGCGAGAAGCGGACCCCCCGCACCCACGGTGAGCAGATGATCCTCAACAATCATCGGGCGATGGAGCAGATTCGCGAGTGGCGCGATCAACCACTGACACCCGGCCTGATTTGTGCCCTCCACCGCATCGTCACCGCTGACACCCTTGATGATCCGGCGGATGCGGGTCGCCTACAGGCCAGCGATGACGGTCGAGTTGGGGTCTATAGCAATGATGATGTTCTCCTACATCAACCGCCGCCGACCGATCAACTTGCCGCCAGGTTGGATATCCTGTGTCGGTTCGCCAATAGCGAACTGACAGGCCCTTATCTGCCCGGAGTGGTCCGGGCGCTGATTGTCCACTTCATGATGGGTTATAACCACTTCTTTGCCGACGGCAATGGGCGCACCGCTCGATCACTGTTCTATTGGGTGATGCTACGCGAGGGTTACTGGTTGTCGGAGTACATCACCATCTCAAAGATCCTCAATAATGCCCGAACGAAGTACGGCAATTCTTTCCTTTACGTCGAGACTGACGAGGGTGATTTGACCTATTTTCTGCACTACCACTTGGACGTGTTGGCTCGGGCGGTGGCGCAGCTGGCGGAATATGTGCATGCCAGCGCCAGAGAGCTGACCGACGTCAAGCGGCGGCTGGACCCCGCCAGCGGCGAGTTCAACCTACGTCAGGCAGCCCTTCTGGGGGAGGCATTCAAGGCTCGGGATCTCACCTTGACCGCGCAGGGGGTGGCCAGTCAATTCCGGGTGTCGACGGTGACGGCCCACCACGATCTCGATGACCTGGTGGGACGCGGCTGGCTGACGCGTCAGCGTGTCGGGCACCGCTTCGTCTGGCAAGTGACGATGAAGATTGCCGAGTTGGGAGACTGATTCACCCCCTGATCGCGATGGATTCCCAACTTCAAACCAACTTAAAGCTGCGAAAGGTTTTAAAGTTAGCGGCCCGTTCTGGGTTGGCGGTCGTCTGTCATGCTGGCCGATCCGCCTCCCGTCTGACGGTAGGGTGATATGGCAATGAATAGAGGAGTGGTGATGGCTCAGATTTATCTGGCTGGAGGTTGTTTCTGGGGCTTGGAGGCCTATCTGGCCGCCATTCCCGGGGTGACGGGAACGCGCGTCGGCTATGCCGGTGGCGTGCTGGCCGACCCGACCTATGCGGCGGTATCAACTGGCACGACCGGCCACGCCGAGACGGTCGAGGTCAGTTATGATCCGGCGGTCATCCGCCTTGATGACCTGCTGTTTCTCTTCTTCGCGGTGATCGATCCGACGCAGGTCAATCGCCAAGGCGCCGATGTCGGCAGCCAATACCGCAGCGCCATCTATTACGTCGATCCCGACGACGAGCCGGTGATCAGGGGCCTGATCGATGAGGTAGCGGCCCGCTGGTCGGCGCCCTTGGCCACTCAAGTCGAGCCCCTGACCAGCTTCTATCCAGCTGAGGATTACCACCAGCGCTACTTGGACAAGAATCCGGGGGGCTACTGCCACATTCCGGCCAGCAGCATCGCCGCTGTGGTCAAGAAGGCTGGCCTGATCCGCCAGATCAGGGCCCTTGATCGCCAGGCCTATGCCATCACTCAGGATGAGGCGACCGAGGCGCCCTTCACCAACGAATACGATCACACTTTCGAGCCGGGCATCTATGTCGATCGGGTGTCGGGCCAGCCATTGTTCATGGCGGCCGACAAATACGACTCCGGTTGCGGTTGGCCGGCCTTCTCCCGGCCAATCAGCGCCGATTTGCTGACGAGGCGGGCCGATCATCGACTGTCGCGCCAGCGGGTCGAGGTTCGGGCGGCCGGGTCGGATTCACATCTGGGGCATGTCTTCGAGGATGGGCCCCAGGAACTGGGTGGGCTGCGCTACTGCATCAATTCGGCGGCGCTGCGCTTTGTGCCCCTGGATCAGATGGCGGAGCAAGGCTACGGCGATCTGGTGGCGGCGGCCTCGGCCTGACGCGACCCAACCTCTTGCCACCGGCGTCTAAGATCGGTCATGGAGAGATGGCTGATTCCAAGTCGTTGAGGCCTGTCTGACGCTCAGGAGGCGTTATGGCGGCATTGCTGCTCGGTTAGTGGACATCCAGTCCACTTCACTGGCGTGCCTTGACACAACACCACCTGAGCGCCACACAGATGACCAGCCTTTGGAATCAATCATCTAGCAGATTCACCAGTGATTGGAGACGGCGATGGAGATGGGTTTGACGGGCCAGCGGGCCCTGGTGACCGGTTCGAGCAAGGGCATCGGCAAGGCCATCGCCTTGGGGCTAGCGGCGGAGGGAGTCGATGTCATCGTCAACGGTCGCCACGCCGACGAGGTTGAGGCGGTCATCGCCGCGATTCGCCAGGCTGCGCCGGCCACCAATCCGCAGGCGGCAGTTGCCGATCTGTCTCGGGCCGAGGATCGCGAAGCCGTGATTGCCGCCCATCCTGACATCGACATTCTGGTCAACAACATGGGCATCTTTGAGCCGATGTCCTACTGGGACATCACACCGGCGATCTGGCAGAAGTTCTTCGAGACCAATGTCTTGGCTGGTGACGCTTTGGCGCGGGCCTATCTGCCGGGCATGTTGAACCGTGATCAAGGCCGGGTCATCTTCATCGCCAGCGAGGAGGCAATCATGCCCTCAGGCGAGATGGCCCAATACTCGATGACCAAGACGATGAATCTGTCCTTGGCCAAGTCACTGTCGAAGTTGACCAGGGGCGGGCAGGTGACGGTCAACACGGTCATGCCCGGTTCAACACTGACTGAGGGGGTGGCTGACATGTTGCAGACGATGTACGCCGATTCGGGCCTGCCACAGAGCCAATGGGAGTCCGATTTCATGGCTCATCATCGGCCGCTGTCACAGATCCAACGTCTGATTCGACCAGAGGAGATCGCCCGCTTGGTGGTCTTTGTCGCCAGCCCGCAGGCCGGCGCCTTTTCGGGGGCAGCCCTGCGGATGGATGGCGGTTTGGTGCCGACCATTTTCTAGATGGGTCGAGTGCACCTTGGCGATCGTGATTTCGGCCCAATGGCCTACCTGCACACCTGCACTCCCATCGCTGGTTGAACCCCAGCCACGGCACCAAAATGCAGCAACGCACCAGCAGCAGTCAGCCCAATGGATTACCCCCTCCAAGCCGAAGGGTTATCTATGTAGCTGCCGTGTCCGGTGGTTAGTGTCACTGCCTGGATTGGCCAGGACCAGGACTCCAAAATCTGACGGCTGCGGGTGGATGCTGGCATCGTTCTTTGGGTTATGGCACTGGTTCGGCAGTGAATCGTGACCACAACCTGAAGAACCCGACGCCACCCGGTGAAAAGAAGGCGGTTTCTTTGAGTTACGGCAGCCAAATGGATAGCCCCTGGAACCCCGGGGAAGCCCGCAGAGTCCACGTCAGCTGATAAGATGTCCGACAGCTGCATTCGAGGAGACTTAATGCCGTCACGTAAGATACAGGGAGATGTATTGGGGGTCTAGGCGTGCCATTCGTAGGGATGTCTCCTGGCCAGATCAAGCTTGCGGCGCAGCACATGATATCGAAAGCCGAAGAGCTTGCCGCTCTGGAATCTCGTATCGATCGTCTGATTGCTGAAGCCCGAAATCATTGGCATGGGCCCGATCTTGAGGCATTTGCCTATCGATGGTCGTGCGGCGATAGAGTCAGGATGGCGACAGCCATCCGCCACGTGCGTGAACAAGCCTCTGCCCTGGAGCGCCAAGCAGCGGCCCAGTTGGATGCCAGTGCCGCAGACGGCTCGTTGCCGGCAAGGCCTTTTGTGCCCGCCGGCGTCAATCCCGGTGGGCGGTTGCCGGGGGATGGCTTGCCCTTGTCATCTGCTGGTGGCGTGCAATTGGACACCGAGGGATCGCCATTCGGTGGCAATCCCTTCAACCAAGAAGGCCAAAATCCCTTTGGGGATACGGAAAATGCTGTTGACTGGAGGATTCCTCCGCCCAAGCCGACACCCGAGGTTCCCAGTAATCCTCCAGCGCCGTTGGATGGATTCAGCATGGGTAATCCGTCGAAGCCGCATATTCCCTGGGATGAGGACTATGTATGGGGTAGTGAAGATGCCAATTTTGGGGATGGATTGAATTGGGCACTTTGGCAGGGGGCAGCCGTTGCTGGTCGTATGAAAGGGCTGGATGATGCAGTGGATATGTACGATCATTATCGTGGAAATACTGGGAATCCTGCATCGTTCGATTATGAGGAAGCCTGCGATGAAGATAAGTCCATCAAGAAGAATGTGGATACAGAGATCGCCAGGATAAAGGCGGCCGCCGACGCATATGCCCAAGCCGGATACTCAAGTTTCCCAATGGTTGGCGAGCCTCGTGAAAGTATTGTTTACCCAGAGACAGAGAACTGGCAAAAGGCCATTGGTGGATATCAACAGTGGAGTAGTGCGAATGTTTGGGTCGAGGGGGACAAGGTGACTATGGTGGTGACAGTTCACGCCGAGGACCACTATAACTTCAATAGCGGTCAGTCGGATATTGCCTCTGGGGTGCCTGATGACGCCAACGGACGTTTTACTAGCATCGGATGGGCGAAGCCATTTGACAGCTCGGGGTCGGTCACTCGGACGGTGACCTGGACTGTTGGTGATCCTGGGCAGGCCGTCATCGGTGGTGGCGAGTCTGATCATTCGGAGCGATAATGCGCTTCACGCATTCTCTGAGAGAAGTAGCCCCCTCGCGGTCATCGCTCGCGAATCAAGCGGCATGGCGACCAGTGTGGTTAAGCCTGATGGTCATGGTTTTTCTAACAGTCACATTGACTGCCTGCACGGGTGCAACCCATTCAACCGATGAAAGGACTGGGGGCATGATTGCTCAAAAAGAGGGCTCTGGAGAATTGCGGACCGATGCCCAACCCCTGATAACACGTTTTCCCTTGATTGGCCAGCCTGAATCGGTTGCTTGGTATTCAGGCACAATGTCGGGAGATGCTCCTGGCCCCAGCACGTACTGGATCGATGCTGTCATCACCGTCACACCTGATGTGGGAGATCGCTTGGCCGCGCTGGCAACGCAGCCGGTGTTGACTGCTCCTGATGTGGTGGAGGACCTAACCACCCAACTGCCAAGAGAGCTGATGACTGGGCCTGATCTTGGTCCGGCTTTGACCAAAGATGGCGAACATGATTTTTGGGTGACGGCCTATTATTCTCCGTCTAGCAGGCAGCTGGTCATCACCGCTCTGGGGGAGTGAGGAGAGTCCCCTTCAGCCGTTCAGCTGCCAAGATGATTGATTCCAAGCCATTGCGGCCTGTTCGACGCCCAGGGGGCGTTTTGACGGAGTTCCTGCTCGGCCAGTGGACGCCCGTCGACCAACGGCATCGCGGCGAGGCGTCGCCTTCGGTCTCAACCCAGCCACCAATTTCTGATACAAGACACCAGGTTGGCCCGAGGTTCCTGGCCGCAGCCCTCAGGCCGTGGCCAATTCGGTCAGCAAAGCCGGACTACTGATCTTGGCCACCGTTGAGCCGACGAAGGCGAGGCCATCCCGGGTGACCAAATAGTCGGCATCAACGATCTCAGCGCTGGCGCGGATCAGGCCATCATCAAAGTCTGGTTCAGTGCTGAAAGCAGCTCGACGGCGTTCATCCCCCTCGCCTGACGCGCCTTGCTATCACCTCACCCGATCCCAGCCATGCACGCAAACATCTTCCGGCGCGGAGGACCAGCGCTTAGGCGAGTCATGCTATTCGGAATGTTACCGCTCCCATATGATCCACTCACCATGATTCAGATATTTCAATGCAGGTTCAGCTGGATCGACTCACGAAATCATCGAGGGGCGCCAACCATCAACACCCATTCGTCCTGTCTGCTCTTCTTGCGAGCAATGAGCGTGACCTGATTGAGGCAGACAGTAGATGTCAGTCGAGTTCACCAACATTCATTGAGTCGCGGGTGGCTCGCCGGGCCGCAGAGTGTTTTTCGCTCGCGAGCGGGTGGCCATCTTGAGCCTGATGCCGGGCCGCAGACCTTCTTGCCCGGAAGCAGGTAGGTGTGGGTCTGGTCGTGACAGATCGGGGGGACTGACGATTCGCCATGAATCGCCAACATTGCGACTAACACACTGATTCGTTCTTGGGGTTGGGGAACAGAGGACGTGGAGCGTGCCGATGCGGCGACTGAAGAACGGTGGGACCGTCGTAACCAAGACGGGTTGGCCAAACAGGCCAACGGTGACCACCGATGGACCTTTGGTCGCAGTGGCACAGGGCTTGGCGGCGACCAGCGGCGCCCACCGACCGATGCCTCACCGCCGCACCGCCAGGCCCATCGCTGCCCTGGTCGCACTTTTCCTCCTGCTTGGCTTGATCCCGAATGCCCACAGCGCCGCCGATGAGCCGACGCCGTCGGCAGGGGTGATGGCCGCCGCTGCCTCGGTTGATTCCGGCCTGCTCAACCAGCTCCGCGACGCTGCCTTGGGCGCCAGCTTCCGGATCGACCCGCCGTCGCCGATCATCCCCGACAACTGGCGGAAGATCCGTCAGACAACTGTCGACGGGGTCAAATATGTCTTTCTGGTCTATATCGGCACCTACTCCGGCACAGGTTCCTTCAAAAAACAGATTCAGTTCGGCCCCAACACCGATTACAACGTTTCGGATCTGCGGGCCGATATGACCCGGCTCTACGAGAACAGTGACTTCCCGACCATCAACGCCATGGCCGTCCAGTCGAGCCTGGGTGACCATAGCAGCCTGACCGCCATTTCCGAGCCGACCACCAGGCGAGCCGCCGATTCCAACGGACAGGATGTCTACTTCGCACTCAGCCGCAAGGACGTCGTCGATTGGAACTCCAATTATTCGAACCCGCCGTCGACGGTCAAGCCGGGCGACGAGCGTCCGCCGAAGTACACCTGGAAGCGAGACTTCGAGGACTATCCCCAGTCGGATGGCATGCCAGTGTCAATGCTGCTGCGCACCGCCTCAGTCGGCTACAACGGGAACACCAACTATGTGACGGGCATCAGCGCCCGTGGTCACAGCATGAATTACGGCGTGGTGACGATGGCCGGAGCCTACCAGGTCTACAACGCATCGCCGGGCGTCTGGGTCTCAACCGCCCCGCCAACGCCCGCCACGCACACAGTGGAGTTCAAGCTGGTCGATCAGTCGGGACAGCCGGTCAGCGGGGCTGCGCCAGCAACGGCCACCGTCAATCATGGCGGGTCTTACGCGCTGGCGGCCAACCAGTTTCCGACAGTTCCCGGCTACACCTACGTTCACTGGCGCGATGGTAATGGCGCCGCCCAGCAAGGGTCGGTCAACCTCAGCAATGTTGTGGCCGACAAGACCGTCTACCTGGTCTACGCCCGCTCCGCCCAGGTGCCACAGGTGACGGTGACAGTCAAATACCTGATGGAGGGTGACGAGTCGACGACGGTTCAGGCCGATCAGACCTATCAGATTCCCCAGAACAGCCAGGTCAACTGGGTGGTCGGTGGCGTTCAGGTGCCGAATTCATTGCCTGGCCCAACCGGTGGTTATGTGCAGTACGCCAACCGCTGGAAGGACCCGGCCAGCGGCATCTATCAGGATGCGCGAGAGGCGGTCCGCCTATCGATTGGCACGACGGACAAGACGATCTATCTGCTCTACAAGACCACGGCGACCGCCAACGCCACCATCACCGTGCGATATCTGCAAAAGGATTCCAGCAACCCCCCTTTGAGGAGCGACGACAAATTCAGTAGATCGATGTACGGCCAGTTCTACATGTGCGCCCCCGGTTCGACTGTCTACGATGATCCCTTATGCAAAAGTGGCGCTGAACTGCCGCTGATGATTGGCAGTCTCAAGCTGGACTCTTGGGAGGCCAACGGTGGCTCTCGGCCACAGCCGGTCAGGCCGATCGGCAACGCCAATTTCATCTCAGTGAACGTCTCAACGGTCCTCAAAGACAACGGCACCATCACCCTCTACTACGTCCCCACCCAGACCAGCGTCACGGTCAAGTACGTCGACACCGGCGGCGTCCCATTGCTGGCCGACCGAGTGCTGCCGGTCGACTTCAATAGCACGCTCAACCTGACCAGCGAGCAGCATCCGGCCACCATCGGCGATTACCAGTTCAAGCACTGGACTGACGGCGAGACCGGGGCGCCGCAGACGACCACCCCGGTCAGCCTGCCGGTCGACACCACACCGCGGACGCTCAACCTGGTCTATCAGCAGGTTCACACCATCACCGTGCGCTACGTCGACGCCGACGGCAAACCTCTGGGTGATCCCAGCACTGTCAACTATCCAGTCGATGCCGGCGACGCCTTCACCTTGGCCCCGGCCCAGATCCCCAGCTTCTCCGGTTACGGCTACCTCCGCTGGCGCGACCCCCAGGGCGACAGCCACAACGCCTTGAGCGAGCCGGTCAGCCTGGACAGCGTCAGCGCTAACGGCACGATCGAACTGGTCTATGGTCTGGCTGGGCCGGTGGCAGTCAGCAGCACCGTTGATTCCTACCGCGCCCAGGACAAGTCGCGTGACTTCAGCTACACGATCTTTTTCCTTGATGGGCTGAACAATCCCTTGCCTGCGGGCACGACCTTCGCCTACACCGGTGGCAGTAGCGAGCCGACTGTCGCCGCGCCGCCAGCCGGGCAACTGGTCTTGGACGACGATGGCAAGGCGACCTTCACCCTGCGCCATGGACAATCGATCGACATTTCCCAGATCATGCCTGACACCCGTTTCCGCGTCGTTGAGAACGAGAACCCGATATTCACCACCAAGTTGACGCTGATCGATCAGGACTCCGCCGACCCGAGCGGCTATCCGGGCGGGCTCGACTCCGGCTATTTGATGATGGGCAGCCACGGCATGGGCTGGATCCTCAGTTACGTCAACCGCCACGCCATCCCGGTGCCCTCGGGTGTCGATCCGGCCACCGAGGGTCAGTCCTTCCTGGCCGTCGCCGCTCTGCTGCTGGCCGCCCTGGCAATCGGCGGCGTGGCCTGGGGCTGGCGGCGGGGGAGGCGGATGTGACCGCCAACATCACGGCGCAAGGGTCGGTCCGCGACCAAAACAACGCCGATCACAGGCTGGTGTCCCGCACTATTGATTCTTGGCCTGCAGGGGTGGAGTCGGGTGTCGTCGATCGCCAGGCGGAGGATAGAGGCGGGCCGAACGCTCGTCGACTGACGACAACGTCGCGAGGCGCTGCAACTGGAATTAGCCCAGCAACGAATGCACAGGGTGGGGCAATAATTGAAGAAACTTGGGGCCCCCTGGGCGCTGGCCGCGACACGCGGGCGGCGACCGTGGCTGACTCTCCCGGCCACCCGGGGGCCCCGGGGCGTCGCGGCGATCCCGGACCTGGCGGCGGTCCTGGGCTTGCCGGCGATTCGCAAGCCCCTGGACCTCGCGGTGATTCGCAGGTTGGAGGGCTGTCTGGGCCTAGCGGCGATTCGCAGGCCCCGGAGCTTCCGGAGCCTCGCGTCGCGTCGGCTGGCCCGGTCCGAGCTCAGCCTCCGAAGGCGTCGTTGGTCAAGGATCTCCTCTTCCTGATGCTGAAGATCGCCGCCATCGTCGCCGTTTTCGGCCTGCTCTTCGTCTTCGTCTTCGGCGCGATCCGCTACCCGGATCAGTCGATGTCGCCAGCGATCAAGAACGGTGACCTGGTGGTCTACTTCCGCCACGGGCAGGTCTACCACGCGCAGGATGCGGTGGCGCTGACCTACCAGGGGCAGTCGCAAGTGCGGCGGGTGGTGGCGGTAGCCGGCGACACGGTCGACATCACCGCCGACGGCCTGCTGGTCAACGGCGCGCTCCAACAAGAGCCGGAGATCATTGCGCCGACTCTGCCCTACGTCGGCGAGGTCGACTTCCCGTTGACGGTGCCGGCGGGCCACGTCTTCGTGCTGGCCGATGCCCGTGATGGCGCGACCGACAGCCGCGTCTACGGGCCGGTCGAAGAGGACGACATCCTCGGCAAGGTGATGCTGATCATCCGCCGCCGGGGGATCTGATGAAAACAAAAACCTTCACTGAATCAGTGAACACACCAAATGAAAAAAGCATGATGCGGGTCGCACCTGATTCGGTATCAGCAATTGAAAGGAAAGAGATGAGTAACAAGAAACGATCGCTGGCTCTGCTGGCGGCTGGCCTGCTGGCCACGGCTGTCTTCGGGATGGGCTTGGCAGCGCCGGCGACGGCCGCCGCCGTCAACGATCAGGGCACTGCCGCCAACCCGGTCAAGGCGGCCATCACCAAGAACCTGGAGATGCCAATCAACACTGTCACTCCCGGCTATGAGTTCACCTTCACCTTTGTTGCCAAGTCCTTGGACGATGAGACCACAGATGCCGCCAAAGGCGTCATGCCGGTGATCAATCCTCAGAAGATCAGCTTCGCTGCCAGTGACGCCGGTAACGTCAGTGGGGCTCTCAAGACCGTGTCGAAGGAGAGCGCTGATTTCCTTGCTGGCCTGGCTTGGAAGCACGCGGGTGTCTATACGTACACCGTCACCGAGGAAGCCTCCGGTAACACGGTTCATTCCGACACCGATTATGTCGACAGCCTCACCTATTCGAAGGCTGTCTACGACATCAAGGTGTTCGTCGACCAGGACGAAAATGGCGTGCTCTACGCCAAGGCTGTCTACTCCTACATGATGGTTGATGACGAAGCCGTCACGGTGAGCACCCCCGGAAAGTCCGACCCGACCCCGGGCGGCGATCCGGATGTGGTCGGTGACTATTCGCAGTTGGTCTTCACCAACCTTTACAACCGCAACAACGGTGGCACCACCCCCAGCTCAGACGAGGCGACCTTTGAGGTCAGCAAGCAGGTTGAAGGGCCCTTTGGTGACATGAGCAAGTTCTTTGAGTTCTCCGTGATGGTCGACAATGCGGCCACGGTCAATGACACCACCCCTCGGGTCTACACGGCCTACGTCATGGACGCCAACGGCATCGTGGCGCTGGCAGACAATGGCAACACGGGCGTCGGCGCCGATGGCAAAATGTCATTCACCGCTGGCACGGCCCAGAATGTCTTGCTCAAGTCGGGCCAGAAGTTGGTCTTCGTCGACACTTACGTGGGCACCCCGGTGACGGTCAGCGAGCGGCCGGCCCAGGGCTACATCCCCAGCTACAAGCTGACCTTGGCCTCATCGGTCAAGGATCAGGCCGGTCAGTTGAACACTGCCTTGGGTCTTGACCAAGGGGTCTACACCGCCGATGGTGCCAACATCGCCGCCTTCACCAACACCCGCGACGATGTCTCGATCACCGGCGTCTCCATGGAGAACATGCCTTTCATCGCCATCGCTGGCCTGGCGGTCCTGGCACTGGCTGGCTTCGTGCTGGTGCGGGTCCGTCGCAATGCCTCGGCCAACGCTCGCTGATTGTCGTTGACGCAGGAGCGTTGTGGGTGAGGAACTCGGCGAAGGCCATCGGCCGGCAAGTGATCAAGGGGGCCAGTCAGATCGTCGATCTGGCCACCCTGATCGTCATCGTGTCGCTGCTGGCCTTCGCCGGGTATTCACTCTGGGACTCCGAACAGATCTACAACGGTGCCGACCGGGAGCACCATGCCAGCTGGAAACCAACCGTGGATGACGGCGCGTCCTTCGAGGAGTTGCGAAGCATTAACCCAGAGGTGTTCGCCTGGTTGACGGTCTACGGCACGAATATCGATTATCCGATCGCTCAAGGGCCGGACAACCAGAAATACGTCAGCACCAACATCGAGGGCCAGTTTTCGCTGAGCGGGTCACTCTTCCTCGACGCCGATAACGATTCAAGCTTCGCCGATTTCAACAGCATCATCTACGGCCACCACATGGCCAAGGATGCGATGTTCGGTGATCTGGGCGACTTCGCCGACAAAGCGGTGTTCGACGCACACCGCTTTGGCAATCTTTACTTCGACGGCGTCGACCATGGTGTCGAGTTCATCTCATTCATGCACGTCGACGCCTATGACTCCGGGGTGTACACGGCCGGGGTGGACGGGGAGGAACGGCGTCAGGCCTACCTCGATGGTTTGGCGACCAAGGCCCTCTACGACCGAGGTGTTGCGGTCGGGGTGAATGATCGGCTGGTGTTGCTGAGCACCTGCTCCGCCTCATCGACCAACGGGCGCGACATCCTCGTCGGGGTGATCCGCGACCAGCCTTACCCCGACTCCTACGAGCAGGCGCGACTGGCCGGACTGGACCGGGGCGACGGGGTGGACAGCCCCGTGGCCTGGGTGGCCAAACTGCCGGGTGGGGCCCTTTGGGCAAGCGGAGGGCTTGTCCTGGCGGGGCTGGCGTTGCTGGTGGTTCTGTTGGTCCGCCGTCGACGGGGTCGAGGCGGGCGCGGCGGTGCCCGGCGCGGTGCGGTTGAGGAGTCTCGCCCATGAGTTTCAGTGTCAAAGAGGCGGTGTGTGTTGCCGCTGGGTGCCGGGGGTCTGGCGGTGCATCCTGGTGCCGAGTGGACGAGTTTGCGCAGTCAGTGGGTTCAGTGGGCCAGTTTGGAGCCCCAGCGGGTTCAGTGGGCCAGTCCGCCGGGTTATACGGCCAGTCACCGGGCAGTTGGCGCAGTCTGCGGGCTGGATGGGGCCAAGTCAGTCCAACGGTCTTCATGGGCCAAGAGGAAGGTGTGATCAGATGAGTTTCAAGAGTGCGCGGGTGGTTAGGTGCTCCGCCGATCCGAAGCACCTAACAGCTGAACCTCTTAGAGGGGTTCTGCTGATGTTGCTGGCCATTTTGACGCTGGTCGGGGCTGAGGCGGCGTTTTCGCCGGCGGCCGTGGCCGCTCCAGACCGGTCGGTCCACCTGCCGGTGACGCAGCGCTTCAGCCACGATCGGGCGGGGGCGGATGACACCTTTTACTACCGACTGGTCGCCCTGGAGGCCGACCACCCGATGCCGCCGGGATCAAGCGGCACCCAATACCGCTTCAGCATCAAAGGCGATGCTGAAGTTGATCTTGGCCCGCTCAATTTCGACCGAGACGGGCTTTACCAATACGACCTGGAGCAGGTCGTCGACACCCCGGCCAGCGATTATCGCTACGACCGGCGGATCTACCGGATTCAGGTCTACGCCCATGCCCGCCCGGATCGTCCTCACCAGGTGGTGCTGCGCCACAGCGACTCCAACGGTGAAAAGGTGTCGGGGATCGAGTTCGAGAACGCCCAAGTCACCCTGCCTCCGTTCCAGCCGACACCTGATCCAAGCGGTTCACCAAGCGGCTCGCCGACGGGTTCGCCTTCGACTGATCCTTCGGAGGAGCCATCGTCTGGGCCAAGCGGCTCTGCTGGCGCCGGTGGGCCGGGTGGGTCAGGAGGCCCGGGCGGCCCGGGCGGATCGGGGGTTGCAGATCGCCCTGGATCATCCGATGCGATCCCAACGGATGGCCCCCGCGCTGGGACCGGTGGCTTGGCGGTTGCTGGGCCGTGGCCTGGTTGGGTTGTCCTGGGGGTGGCCGTCGCCAGCCTGGGAATGGTTCTAGTGGCGGGTGCTTGGCGATCGCGGCGCGGGCTGACACGGCGCTATCCTAAACCCTGATTTCTTGGCGATCATCTGGCCGCCATTGTAGCCAGAACTCCATGTACTTTGATGAGTACATGGAGTCAGACTCCACGTACTTTGTTTACTACGTGGAGTTTTGGGTCCGATCGGTGAAGGCGCCAGTTCTGATGTTGCGAGAGTACGGCATCGCTGCATCAATCCATGCAGACAGTCGCGCGAGGTGATCGTTACACGTTCAGTAACTGACGCTGCTGTTGAATTCGCTCGTCAAACCAGATTTTGATGGGGGGCTGACGAGTCACGCCAATTCGGAGTGCCTCGGCGTTGATAGCCCATCGACACAAGCGCTAGCCATAAGATATCTCTCATGACTGACCGTGCAGGCTTCCATGCCATCCCTGTTGCCGCTATCGCCCTACTGCTGGGGATGGGACTGCTCGCGGCTTGCGGCAGCTCGTCACCAGATGGAGACTCCACGGATGCTGCGGCTCATGGGGTCAAGGTCGATTCCACTAGCAGCGCCACTTCGGCTGAAGAGACAGCGGATGTCTTAGCGACTGAACGGGCGGCCCAGGTTGAGGCTGATCGAGTTGCGGCAGAGCAGGCGGCCCATGAGCAAGCCGCTCAGGTTGAGGCCGAAAGGGTGGCAGCGGAACAAGCCGCCCAAGCGGAAGCTGAACGGGTGGCTCAAGCTGCGGCGGCCGAGGCCGAGCGAGTGGCAGCCGAGCAGGTTGAGGCTGAGAGGGTAGCCGCCGCCCAAGCCGCCCAAGCCGAAGCCGATCGGGTGGCGGCTGAGCAGGCTGCGGCTGCTCAACAAGCAGCTGCCCAAGCGGCGGCAGCTCAAGCCCAAGCTGCTTACTACGCCAATTGCACTGAAGCTCGTCAGGCAGGGGCTGCGCCACTTTATCGGGACAGCCCCGGTTACAGCTCGAAGTTGGATCGTGACGGCGATGGAGTGGCCTGCGAGTAGGCCAAGGGCATGGGGATAAAGGCCTGCAGCAGCGAGCAGCCGCTGAGCACGCGGCCCATTGCCTCGCTCGGTATCAAGCGGCGGCCTAATCACCAGCTGATTGCAAGCGTGCCCCATGACATCTACACCTGACGACGCATCACTGTAGGCACATATGGACGGAAATTTCACCCAATAGATCATTCTGGGATATGATTGCCTCTCAGTTGCGGATCACCAAGGAGCCACATGCTGGTCGATTTCACCGTCGAAAACTTTCTGTCAATCAGGGATCGCCAGACTCTGTCGTTCGTTCGCCCAGGCAATGGGTCAGCCAGTCGGCTGGCCATAGACGAACCGTTAGCCGGTGGTGATCTCTCCCCGGTGGCGGCGATCTTCGGCCCCAATGGTTCGGGCAAGACCAACGTCATTGAAGCGATGCGTTACACCAGGCGACTAATCGCCCAATCGGCGCGACGGGCTCCAAATGAGCCGCTACCGATGGCCCCCTTCCTTCTCGATGATGTGTCTTCCTCGAGACCGTTCTTCGCGGAGTTCCACTTCGTCGTGGCCGAGCGAGAGTTTCGCTACTCACTGTCGCTGCGTGACGGCCAGGTGGAAACTGAATGTCTGAAAGAGACAATCCAGAGATCGAGCAAGCGCGCCACGAGCACCCTGTTCTCCCGATTCATCAAGGATAATGAGACCATCATTAAGACCTCCTCTATTTTGACCGGGAACAAGGCGGCGGTTATTGGGCGCACGCGGCGCAACTGCCTGTTCCTGTCGCAGGCTGCGCAAGACAACTATCAACCGCTGATCGACGTCTACAACTGGCTGGTAGGAGAGATGGCCACGGGATACGGTTTGATTGAATTGACCGGAAGTCAACAGCGAGGTGAGGTGGCGACCACCAACCTGTTGGTTCATGATGCCGGGTTCCATGATTGGCTGACCAGGCTCCTAGTCGGCGCCGATCTGGGGATCATGGAGGTGTCTGTGAGATCACAACGCATTGGAACCGACGCCACACCGGTAGCGGCGGTGGATTCCATCAAAACGGACGGTCGGCTATCGACGGAGTCAGTTGTCATTGATGATCGGGACCCAATTGACTCGGACCGTGAGCCCGTGTTGATGCACCGCCGGGCCGGTGGTGATCGTGCGGCGCACCCGGTGCCGTGGTCTTTGGAATCGACCGGCACCAAGCAATTATGGACGTTGGCCGCTGACATTTACCGAGCCCTGGGCGATGGTGCTCGTCTACTCGTCGATGAGTTTGAGGGGCTTCACCCGGCGATCGTCCGGGAGATCGTCCGACTCTTCCAAACGGCGTCGACCAACCCCTATGGGGCTCAGTTGATCTTCACCTCACACGACACCAACCTGCTCGGTAATTGGGCCGGCCAAGGCTACATGCTGGATCGTGACCAGATCTGGTTCACTGAGAAGGATTACTTCAGCGGTGCTACGAGTTTATATTCTCTGTCGGACTTCAAGGTGCGCAAGGATCTAGACACTGAATCGGCCTATATCCGAGGCGCTTTTGGCGCGGTACCGATGCTGACTGATCTGGTTGAGATGGGGAAGTGAACCAAGTGGGGGGACATGGGAATCACAGCGTCAGCTCGCGCTACCGCCGTAATGTGGCCAGTCGCCAAGAGGCTGATCAGTACTTGGTAGTTTGTGAAGGTCAAACTGAGCAGGCCTATTGCCTGTTCCTTAATCGCTGTTTAGGCTCTAAGGTTGTCGTCAAGCCAATGCGTGATCGTCCCGATGTGGTGCAGATGGTTGAGTTGGCGCGGCAGTATCATGAGGGTGACCCACGCCGTGGTATTCAAGCTGGTCGCTACAAGGAGGTCTGGGTGGTCTTTGATTGGGACGACCACACCGACCGGGTGCGCGAAGCCCAGAAACTGGCCACTCGATATGGCGTCAAGATGGCCCTGTCCAATCCGAGCTTTGAGGCCTGGTTGATCTGGCACTTCGATGATTACTACTCCATTGGCTGTTTTCCAGATGACTGTTTGCGCCGCATCACCAAACACCTCCCCAGCTATTGCAAGGGCAAAGACTTCGATTTCACAGTATTGCTTGGGGAGGGCCGCACTCGTCAGGCGTGTGATCGGGCTGACAGTGCGCGGGACAAACACCGCCGCGAGGGTCGATGTTTCCCGGATGATCGGCCATCATCGGACCTTGACCACTTGATCAAGGTGCTGGTCGATGCCTGGCAGATCGGCAACCCGGGTGAGATCTGTCCACTGATGAGCTGAGCTGGGGCGATTGATGCCTCCATCAGCCGGCTGTGCCAGATGCGGCCCAAGCGGGGGCAGGGTCATGTTTCAGTCATCGCCCATCGCTTTGACCTTGGAGTCGATGAAGGCGATCTCGTGGGGGTCGAGGCCGTATTTCCGGTAGAGCTGGGCATCGATGGATTGATCATCAGGGGAGAGCTCACCATTGGCGTCCGGGTGGGCGTTGATCGGCTGGGTCCAATCGATGTCCGAGGCTGAGGTGAAGTCTTGGAGGGGAACGTATGTGAAGGCTTTGCGGGTAATGTTTTGAGTCAGAACGACGGTGGACAACAAAAACCGAACAAAACGTGTCATTAGATATAATTGAACACTACGAGCCTCTGTAGGTGAATCGCTGGCGCCAATAATCAAGTATGACTCCGAGCACACTGAACCCGGAGGCATGACTTCGATGCGAGATAAAACCTTTCGCAAACCCGCTGCGTCTGTTTGACCTGCATGCTCACTCGCTGTCTTTGAAATCAGCACTTTCCATTGGTCAATTTGGGATAGCCCTTTAGTGATGTCCGACCTATTAATTCGCCCGTCTCCCTTACTTGAGAATAGTTTGAGGTCGCCAATCAATCTGGGGGTGAATTTCGAATCAATATCAAATGGTCTTCTCGCTGAAACAACCGAAGCCAACGACGAATGATCAACTGCTTGGACTTGATGAATGATGGCGCGTGATCGGTTGTCCCTTATGAGAACCTTATTCGTAACTGTGGGCTGAGCGCATCTACACTTCTTCTTACTTGAATATGGAAATACGCGAGTCATTAACGAACATTAGCCCCTAGGTGCGAGATAATTAGTTTATGCACA
>JAITVZ010000122.1 GCA_031285505.1 Propionibacteriaceae bacterium
CATAGCGTTTGACAACGTTGGCCATGACAAAGCGGTACAGCGGGATGCGGCTGTCGACCAGGTCGCGTACCGCCTGATCGCCCCGCTGTTGACGCAATTCACAAGGATCCAGGCCGTCCGGCACAACCACGGCATAGGTCTGGGCGGTGAAACGGCTGTCCTCCTGAAAGGCCCGCAGAGCCGCTTTCTGGCCGGCTGCGTCCCCATCAAAACAGAAAATGACTTTGCCGGCACTGGTGTTGTCACCCATCAGGCGCTGGACAACCCGGGCGTGCCCATCACCGAAGGCGGTGCCGCAGGTAGCGACGGCCCAGGTAATACCTGCAACATGGCAAGCCATGACATCGGTGTAGCCCTCGACCACCAGGACCTCGGATCGCACACCGATGGCGGTGCGGGCCAGGTCCAAGCCGTAAAGCACTTCCGATTTCTTGTAGATCGGCGTGTCGGGGGTATTGAGATACTTAGCTGGCATTCGGTCATCGTCGAACAAACGCCGGGCACCAAAGCCGCGGATTTGATTGGCAGAATCGCGGATCGGCCAGATCAAGCGACCTTGGAAGTAGTCCCAACCACCCGAGCGCATCAGGCCACCCTCATGCATCTCGTCTTCGCGGAAACCGAGTCCCCTCAGGTGCTTGACCAGCTCGCGACCGCCTTGGGGGGCGAAACCAACCTGGAAATGTGCCGCCATTTCGGCGCTGAAGCCTCGTCCGGTCAATAGGTCGCGTCCGGCTTGAGCGCCAGGCTTGGATAATTGGCCGACAAAAAAATCACTGGCCGCTTGATTCATCTCGAATAAGCGCATGCGCGACACGCCATCCGACGCGCCACCTTGGTCGGTCAGGCGCAGTGTGACACCGTAGCGTGAGGCCAAGTATTCAATAGCCTCACGAAAGGAGAAGTTGTTGATTTCTTCAACGAAGGTGACAGTGTCGCCACCCTTGCCGCAGCCAAAACAATAGAACAGTCCGCGGGCTGGGGTGACTTGGAAGCTGGGTGATTTCTCATCATGGAAGGGGCAAAGACCCTTTAGGGTCCCTGACCCAGCTGGTTTCAGGGTGACATAGGCAGAGACGATGTCATCGATTCGGGCAACTGATCGCACCTGCTCGATGTCTTCGGGGTTGATCAACTGCGCCATGGCATTAGTCTAAGCCAGCCAGATGGTTGGCCTGGTTGGTTGGTGTTCATCGGCGGGTTTGTTTGCCGAAAGCTGACTGATTATCCGGTCTAGACAATGTCACCTGTTGGCATCTGGCTCTTGTGAGCCAATCGATCCGATTTGGTGTTGTCAGCTTGTTGTCCGTGTTTTTCTGTGGATGACATAGCAAATCCGGACATTCCTTCCCATGGTTAAGGGTATGGATAGACAAACAATCGACCAGCGCTTGGCGCGCCAGATCGAAGCCGGTGTCATTGCCTCAGCCGTATTGGTTGAGCGTCATTGGGACAGCGATGCCACACCCGAGGAACTTGACCTATTGGTCAGACAGGGGGAGTGGGCCAAACATCGACTGGTGCAAAATCACCTTGGCTTGGTGTCAGTCATTGCCACTGCGGCCGCTCGGTCTTCCCAGGGTAGCTACGCCGACCTCTTCCAAGAGGGCTGTGTGGCGTTGCATCAGGCAGTCATGGCATATGACTGGCACAAGGGGCCCTTTGGGCCATATGCCGGCATGTGGATTCGCTCGGCGATTCGCAGCCACAGCCGCCGTCATCAATGGCCGGCTGAAGGCTTGGAGCAAATTGATGACACTGTCACCGAGGACCTGGAACGCTCATTGGTCAAAGTGGCGCTGTCGGCCGCGGTAGAGGCCTTGCCTCCTGAGCAACGTCAAATTATCGAATTGCGCTGCGGCTGGCATGGTGACCCCTTGCCACGACAAGCGGTGGCGGACCAACTCGGTTCGACCGTGTCAAAAGTCCGCTATCTGGAGCGTCGTGGCCTAGCGACGGTTCGCCAACGCTGGCTGGAGGCCGAAGCTGCCTAGCGTCTCGCGGCTCGTGCCACCATGGTCATCCGCTAACATGGTTAGTCGGTCGCAATAGTCGTGGCCGCACAGATTGATGAGGAGTTTCCTGTGACTAGCACTGTCGAGAGACTGAGTTCCACTCGGGTCAAGCTGACCATCGAGGTGCCGTTCGCCGATCTCAAACCGGCCATCGACAAGGCCTACCGCACTGTCGCCGGACAGATTTCCATTCCAGGTTTTCGTAAGGGCCATGTGCCGCCGGCGGTGATTGATCAGCGGGTCGGGCGCGGTTCAGTCCTCAGCGAAGCGGTCAACGAGGTCCTGCCGCAGGTGTATGCCAAAGCGATCGATGAACAGGGCTTGACGCCGTTGGGGCGACCGGAGGTCGACATGACCAAGCTGGAGGATGGCGAATCGGCCGAATTTGTAGCGGAGGTCGACGTTGCACCGGACTTTGAGCTGCCCGATTTCTCATCGTTGACTGCGACTGTGCCGGCAGCCGATGACATTGACTCCGGAGTTGACCAGCGGATTGAGACCTTGCGTGAGCGCTTTGCCGAGGTTGAGCCGGTCGATCGTCCCAGTCAGGTTGGCGATCAGGTGACGATCAATCTTTCCGGTTTCCAGGAGGGCCAGGCATTGGCTGATGCCAATGCCGAAGGCATCAGTTATGTGATTGGCTCGGGCCAAATGCTGGATGGTTTGGATGATGCCGTCACCGGCTTGTCGGCGGGTGATTCAGCTGAATTCACATCGAAACTGCTGGGCGGGGAGCATGCAGGTCAAGAGGCTGACCTGAAGGTTGAGGTGACGGCGGTGCATAGCCGATCCCTGCCCGAGGTCGATGACGCCTTCGCGGCAATGGTGTCGCAGTTTGACACCGTAGCCGAAATGCGATCGGACCTCGCCCAGGGTGTCGAGCGATCGAATCAGCTGACGCAATTGAGTCAAGCCCGTCAGCAAATCTTGGATGCAGCCATCGCCGCAGCCGGCTTCGAGCTGCCGGAGCAACTGGTTGAGTCCGAGGTGGCAGGTCGTCTCAGTCAAATCAATGAGCAGCTCAAATCATCGGGGATGACCCTGGAGTCTTACCTGGAGCGAATCGGTGGTGACACCCCCCAGACAGTTGAACAGTTCACTGCCGACACCCGTAAGACGGTGGAACGAGGCATCGGATCGGAGATCCTTCTGGACAAGGTGGCTGCCACTGTCGAAATCAACGTCACCCAGGAGGATCTGACCAACATGATCTTCCAGAAGGCCCAGGAGAATGGCTCCACGCCCGAGCAAGAGCTTCAGCACATGCAGTCGCACAATCATTTGCCAGAGTGGATGGGTCAGATTCGTCAGTCGAAGGCGCTGGACACGATTGTCACCCAAGCCACGATCAGCGACAGCAATGGTCAAGTCGTTGACCTCAAGCCCTTGCTGGCCAGCTTGAGCGCCGCTAGTGTCGTCGACCCCGAGTTGGAGGAGGACGAGTTGGAGGACTGATTCTGGCCTTCGAACGCGTTCAGACCCGCTGTTAGGCGCCGATGTGTCGAGCAGCGGGTCTACTGTCTCTGGGAAGGGCATTGGCCGGGCTGCGAGCTCAGGGGTGTTCGGGGCTGTGCTGACAGCGAACAGCCAGGGGTTGTCCCTGGAATTGTCACCGGTCGCGGGTAATGTTCATCAACGTGAATGAAACTCCGCAATTGCCGCGGATGGCCTTGCCATCCGGTGGTGGCAGCATGAACGATGCTGTCTATCAGGCCCTGCTCGCCAATCGGATCGTCTTTCTCGGTTCCGAAGTGCGCGATGAAAACGCCAACGCCATCTGTGCGCAGATGCTGCTGTTGAACGCTGAAGATCCCGATAAGGACATCTACCTTTATATCAATTCTCCTGGTGGGTCAGTCGACGCTGGAATGGCCATTTTCGATACCATGCAGTGGATTTCGAATGATGTGGCGACGGTGTCGATTGGCTTGGCTGCGTCGATGGCGCAATTCCTCTTGACGTCCGGTCATCCGGGCAAGCGCTACGCCTTGCCACACTCGCGCATCATGATGCATCAGGTGTCGGGCGGGCTCGGTGGCACCGCCTCCGACATCAAGATCCAAGCTGAGCAATCAATATTGTTGAAGAAGACCCTCAACCAACTGAACGCTGAGCACACCGGCCAGCCGTTGGAGCGGGTTATCGCCGATGCCGATCGCGATCACTGGTACACCGCCGATGAGGCCTTGGAATACGGTTTCATCGACCACGTGTATGCCAGAGCCAGCCAAATCACCACCGATTCACCCAACACCTAGGAGCCAGTGATGTCAGATCTCCTATTGCCCGGCGGACTGGCTCCGGCTAGCCCTTCGGCTGATTACTACATTCCCCAATGGGAAGAACGCACCGCCTATGGGGTGCGGCGAGTTGACCCCTACACCAAGTTGTTTGAAGAGCGGATCATCTTTCTCGGCACGCCGATCACCGATGACATCGCCAATGCTGTCATGGCGCAGCTCTTGTGCCTGCAGTCCATGGATGCTGAGCGTCAAATCAGCATTTACATCAATTCTCCCGGAGGATCCTTCACGGCGTTGACTGCGATCTACGACACCATGCGCCTGGTCAAGCCCGACATTCAGACGGTTTGCCTGGGACAAGCAGCCTCAGCGGCGGCGGTGTTACTGGCTGCAGGCACCAAGGGTAAGCGTCTGGCGTTGCCCAATGCTCGCATCCTCATCCATCAGCCCGCCATATCCGGTGAAGGTCAGTATGGCCAATCATCCGATCTGGAGATCCAGGCCAAGGAGATCCTCAGAATTCGATCCCTGATGGAACAGATGCTGGCCAAGGACACCGGCCAGAGTGTCGAAACGATCTCCCATGATGTCGAGCGCGACAAGTATTTAACGGCCGATGAAGCCATGGCCTATGGCATCATCGACGAGATCCTGACTAATCAGTAATCCGGCAGTGTAGAGGAAGGGACTTTCATGCCTCGGTTGGGGGAGACCAGCGAATTGCTGAAGTGCTCGTTTTGTGGCAAGAGTCAAAAGCAAGTGCGTAAACTTCTGGCCGGTCCAGGGGTGTACATCTGTGACGAGTGCATCGACTTGTGCAACGAAATCATTGACGAGGAGCTCAGCGGCAGTCACGCCTTGCATGATTCGTCTGGTTTGCCCAAGCCTGAGCAGATTCGTTCCTTTCTCGATGAATACGTCATCGGCCAGGACTTCGCCAAGAAGTCCTTGGCTGTTGGCGTGTACAACCATTACAAACGGATCAGCCTTGAACCGGTGATCGGCGGTAATGAGCGGGTTGAATTGGCCAAATCGAACATGTTTTTGATTGGGCCAACCGGTTGCGGCAAGACCTATCTGGCGCAAACCCTGGCCCGCATGCTCAATGTGCCTTTCGCCATGGTTGACGCTACCGCTTTGACTGAGGCGGGCTATGTTGGTGAAGACGTTGAGAATATTCTGCTCAAACTACTCCAGGCGGCTGATCATGATGTCAAGAAAGCCGAATCTGGCATCATATACATCGATGAGATCGACAAGGTGGCGCGCAAGGCCGACAATCCATCGCTGACCCGCGATGTCTCTGGTGAGGGTGTTCAGCAGGCACTGCTAAAGATCCTTGAGGGGACGGTCGCTTCGGTGCCACCGCAGGGCGGGCGAAAGCATCCGCATCAGGAGTACATCCAGATGAATACTGCCAATATTTTGTTCATCGTCGGCGGGGCCTTCGCCGGCTTGGAAGAAATTGTCGCTTCGCGCTTGGGTAAGAACCCCTTGGGATTCAGTACGCAGGCGATTGCCAAGCCATTGACTGGTGATGAGTTGTTTCGCCAGGTTCGACCCGAGGATTTGCAGGCTTATGGCCTGATCCCCGAGTTCATTGGGCGAGTGCCCATCCTGGCATCGGTCGATAGCCTGGATCGAGCGGCATTGGTGCGAATTCTGGTCGAGCCCAAGAATGCCATCATCAAGCAGTACCAAGCGCTTTTTCACATGGACAAGGTTGACTTGGAATTCACCACCGATGGTGTCGAAGCTGTCGCTGATCTGGCCATCGAACGGGGCACCGGTGCTCGTGGTTTGCGGGCCATCATTGAGGAGACACTGCTTGATGTCATGTTCACTGTGCCCAGTCGCAGCGACGTGGCCCGGGTGGTGGTCAACGCCGCGGCTGTTCGTGGCGATGGTCCAGCGGTTTTGCTGCCTGGGCTGGACGATGATGAGGCCGAGGCTAGAGTGGCCTGATTGGGCATTGATGCAATAGTCGAAAAGCAGACAATTCGTCGGCGAGTGTCTGGACTAGGTGCTCAGCCGGGCGCGACTGGGCACCACCGAACGTATTCGCCAGCCTGCCAGGACTAAGCAGTGACCACCTCTGGGCGCGGAAAGGCAATTGACCGGCAGGCCAAGGCGATCAGGCGAACGGTGAAGTAGATCAAGGTGACGTTGCGCAAGGTCAGGATGATTGTTGCCAGGGGGGTCGCCCAAGACATCGCCACCAGGTAGGCGTATAGCAATGGGAAGACCAGTTGTGTCAAAGCCATCAAGACGATGGTCCAGGTGGCAATGTGGCGAGCCAATGTCAAAGGCACCACTAAGTGCTCGTCTTGGCGCAAGTGGTTGGGACGGGTCAGCCAAGAGAACATCCGGCCATGATTAGCCAGCAGCTCGGGGTGGCGGGCCGAAATGGTCAGCAGGGCGGCCACCGGGCCGGCCAGCCAGATCATGTATTGGGGGGAGAAGGTCTTGTTGGTGATGATCATCACCAACGTGGCAATGATCATCAGGGTGCCGGCTTCGATGGCCGTTCGCTGACGCCTACGCAGCCAGCCGATGTACAGGATCAGCATCAACACCCCGCCCAGCACGGTTGCCCAACTGGCCAGGTGCATCATGATCGCCCCTCCAGGGCCGTCAATCTCATAGGCGTTGAACGAGGAGATCTCGACGGTGTAGGCCTCTGGGCGAAACAGGCGAGCCACCATCAGTGGTGTGGCGTAAATCGATTCGATTTGCAGGCCGCGGTCAGACTGCCAAGTCAAAGGCGAGATCAGGCGATCCCAACCAGCGTACAGCCAGGAGGCCGCTGCCAACAGCAAGCCGCTGGCAGCGAAGCCAATGGTGGCCCGCTTGACAGCGCGCCGATCGACCATGGTGGCCGGCCAGAGCAGGGCCGGCCACAGTTTGATGGCCGCGCCGACGCCGATCAATGCGCCCGAACTGGCCCGTCGCTGGCGGACAATGGCCAGCACAGCAGCGGCCGATAGGGCGGCAGTCAAGAAATCAAGCCGCATGTAAATGATTGGCCCAATGGCCACCACGAACCAAATCCAAAAGGCGGCGCTCGGCCGTGGGTCGGTGCCGTATTGACGAGCACCTCGCCACAACACATAACCCATCAGGGCATCACCAGCTAAAAACAAGGTGACGAAGGCGATGGAATAACCCACCTGAGTGCCCAGACCCAGCAAGTAGGGGATTGACAAGATCCAAATCAGCGGGGTCGGATACTCGACCAACACCTGGCTGGGTGGCATACCGTGGAACAAGCCGGCGATCTTGTCGTAGTAATAGCTGACATCGCCGACAAAACCATCGAAGACCGCCCAGAGCAGGAAAACGGCTGCCCTGGTGCCAATCCACCAACCGAGGGCGTGTTGATGGGTCGGTAGTTTCAGAGAAGACCAGAGTATTTCAAGCCAGCGGGGCCGGGGGCGGAGCTTGTCAGCGACGTCCATGGTGCCTTTCGAGATTCTTGGCCAATGCGGCGAGAGGGAGTCGACAGCCTCAATTGATAGCAGCTGCAGATCACGGAAGTGTCCTTAGATCATACCGACATTGACCTTCATTAGGTTGAGGCAGCGCACTTTACCCATAACCTGGGGATGCACTGGCAGGAAGCAGCTACGGCTATAGTGAAAAGGCCTGTGAACATGGCATCTATCCCAGCGGTGCCGAAGTGACATTGTGACATGATTACTGCGAAAGGTCGATGTGAGCCAGTCCCTCAGTCCACGCGATCAGCCGAGGTCAGGTCAACTGGGACCGTGGCGTGATGCGTGGGCGGCACGTTCGGTCCGTTGCGGATTACTGGGCACCATCGCCATCGTTTTGGGATCATTCACGCCGGCCTATCTGCCACAAGCATCGCCGCTGTGGGGCGCACTGCGCTGGCTGCACTTAGACGGGGTGGTTGGCCAGACCATCGGCACAGCGATGACCGTGCTGGGAGTGTCTGTCCTGGTGATCGCCTGGCTGGGGTTGCGACCAGCGACCGAGCAAGGTCAGCGCCTAACTGGTGCCATGGCCAGGCGAGTCCTGGTGGTGTGGTGTCTGCCTTTCGTGATCGCCCCAGTAGTATTCAGCCACGACGTCTATTCGTACGGGGCGCAGGGCTGGATGATCAGCCACGGCCAGAATCCCTATGACGCAGGTCCCGGTCTGCTGCCTGGCGCCTTTGCCAGCTACGCCCCCTGGGCATGGCGATACACCCCAGCCCCGTATGGCCCTCTGGCCTTACAGATCGCCCATGGGGTTGTCAATCTGTCGGGTGGCTTGCCCTGGTTGTCGGCCATCTTGATGCGTATACCTGCCTTCATGGCAGTGGCGCTGATCGCATGGCTGCTGCCAAAACTGGCGGCCCGATTGCACAAGAACGTTGCGTTGGTGCGCTGGTTTGCCTGTCTGAACCCATTGTTGGTCATCGATTACATCGGTGGAGGCCACAACGACGCCTGGATGATGGGTTTGTTGGTGCTGGGCTTGTGGCTGGCCTCGTATCGGCGAGGCTGGCCCTGGGCGGCGGCAGTCATCGGCCTGGCCGCATCAATCAAGCAACCAGCCATATTGGCCTGCGTCTTCCTGCCATGGCTGATTCAGCCGATCGACAGTTGGCACGATCGCCTTGGGCGAATTCGAGTCATTTGGCAGGCATTGGTCGCTGCCGAAATTGCCTTGGCTGTCTTTGTGCTGGTGTCGCTGGTCTGTGGCTTGGGGTTCGGTTGGATCAGTGCGCTGAGTGTGCCTGGTGAATCTGGATCGCTCAGCCCGGCCTACCTGATCGGGTCCATTCTTCAAGGATTGATCAGCCCGGGAGGAACCTGGTGGTTGAGCACGATGACCACGGTGATGCTGCTAGTAGGTACAGTCGTGGTCGTGAGCATCACCCTGCGTTTGGGGCCATTCGATCCGCTTTCGGCGTTGGCTTGGGTGATGGTGGTGACAGCATTCGCCATGGCGGCTTTGCATCCCTGGTACTTGCTCTGGGGCGGTTTGTTGCTGCCATTGGCCCGACTGTCCAAACGCGCCTGGTTTGGTGTTGGTCTGGTGATGTGGGTGGTGTTCGGCTACATGATCATCGTCATGGCAGTGCGCAATGGCTGGACCGGTTTGGCTGCGGGTATCATCGGATTGATCTGCTGTTGGGCCTGGTTGTGGCGCCATTTCCGGGTGGGCGCGACCCTGAGCCACTGTTGGCGGCATAAGAACTGCGATGCGTCCACCAGACGAGGTGGCCTAGCGATGGAGGAGTATGATGCCTGATTTAATGATGTCCATCGAGGAAAACACGGGACAGATCAGACTCAACCGACCTCAAGCGCTGAATGCCCTGACTGGGGCGATGATCGATGGTTTGTTCGAGCAACTCACGGACTGGGTGGACTCACCGGCAGTGGAGAGAGTGGTCATCTCTGGCCAAGGACGGGCTTTTTGCGCTGGCGCCGATGTCCGCGAGTTGCGCAATATCGTGCTTGCTGGCACTGCGGACCCAGTTGATTTCCTGTGCCGTGAGTATCGACTCGATCAGTTGATTGCAAGTTACCCTAAACCTCTCCAAATGCGATTGCATGGCATCGTTATGGGGGGCGGTTGCGGTTTGTCTTTGCATAGCCAGGATCGCCAGATCACCGCTGACGCCGCGCTGGGCATGCCGGAGACGATCATCGGCTTGTGGCCAGATGTCGGCATGCTTTATGAGTTGTCGCGCCTACCCGGTGAAGTTGGCGCCTATCTCGCCTTGACCGGTTTGACCGTCAGTGGAGCCGAGGCGTACCAACTAGGTTTGGTCGATGTGTTGGCTGATGATCGGGATGAGTCTGGCCGACCTGCCGGACAACTGGTCCAACCAAGCGTGCCCGATCGCTTGGACTGGTGCGCCACGACCCTTGCTGGGGACGACATTGTGGCCATGGTCGAGGCTTTGGAAGGCAGTGGTGATCCGATTTGCCGCGCCAGTGCGGCCGCAATTCGCCAGCGATCACCACTGTCGGTAGCAACCAGCCTGGCGGCTTTGCGGCGGGCCAAGGCAATGACACTGAAAGAGGTGTTTGCCCAAGATCTGCAGTTGGGGGCTTTCTTCTTGGGTCAACCAGACTTCGTCGAAGGGGTCCGGGCCCAATTGATCGACCGTGACCACCAGCCGCATTGGTCCTATTCAGCACTGGAGGAATTGACCCCGGCCAACATTGCCGCCGCCTTTGGGGACTGACTGGCCAGCAATCTTTGTGAACCGATAATTGACCATCGTTTCTCTAACGCCGCAGGGTGATCAAGACAATCTGCGGGTCCGCGCCGACCCTCACCTGTGGTCCCCACCCGGCGACACCGCGGGAAGTCACGACCGTGATGCCACCAACTTGGGCGACTCCGGACAACATCGGTTGCACCAGTAACGTGGTCAGACCGAATGGAAGGAACTGGCCGCCATGGGTGTGGCCGCTCAACTGCAGATCGATGCCCAGTTGAGGTGGTAACTGATGGTTGGCCAGGGCTTGCCGTGGTTGATGAGCCACCAAAATCCGGAAAACACCATCAGTGGCCGAACACGGTCCATCGTTGGCTTGACGGCAAGCCCATCGCAGGCTGGGCGCCAACTGGCCCTGGCCGCTTGCGTCATCGATGCCGATCAACTCAATCGACTGCTTGCCACGCCAGATCTTGAAGCCGTCATTGTTCAGCTGAGTCAAGCCGATCGACGCTTCAAAATCGATCCAAGCCTGGGGATCGTGGTACATCTCGTGGTTGCCGGTGGTGAAAACCACGCCATCGGGGGCGGACAATTCAGTCAGAGGCCGGAGACTGTCGCCGAGATTGGCGACAGATCCGTCGATCAAGTCTCCACCAAATACGATCAGATCGGGATGGGCCTCGTTCAGTTGGTCGATGGTTTCGGTGATCAGGGTCGGTCGAGAAGTCGCGCCTAAGTGCACGTCAGTGACCAAAGCTATGGTCATGCCGTCAAAATTCGCAGGCAGCCTTGGCTGTGTCACCTGCAACTGGTCGACCGGTAACCGGGCCGCCCGATCGGCACCCCAGGCGGTGATTGCTCCTGCCGCCAGCATGGCGACAACGGTGGCAATGATGGTCAAACGTTTCCCCCATTGCCGGCGACTGGTCAAAGCCCAAATCAGGGCCACCGGCAGCAAGGCCAAGCCCAGGTAGAGATAGAAGATGAGGAGGGCACTGCCAGTGCTCAGCAGCAGTCGCCAGCAAGTCAGACCGAGATAACGTGAGGCCAGGGTTGCCAGCGCTGATCCCAACAAAGTGATGGTCAAAATGACGCTTAAAACCAGGCGCGTCCTCCGTGGCCACCTGGGGCGCCACACCAGGTTCCACCAAAGCCAAACCAGCAGGGCCAAGCCCAGCAGCCCGTCAATGATCAAGATGATCCAGTTCCTTTAGCAGATGTTCTTAGGCTGTCGCGGCGGTGCACTGGCAACGCCGGGACGGTCGCGCATTGGTTCAGCGAATCAGCGGTTCGACTGGTG
>JAITVZ010000149.1 GCA_031285505.1 Propionibacteriaceae bacterium
CGGCTCATGAGAGACCGGCGCAGTCTGGGTCAGGGCTTGCTTGGCGTCGGCGACCGCCTGATCGCGTTCGCCGGTCTTGGCGGCGACCTCAGCCTTCAAGGTGTCGGTCAGGGCGACAATGTTGCGGGTCAGGTCGGTCGGCGAGTCGTTGGCGGCGGAGGCCATCACCTGTTGCAAATTGGCGATCCGCTCTTGAACAGCTGGGTCAGTGGCGGTCGGGCCGGATTTGGCGGCGTCGATCGATGCCTGAGCTGCTTGGTTGGCGGCGTCACGGGCAGCCTTGGCGGCGCCGGTGGCGTCAGTCAAGGTCTTGGTGGCGGCGGCGATCTGGTCGGTGGTCGAGTCGGGGCTGGCTAGCACCGTGTTCAACTTGTTGACAGCGTCAGCCACCGCCGGCTCATTCGAGACGGGCTTGGTGTCAGCCAGGGCCGCTTCGGCGGTGTCGCGCGAGGCCGCCAGATTGGCGGTCGCCTGGTTGACAGCGTTGTTCAAAGCGTTGGTGGCGTCCTTGATCTGTTGGGTGGTGGCGTCCGGATTCTTCAGCACGTTGTTGAGCGTGTCCTGCGCCGCCTTGACCGTCGGATCGGTGGCCGCGCTGGAGTTGCTGGCGGCGGTGTTGGCCTGATTGGCTGCAGCGATGGCGGCATCACGGGCTGGCTTGGCAGCGGCCACCGCGTCATTCAAGGCCTTGGTGGCGTCCTGGATCGTCTGGGGGTTGGGCGAGGTGGCGTTCATGGCGTCCTTCAACGCCTGCTCAGCCGCCTTGACGGTCGGCTCGGAGATGACATTGGACGTCTGGGCATCAGTCAGCGCCTTGTTGGCGGCGGTCATGATCGCCGGGTCGATGACGTATTTTACCAAGAAGACCTGGGGGGTGGCATCAGTGGTGGCCGAGCCGTTTGGGGTGGCGTCGAAGACGGCTCCCACCTGAGCGGCGGCTAGCGTGTCATAGGTCTTGCCGCCGAAAGTGACGGTGTAAACATAGCCAGCCCGGGCCAGCTTGGCGTCGGTGGCGTCAGGCCAGTTGGTGATGCCAGACCCGGTGCGGCCATCGAGGGTCGAGACGGTCTTGGCGCCGGTCGGGTCGGAGGCATCGGTCTCGAGGCGGGCTTGCTGATAATCAGGGGCGTAATAGAGGTTGAGCACGTTGTCGGCAGCGACCATCTGATAGGTCAGATCGGAGGCGGTGCCGGCCTTGTCGGTGACACGGTTGAGGTGCCAACCGGTCTTGTAGACAGTGGCGTCGGTGTCAGGCACGGCGCCGTCATAGGCGTAGGTGTCGGTGCCGGCGATGGCCCCGGCCGATTTGCCAGTGATGCCGACCTTGTCACCGGGCAGGCCGCTGAGGGTGGTCGACGGGGCAACGGTGCCGCCACCGGCGACGATGGTCGGATCTACCAGATAGTTGATCGTGCCCTGGTAGGTGCCAACCGAGCCCTGGAGGGTGTCGATGCTGGCGCGGAAGCCCTGGTTGTTCTGCGGCCCGTTGACTGCGTTGACACCGACGGTGAAGACGCCATCGGCTGGCACGTTCAAGGTGACGCCAGCTGTTTGAGTGTTGACCGTGAAGGTTTTGGCAGCATTGGAACTGTCGGTGGCGGTGTAGATGATATAGGGCTTGCCGCCGTTGTAGAAGTACTTCAGCGTGTACTTGACCGTGGTGCCCCAAGCGCGGATGTCCTGGTTGGCCGTCTCTTGGCGCGAGCACAGACCCTTGGTGTCACAGTAGGCGTGATTGTCGAGGTTGCCATCAGCGCCAGTCCAGCGCAGGGTGACGTTAGGGCCCCACATGCCATCGTTGTACTCGTTGTTCAGGTTCATGTCGATGCCAGCGGCGATGGCGTTGGGGGTGCGATAGATGCCCAAGCCACCGCCGTAGCTCGGAGTCGCGTCCACCTGGTCCCACTTCTTCGGGATCAACACCACACCGACCCAGTCACCGTGGTTGTCCTGATTGTTGTCGACCAGGCGGTCCGGGTTGAAGTAGCCCTCGACGGTGAAGTCCTGATTGGCCGAGACCTCCTGCTTGAGGAAGGCGTAGCGGAAGATGCTGGTCTGACCCTGCTGCGCCAGATTGACGTACTGCTGGCCGGTCGGGTCGGTGGACGTCGACAGCGAGGGCGCGTCCGGGCTGCCCTTCATGTTCATGTTGGCCCGAACGGTGGCGGCGTCCCAGTTGTAGGCCCGTGAGGCATCTGAGGTCGTCTGGGTGACCGTTGAGATGTTGCGCGGGTCGTTGGTCTGGGCGGCGTAGGCGTCGGTGCCGAGCAAGGCCGTCGTGGCGAACAGCGCCAGACTGGTGATGGTGGCGACAACCATCTTCGGGCCGGGACGACGGCGTCGCCATGTGGTGTTTGACGCTAGCTCTTGTGGCATCGTGATCTACTCCTCAGGTCTCGTCCCCCAGGTGGTGGGACTATCACATATAGAGCAATCTAAACGCAAGCATTTATTATTGTCAATTGGCTACCTAGTTTGGCTGATGTGGATACGGTGCGGATGTCGTCAGGGTGCGGTTAGGCCGGCAGGGCACTGACAAATGCCCCCAGCCTGCGACGGCGCCGACCAGACCACCGACCACCGCCATGATGGATGTCACTGCCTCTGAGTCAGTGCCTTGGCCCGATCAAACTCAGCGATCACCGTGGCCGACGGGGCAGCCGTGGCCAAGGAGACCGCCACTGCCACCAACAGGCAGACCAAGAAGCCGGGGACAATCTCATAGAGCACTCCGCTCAGCGCGGATTTGCCCCAGACCACCACCGTGATGGCGCCGGCAACCATGCCCGCTAGTGCCCCGGGTCGGGTCAGGCGTCGCCAATAAAGCGACAGCAGCACGATCGGCCCGAAAGCAGCGCCGAAACCGGCCCAGGCGAAAGCCACCAGCGCCAAAATGGTGTCCTGGGCAGTCAGTGCCAAGATGGCGGCGATGATCGCCACCGCCAGCACGCCGATCCGCCCGGCCCACAGGCCTTGAGGCTTGGTCAAGCCACCCTTCTTGAACAACAACAACAGATCCTCGACCAGCGCCGACGAGCAGACCACCAACTGACTCGACAGGGTCGACATGATGGCGGCCAGCACCGCCGACAGCACCAGGCCGGCCACGAAGGGGTGGAAGAGGGCCTGCGACAGGGCCAAGAAAACCGTTTCTTGATCGGCCAGCGGATGATCGATGAAGAAGGCACGGCCGATCAACCCGGCGGCACAGGCCCCGATCGATATGAGAACCATCCAGACGATGCCGACTCGCCGACCGAAGGTGGCTGACTGGACAGATCGAAGCGCCATGAAACGGACGATGATGTGCGGCTGGCCGAAGTAACCGAGCCCCCAAGCCGCCGCCGAGATGATCGCCGCTGCGGACGAGCCGACAACGAAGGAGAAGTGATCGGTCCCCTCAGCCCGATCAAGCGTCGTCAGCGTGTCGACCACCACCGACCAGCCACCCATCTTGACCACAGTCATGATCGGCACCACCACCAGCGCCGCCAACATCAGCAGCCCTTGAGCGACATCGGTCCAGGTGGCGCCGAGAAAGCCGCCGAAAAAGGTGTAAACCAAGGTCACACCGGCGACGATCAAGATGCCCCACCAGGCGTCGAGGCCGAAGGTGGCATGCATGAAGGTGCCAGAGGCGGTCATGCCAGACGAGACATAGAAGGTGAAGAAAACCAGAATGATCACCCCGGCCGCCACCCGCAGTGAGTGGTTTCCTTGGCCGAAGCGCCGATCGAAGAAGGTCGGGATAGTGATGGCATCACCAGCCACCTCGGTGTAGGCCCGCAGGCGTGGCGCGACGAAATACCAGTTGCACCAGACACCTATGGTCAAGCCAATCGACATCCAGGCCTCGACGAGCCCGGTCAGATAGAGGGCGCCGGGCAGTCCCATCAGCAGCCAGCCCGACATATCGGCTGCTCCGGCACTCAAAGCGGCGACGGCCGGGTGGAGGCGGCGGCCACCGAGCATGTAATCGTCGAGGTTGCGGGTGCGCCGATATGCCAGGTAGCCGAGCAGCAGCATCATGGCAAAATAGACCGCGATGGCGGCGATGCTCCAAGCGGTGTGGGCGTTGTTCATGGCTCCCCCTGGCGACATGGTGACAAGTTGGAAGTGGTGTGACGGCTTCTGCTTCAAACAGATCAGCGCCGGCGCGCACCATGATGTCAGACTAGCTGGCGTTCATTTGATGAGACGGATCGTCTCATCACCAGTCGCCTGAGGAAGCAGGTGACACGCCCACCTGGCCCAGGCGACAGTCGGCGACATCACCACCACCTGGCCTGGGCGGCAGTTGACACACGCACCACCACCTAGCGAAGGTGGCAGTCGGTGGTCTTCGGCTCGCTCCGCTCACGACGACGCTGCGCGCC
>JAITVZ010000097.1 GCA_031285505.1 Propionibacteriaceae bacterium
GTTCGAGCCTTCTTCAGCCACTATTCCTGGCCAGTTGCCTTATATGCGTCGGCCGCCGGCGCCACTCAGGCTGCGATAACATAAACTGAGTTCATCGGCCGGTCGCTAGCGGATTTCTCGGCCTGGTGGGGTAATCTCTAGGTTTGCGATCAGCAAATTCAAGGAGAAAACCCATGCCTCAGGCGTACGCGCTCGGTCTTGATGTCGGATCAACCACCATCAAGGCGGTGCTCCTAGCTGATGGCCAAATCGTCCACCAAGAATATCGACGCCATAATGCCGATGTCCAAGCTGAGTTGATCAAGCTGGTCGACGACGTGGCCAAGGCCTTTCCCGGCATCAGCGCTACGGTGGCCATCACCGGATCCGGTGGCTTGGGTATCGCCGCCGCCTTGGAGGTCGAATTCATTCAAGAGGTGATCGCCGCCACATTCGCGGTGCAGCAACACTATCCCCAAGCCGATGTCGCCATTGAGTTGGGTGGTGAAGACGCCAAGATCACCTATCTCAAACCAGTGCCTGAGCAGCGGATGAACGGAACATGTGCTGGTGGCACCGGAGCTTTCATTGATCAGATGGCGGTTTTGCTGCGCACTGACGCCCCGGGGCTCAACGCTCTGGCTGCCAACCACCTCCACCTCTACCCCATCGCTTCACGCTGTGGTGTCTTCGCCAAGTCGGATTTGCAACCGCTGATCAATGAGGGTGCGCGTCATGAAGATTTGGCCGCCTCAATCTTTCAGGCGGTGGCCACTCAAACAATCTCAGGATTGGCTCAGGGCCGACCGATCAAAGGCCAAGTCATCCTGCTCGGCGGACCGCTGCACTTCTTGCCAGAGCTGCGAGCTGCCTTCGAGCGGGCTTTGGCCGGTCGGGTCGATGGCTTTATCGTGCCCGAAGAGGCTCAGATCTTTATTGCCTTAGGCGCTGCCGAAAAGGCCAGCAAGACCATCATCGGCTTAGAAGAACTGGCGCATCGGTTAGTCACCCGCCGCCATATGGTGCCGGTGTCGGGTAGGATGCCGGCCTTGTTCGCCTCGGCGGCCGATCGCCAGGAATTCACAGCCCGCCATCAAGCCCATCGTTTCCCCCGCAAGCCGCTCGAGGAGGCCCGCGGCGCCCTCTATCTGGGCATCGATGCTGGATCGACCACCATCAAAGCGGTGCTGATCGATGGCGATGACAACATCCTTTGGACCCACTATGCCGGCAATCAGGGTGATCCCGTGGCGGCGGCAGTGACCATCGCCACCACTGTTCGCCAGGTCATCCCGGGGCCAGCCATCATCGCCCAAACTTGCGTCACCGGCTACGGCGAAGCCTTGATCAAGGCGGCCCTGCACCTCGACTGTGGTGAGGTTGAGACCATGGCTCACTTCCGCGCCGCTGAGAAGATCGCTCCCGGGGTCACCTCGGTGATCGACATCGGTGGTCAGGACATGAAATACATGCGGGTCGACGACCAGGTGATTGACTCAATTGCCGTCAACGAGGCCTGTTCCGCTGGCTGCGGCTCCTTCCTTCAAACCTTTGCCGAGTCGATGGGCCTGTCGATTGAGGAGTTCACTGCCGCCGCATGTCAGGGCAACGCTCCAGTTGATTTGGGCAGCCGTTGCACCGTTTTCATGAATTCATCGGTCAAGCAAGCTCAGAAAGAGGGTGCATCCGTCGCGGACATCGCGGCTGGTCTGTCATATGCGGTCATCCGCAATGCCTTGTACAAGGTGATCAAGCTGCGCGACGCCGACCAGCTTGGGGCGACAGTGGTCGTCCAGGGTGGCACCTTCCTCAATGACGCCGTATTGAGGGCCTTCGAATTGCTGACCGGTCGATCGGTGGTCCGCCCCGACATCGCCGGATTGATGGGCGCTTATGGCGCCGCCTTGACCGCCAAGGCCAGTGTTATTCCGGGAGTTCCCAGTTCGATGCTGGCCGTGCCGCAGTTGCGCCGACTCCACGTCGAAACCGAAACGACCAACTGCCAGCTCTGTCAGAATCACTGTCAGTGCACCATTGCCACTTTTGGTGATGGTGAACGTCATGTCTCAGGCAACCGCTGCGAGCGCGGGGCTGACCCGACCAAGGCCAAATCATCACTACCCAATCTATTCGACTACACCTATCGTCGCTTGTTCAGCTACCGGCGGTTGACAGCCAAGGAGGGGGTTCGTGGCGACATCGGCATTCCGCGTGCCTTGAACATGTACGAGAACTATCCGCTGTGGTTCACCATCCTCAGTGCTTTGAAGTTCCGAGTGGTGATTTCTGGTCGGTCATCACACGATCTGTTCGAAAAGGGTATGGGTTCAATCGCCTCTGAGAACGTTTGTTACCCGGCCAAGCTGGTCCATGGGCACATTGAGTCCCTGTTGGAGCACGGCGTCAAGACCATTTTCTACCCCTCAGTCAACTTCGAGCAGAAGCTGACCCCTCAATCCGACAAGAACTTCAACTGCCCGGTGGTCGCCTCCTACCCGCAGGTCATCCAGAACAACCTTGAGGGCTTGCGTCAGCCCGGTGTCCGCTTGATCAACCCCTATTTCAACCTGGCTGATCCGGACAAACTAGCGGAGCGCCTGGTGGAAGTGTTCGCGGATTTTGATGTCAGCTTGGATGAGGCCAAGGCGGCGGTTCAGGCGGGCTACGCCGAAGACCAAGCCTTCCGTGAGGACGTTCGCCAAGCCGGTCGCGAGGCTCGACAATATTGCCGCGATCACGGTTTGCGTGGCATTGTGCTGGCTGGGCGTCCTTACCATCTCGATCCGGAGATTCATCACGGCATTCCTGAATTGGTGACCAGCTTGGGAATGGTTTGCTTCACTGAAGACTCGGTGATTGGTGAGTCCCAACTGGAACGGCCCTTGCGGGTGCGGGATCAGTGGTCGTATCACACCCGCCTTTATGAGGCAGCAGCGGTAGTCACCGCAGACCCCGACCTCGAGTTGGTCCAACTCAACTCCTTCGGTTGCGGCCTGGACGCCATCACCTCCGAGCAGGTGGCGGAGATTCTTGAAGCTAAGAATCGCGTTTACACCATCCTCAAGATCGATGAAGTCTCCAATCTCGGCACCGCTCGAATCCGGCTGCGTTCGCTGGCGGCAGCGGCTGATCAGCGCCGCGACAGTCAGCGTCCGATTCGCTCCCATGCCATGCTGCCAGTGCCCTTCACCAAGGAAATGAAGGCACGTCACACCTTGTTGGCCCCGCAGATGGCGCCGATTCACTTCCGCTTGGTCCAGCCGATCTTCAAGGCGGCCGGATATAACATGAAGCTTTTGGAGCATGCCTCACATGACGATGTTGAGACCGGTCTGCGCACGGTCAACAATGACGCCTGTTATCCAGCCATCATGGTCATCGGCCAATTGGTTCACGCTTTCACCTCTGGTGAAGCCGATCCGGCCAACACCTCAGTTCTGATCACTCAGACAGGGGGAATGTGCCGCGCCACCAACTACACCGGCTTGCTGCGCAAGGCCTTGCGCGACGCTGGCTACGGACATGTTCCCGTCATCGCCATCTCGACTTCTGGCATCGAATCCAACCCAGGTTTCAAACTGAGTCTGGGCATGATGCATAAGGCGATGCGGGCGTTGGCCTTGGGCGATCTGCTCCAGGACCTGTTGTTGCGCGTGCGGCCATACGAGGTCAAGGTTGGGTCAGCCACAGCGCTTTACCATCGTTGGGACAGCATCGCCCGTGAATGGATCGGCAGCGGTCGCACACCGTCATATGGTCGACGCCGATTGACCTATTCCCGGTTGATCGAAGCGATGGTCGACGAATTTGACGCCTTACCTCTGCAAGACATCCCCCGCAAACCGCGTGTTGGCATTGTCGGTGAGATTCTGGTCAAATTCCAGCCGGATGCCAATAACCACGTCATCGATGTCATCGAGAGTGAGGGTTGCGAAGCAGCCTTGCCCGGCCTGATGGAGTTCATGCTGGTTGGCTTGCACAACACCGAGTGGAACATTGCCAATCTGGGCGTCGGCGCCAAGTGGAGTCGTGCCAAGATCGCTTTGCGCTCATACATGGAGTCTTATCGCCAGCCGATCCGCCGGGCCTTGCGCGCCGCCAACCAGCGACATCAACAAGCCAAGTTCACTGTTCCGGGAATGATGTCCGAGTTGGCCAGCCGCGCCCAAGAGGTCACTTCTCTGGGCAACCAGGCTGGTGAGGGCTGGTTGCTGACCGGTGAAATCCTCGAATTGATCCACGGTGGCGCACCCAATGTCATCTGTGTTCAGCCATTTGCCTGTTTACCCAATCACGTGGTCGGCAAAGGCATGTTCAAAGAGATCCGCAGTCAGCATCCAGGCGCCAACCTGGTGGCCATCGACTACGATCCAGGCGCTTCCGAGGTCAATCAACTCAACCGGATCAAGCTGATGTTGGCAACGGCTCACATGGTTCACGATGGCGCCGTCGACCAGGCGCCTGCGCCAGAGCCGCTGCCATCCGATCAAACCATGGAGCTGCTGGTTTAGTCGAGAGTGTCAGTCAGTGCGATATCACCAAGCGTAGGCTTCTGGGGCTTCACCACCAGGACCAGGGAAGATCTCATCAAGACGGGTCAAGACATCGACCGACAGGGTCAGATCCAGGGCGCTGATCGCAGAGGTCACCTGATCATCGGTGCGTGGACCAATGATCGGCGCCGTGACAGCGTTGTGGCTCAGCAACCAAGCCAAGGCGACGGCTGCCTCACCGGCCCCCAGATCGCGGCACAAAGCCGAGTATTGTTTGCATTGCTCTCGCACTGCCGGGCTGAGCTGCTGCGTCAAATCCGAGGTGCGGCTGCCCCAATCAGGGTTGAAAACCCGCCCGGATAGGATCCCTCCGCCCAAAGGACTCCAGCAAAGCAACCCGAGTCCCAAGTCTTCGGCCGCTGGTAGAACCTCCAGCTCTGGAAGGCGACACACCAACGAAAACTTATGTTGCTCACTGACCAAACCGAGGAAATGGCGCTGGGCAGCTGCTTGTTGGGCATAGCACAAATGGCGAGCACCGAAGTTAGACGATCCGACGTAATCAATGACCCCCTGAGCCACCAGTGGCTCGAAGGCGCCCCACAACTCATCCCAAGTGACACTCCGGTCGACGTGATGCATCTGCAAGAGCTCGATATGGTCAGTTTGTAAGCGGTTCAACGACCGTTCCAAACTGCGGCGGATCTTGAAAGCGCTGAGGCCGGCGGCGTCATTAGGGCCATCAGACTTGTCACCCATCGGGTTATAGACTTTGGTGGCTAAAACCACCGATTCCCGACGACCACCACCCAAAGCGAACCAGCGACCGATGATCTCCTCAGTCAGGCCACGGCGATCCGGTCCGCCGTAGACATTGGCGGTGTCGAAAAAATTGATGCCGACTTCCAATGCCTTGTCCATGACGCCAAAGGCTTCTTTTTCAGTCGTCGAGCGCCCGAAGTTCATCGTGCCCAGGCACAGGCGGGAAACTTGGAGTCCACTGCGACCCAATGATGTGTATTCCATGAACCAAGTCTAGCCATCGATCAGGCGAGACTGGTCAGATCAAGGCGGCGCCGGTGTCCCGCACCGGAAAATCGTCGTTGGGCTGGGGCTGCACCTGGCGCCTGGCTGTTGTCGTGGGTCGACCAGCCTCCAGTCCGCCTGTCTCCTTTGCCTGCCGATCGACCACACCCAGCACAACCCCCTGCACCCACCCCACCCGCTGCCGGACACCAGCAGCGCAGGCGAATGGGCCTACTGTGCCTGCTGACCGGCTCGGGCGGTGCGCAAACCGCGCAACAGTGGGCAGGCTGCCAATTGGCTCTGGTCAAGCTTGTCGAGCAGCATCGCCAAAGCCTGCTCGGCAGTCATGTCAGTGGCGGCATTTACCGTCCGACTGGCCTGCTGACGGGCGGCTGCCACGACAAACGCCGAGCGAGACTGGCCGAGCTGATCAGCCGCTGCTGTGATCAGATTATCCGTCTCAGGGTCAAGTCGGGCTTCGAAGCGCCGGGAACGCAGGGTTCGTGTCATGAATCTATTGTACGGTTGGCGTACGGCATGGTCAATGTCGGACAGTGCAAGTTCGTCGGCGAGTTAAGTTCAGTAGACCATTTTCATGGCCGAGCGCACTTGGAAGAGTGTCTCTTCGGCGATTGAGTTGGCTCGATCGTTGCCCAGATGAAGGGTCTTCTCCAGGTAGGCCGGATCATTGATCAGCTCCTGGCGGCGCGCTCGATGCAAACGCAGACGCTCATTCAGCGCCTCGGTCAGGAGCTTCTTCAAAGCCCCTGAGCCTTGATCACCGATTTCGTCAGCAATGGCGCGGGGGTCCTGGTCCAGGCACAAGGCAGTCAGAGTCAATAGGTTGGACACCGCCGGGCGATTGATCGGATCGAAGCTGATATGCCGTTCACCATCAGTGACTGCCTTCTTGATCATCTTGGCGGTCTGATCTGGCGTCATGCCCAACTCGATGGTGTTGCCACGCGATTTGGACATCTTGGTGCCGTCCGTCCCCAGGATGGTCACACCACCGACACTCAGCAGGGCTTCAGGTTGGGGGAAGACTGGCTGATCGGCAAGGTAGCGGCCATAGCGCTCGTCGAAACGCCGGGCGATCAAGCGACACTGTTCGATGTGCGGCAGTTGATCGCGGCCGACCGGCACCAGATTCGCCTTGCAAAACAGAATATCGGCGGCTTGGTGAACTGGATAAGTCAGCATCAAGCCAGACATCGGCCGGCCATCAGTGTCATTGAGTTCCGCCTTGACCGTTGGGTTGCGGCGCAACTCGGCATCGGTGACCAATGACAAAAAGGGCAACATCAATTGGTTCAGTGCCGGAATGGCCGAATGGGTGAAGATTGTTGATCGCTGCGGGTCGATGCCGGCCGCCAAATAATCGGCGAGCAGTGAAAACACGCGCTCCTTGATTGGGCCGACCCCATCGCGGTCGGTGATCACCTGGTAGTCGGCGATGACCAGCATCGTCGTCACTCCTTGGTCTTGGAGCCGCACCCGACTGAGCAAGGAGCCAAAGAGATGACCGATGTGCAGGTTGCCAGTCGGGCGATCACCGGTCAACACAGTGAACCGCTGTGGTTGTTCAAGCAGCGCAGTCTCGACCACGGCGCTGCGGCGCACGGCCTCTTCAAAAGTGCCCTGGGCCTCACCATTGTCCAGATTGTCGTTAGTCGCGTCGGTATTATCCAAATGAGTCACAATCGTCCACCTCGTTGCCTGACAGCTTGATGGATGGCCCGCCAAGCGCTTGATCTGGTCGTCCACGCCCCAAGGGGGTTGTGGGACTTGCCCCGCCCATGATAGTCACTGCCACCAGTGGCGACAAGGCCCAATTGCTTGGCCAAGGCCCGCAGACGGCGTCGCTGTCGAGCATCGTGCTCCACGTGGTCGACCTCCAGTCCGAACAACCCGGCTTGACTGGCTAAATCGCTCAGTCGACCAGAGGTCAACCATTGCTCATTGCCTCGCCCCCAGGGGTGAGCCAGCACTGCTACCCCACCGGCTCGATTGACCAAGGCAATCGCATCATTGGTTGTCAAAGTGGGATGATCAACCCAGGCCGGTCCACCGTCCCTCAACCAACCAGTAAAAGCAGCATCGCGATTCGCCACCAAGCCCAGTTGGACCATGGCGTCGGCGACATGCGGGCGGCCTAGGGTCTGGCCAGGACTGGCTTGGCTTAGGACCTGGTCGAGTGTCAGATCAATCTCCAGCGCCTGGAGGCGCTCCACCAATTGGGGGATGCGTTGGCGGCGGGCGAGTTGCTGATCAGTCAAAGCCTGTTGAAGCGATGAATCATCCGGTCGAACACCATAGGCAAGTAAGTGAAGCGACCTACGCCGCCGGTCAATCACCAGATGGGTTGACATTTCCAATCCAGCCAAGGTCTTGATGCCCAATCGGCGGCCCATGGCTGAAACTTGGGCCATTGATGCCAAGGTGTCATGGTCGGTCACAGCGACTGCGTCCAAACCGGCGCGTTGAGCCCGGCGCAACAAGCGTGGCACTGAGTCGGTGCCATCAGAAAAAGTCGAATGGCTGTGCAAATCAATCTTCATGGACGCTCCTGTCGGACCCATAATAGGGCCGAGATAAGCGCCATTGAGCCACAGATTGCCAACGATGGTGGTCGAGCCAACTGATCAAACTGCTGTCGACTTCAGTGAATGGGACACTGGTGGCTACGATGGCATCAACCGGCGACCATTCGGGGCAGCCAGACAAATGAAGGACAATCCATGGCCACACCTCATATCGAAGCCGAAGACGGTGCATTTGCCCCAGCTGTGCTGATGCCTGGTGATCCGAAGCGAGCCGCGGCCATGACCGATCAATTGCTGACCGATGCCGAAGAGGTCACCGCGGTGCGCGGCATCCTCGGCTTCACCGGCACGGTTGCCAACGGCCCCTATCGGGGTCGACCCTTGTCAATCATGGCCTCAGGAATGGGCATGCCATCGATTGGCATCTACGCCAGTGAGTTGTTCGACTTCTACCATGTCCAACGGATCATCCGTGTCGGGACAGCCGGTGGCATTGCTGAAGGCGTCAATGTCGGCGATGTGGTCATTGGCACCGGCGCTCACACGACATCGAACATGAACGAATTACGCATCCCTGGCACTCATTTCTCGGCTGTGGCCGATTTCCATCTGGCCGCCGCCGCTTGGCAGGCCAGTCAGGCGATCGGCGACACTGTGGTCCACCTCGGCACAGTCATTTCCGAAGACCACTTCTACTTCAAGGTGCCCGGGCAGATGTCTGCTCTTCAAGGCCATGGCGTCTTGGCAGTGGAAATGGAAGCGGCCGGGCTCTATGGTGTTGCGGCGCAGATGGGCCGTCAAGCCTTGGGAATCTTCACCATCTCCGACCATCTGACCAAAGAGGCCAACAATATGACCGCCGAACAGCGGCAAAGCAACTTTGCCACGGCGGCCACATTGGCTGTGGCGGCAGCATTGACTGACTGAAGCCAATCCTCAGGTCAGGCAGCCGCGGATTCTCCCGGCGCCGCGGTAGCGTCCGCAGCCACTTTCTTGGACTTGGCGACCGCATCGACTCCCGCCTCACGGCGCTGCAAAGCGGTGATCGGTGCAGGAGCACCGGTCAAGGGATCGAATCCATTGCCTGTCTTGGGGAAGGCGATGACTTCTCGGATCGACTCCATCCGGGTCAACAACGCCACGATCCGATCCCAGCCAAATGCGATGCCGCCATGTGGCGGAGCGCCAAACTGGAAAGCGTTGAGCAGGAAACCGAATTTCTCCTGGGCCTCAGCCTCGCTCAAGCCCATTACCTTGAAGACTCGCTCTTGGATGTCGCGGCGGTGGATACGGATTGATCCACCGCCAATCTCGTTGCCGTTGCAAACCATGTCATAGGCATAAGCCAGAGCTGACCCGGGATCAGTGTCGAAGCTGTCGAGGCATTCAGGCTTCGGCGAGGTGAAAGCATGATGAACCGCCGTCCAGGCGCCTTGCCCAACGGCCACATCTCCTTCATCTTCGGCTTGAGTGGTCGGCTTGAACAAAGGCGCGTCAACCACCCAGAGGAAGCTCCAAGCGTCCTGGTCGATCAGGCCAAGGCGCTCACCGATTTCCTGGCGAGCGGCGCCGAGCAGCGCCTGCGACTTGGACCTGGGGCCCGCGGCGAAGAAGATTGCGTCGCCAGCCTGGGCACCAGTGCGCGCCGGTAGCACTGCCAATTCTGCATCAGACAGATTTTTGGCGACTGGCCCAGCGAACTGACCATCATCGCTGATAGTCACATAGGCCAAACCTCGGGCGCCGCGTTGCTTGGCCCATTCCTGCCAAGCGTCGAATTGCCGCCTGGGCAAGGAGGCGCCGCCAGACATGACCACCGCACCGACATAAGGCGCTTGGAAGACTCGGAAAGCAGTATCGGCGAAGACATCGGTCAACTCATGGATCTCCAAGTCAAATCGCAGGTCTGGCTTATCCGATCCATACCGGTCCATGGCGTCGGCATAAGTCAAACGCGGCAGCGGCAGGGTCAGCTCGACACCGATCAGGCGCCAGACCGCTTGAGCGATCTTCTCTCCCAGGGCGATGACGTCTTCTTGCTCGACAAAGCTCATCTCGATGTCCAGCTGAGTGAACTCCGGTTGCCGGTCAGCTCGGAAATCCTCATCGCGGTAACAGCGGGCGATTTGGTAATAGCGCTCCATGCCGGCCACCATCAGCAATTGCTTGAACAACTGGGGGCTCTGCGGCAAGGCGTACCAGGAACCCGGCGCCAGGCGGGCTGGCACCAGGAAATCCCTGGCACCTTCCGGCGTTGACCGGGTCAAGGTTGGTGTCTCAATTTCGACGAAATCGTGGTCGTCAAGCACTGCTCGGGCGGCGCGGTTGGCCTGGGATCGCAAGCGGAGAGCCGCAGCTTGCTCTGGGCGACGCAGATCAAGATAGCGATAAGTCAGCCGCACTTCTTCCGAAACCGAGACGCGCTCATCGATCGGGAACGGCAGTGGCGCTGATGGATTGAGCACATCGATATTGCTGACCACCACTTCGATCTGCCCAGTCGGCATCGCTGGGTTGACCGTGTCTTCCGAGCGCCGGTCGACCTGCCCGCTGATGGCCAGACAGAATTCATTACGCAGTTTGTGGGCGCCGAGGACATCGACCATTTCTTCGCGAATGACACATTGCACCAGTCCAGATGAATCACGCAGATCAATGAAGACAACCCCGCCATGGTCGCGGCGGGCATTGACCCAACCTTCCAGAACGACGGTTTGCCCAACCTCAGCAGTCGACAAATGACCGGCCAGATGTGTGCGCAGCATGACTCTCCAATCTGGTCAGCGTATAGACGGTACGCCAACAAGGAGTGACTTTATCAGACTGTCAAGACGCCAGATCGGTCGCATCAATGATCTGGGGCTGGAGCAGTTCCGGCGGGCAGATCCAATCTTCGGCTTGAGCTGCAACCTGATCGCCCGAGCGGATGTTCTTGACCTGTCCTTCAAGACCACCAAACCAGACAAAAGGAATACCGCGCCGATCAGCCAGTTGAATCTGTTTGCCGTATTTGGCAGCCGTCGGCGACACCTCGCAGGGGATGCCGTTGGTTCGCAGTGCCTTGGCAACTGCTTCGGCTTGGGCGCGGGTGGGTTCATCATCGACCAGGACCATCACCACTGATGGCACCTGGCGATCGGCCTGCAAATGACCCCGCTTGATCAGCGGTGCCAGCACTCGTGTCAAACCGAAGGAGATCCCCACCCCCGGATAGCGCCTCTTGCCCTGACTGGCCAACGAATCGTAACGCCCCCCGGCGGCGATGGTGCCCAGCTGCGGATTGTCCACCAAAGCAACTTCGAAAACCGCTCCGGTGTAGTAATCGAGACCACGCGAAATCTGGCAATCGATCAGCACTTGTCCGGGAAACTGCTGGTTGACTTGGTCAAACAAAGCCATCAACTCCGTCAAGCCTTGGTCAAAGCGCGGATTGCTGACCCCAAGGGCACGCAGATCTTGTTCGATCGAGTCGGCCCTTGAACTGATTGAGGCGAAGCGAAGAATTTTGGCGATGACCTCAGCCGTGATCCCCTGCCCGTCGAGAATCTCAGTGACACCTGCCGCACCGATCTTGTCCAACTTATCGACCACCTGAATGATTGACAGCGGATCAGTCAAGCCCAAGCCCTCGTAATATCCCTGGATCAATTGACGGTGATTCAACCGCATTCGCACCGCGCCGATGCCTAATTCCTGGTCCAAACGAGCGCAGGCTTCAAGCATGACAGCGATGACTTCGCCATCATGATGGCCAGCCAGATTCGTGTCGCCGACGATGTCAATATCGGCTTGCCAGAACTCGCGGTAACGCCCCTCCTGCGGTCGCTCGCCACGCCAAGCCGGCTGTATTTGGTATCTCCGGAATGGGAACGACAGGTGGCCGGCGTTTTCCAATACATAACGAGCGAAGGGGATGGTCAAGTCATAGTGAAGGCCCAATTCATCACGATCAGACTGATCAGCGTGGATCCGCCGGACAACGTAGACCTCCTTGGTGATGTCACCCTTACGCGCCAGCTCGGTCAAAGGCTCCAACGACCGCGTCTGAATACTGCTGAAACCATGCAAGGAGAAAACAGATTCCAGTAAGGCCACTGCCGCTTGCTCGACACGTCGACCGGCGGGAAGGTACTCGGGAAATCCAGAAATCGCAGCCATCTCCCCAGTCTAAATGGGCCGACCGTTGTCGATCATCTCGTCCAAAGTGAATCAATCGCCGCCGTGGTCAAGCAAAGTTGGGCAGAATCCGGCAAGATAGAGTCCATGAGCGAAAATCCAGAAACTGCTGGCTTCGGTCGGGTGGACGATGATGGGACAGTCTATGTGCGCGTCGGGGAAACTGAGCGCGCCGTTGGGCAGATTCCCGATGCCACACCGGAGCAAGCGCTAGCCTTCTTTGTTCGGCGCGGCGAATCCCTGGGGGTTGAGGTTGATCTGCTGTCCCAGCGTGTCAAGAATGGGGCCTTGTCACCAGAAGAGGCCAGAAAGAGCATCGCTCACCTGCGCGACAACATCATTGGGGCTAATGCCGTGGCTGACCTTGAGGGTTTGGCTGCTCGCCTTGACCCGCTGCAGTCCTTGATCGACCAGCAATCGGCCAGTCGCCAAGCCGCCAAAGCCGAGTTGACCCAGGCCACCAAGGAACGAAAATCGGCCATGGTGGAGCAGGCCGAGCAGATCGCTGCCGGCTCTGATTGGACCGGCGGTTGGCAAAAGTTTCGCGACTTGTTGGATGAGTGGAAGACACTACCCCACCTCGATAAGAAAACCGACGATGAGATGTGGCATCAGTTCTCGTCAGCGCGGACAACTTTCACCCGGCGGCGCAAGGCCCATTTCGCGGAACGCAGTGCCATCCAGGACCAAGCGCGTGTCGCCAAAGAGGCCATCATCGCCGAGGCGGAGTCCTTGGCTGATTCAACCGACTGGGGACAAACAGCCGGACAATTCCGTGACTTGATGACCAGATGGAAGGCTGCCGGCGGCGCCGGTCGGCAAGTGGATGACCAATTGTGGAGCAAGTTCCGCGCTATTCAAGACAACTTTTTCAATCGACGCAGCGAGGTGTTCTCCGCTCAAGACCAGGAGAACCAGGGCAACCTGACGATCAAGCAGGAACTGCTTGACAAGGCTGAGTCCGAGATCTTGCCTGTGAAGGACGTGGCAGCGGCCCGCAGCGCTTACCGGGAGTTCATCACCGCTTTCAACGCCGTCGGTCGAGTGCCCGCCGATAAATCTCGTTCGATCGATGCCCGGGTTCGAGCGTTGGAATCAGCCATCGATGAGGCCGATCGTCGCGAATGGGCCAGAACCGATCCGCAGACCCGTTCACGGGCTGCTGAAACGGTCAATCTCTTCTCCGGCCAAATCGACAAACTGAAGAAATCATTGGCCAAGGCCGAGCAAAGCGGTGACAAGGGCCAGATTTCCAAGCTGACCAGTTCGCTGGCGACCTACCAGACTTGGTTGGACCAGGCGCAAAGCACCCTTGACGACCTCAAGCGCTGATTGATCGTCTCTGCGGCGCTCGGCAGCCATTCTCGGTCATCATGGCCGCAATGGTGATGAGCAAACAAGTTCCTTCGACGTCGGCCAGCCACATTTGCTTTGCTTCGGGTGACGTGACTGCCTGACCCTTCTGATCAGGCGTTGACCCGGTGCACGGCTGTCACTTCTGGCACGGTGCGCACCCGGCGAATCACCGACTCCAGGAAATGTGGGTCTGGAATGTCAAAGGACATGGTCATTTGCCAGGTACGATCCTTGCCGACATGGACCTGAGCCGACACGATCGACACCTTGCCTTCGGATAACGCCGCGGAGACATCAGCCAACAGGCCGACCCGGTCCAAACCCTCGACCTTCAATGTCACCAGATAGCTGGCGGCCGGCGCTTTGGCCCAAGTCACCGGCACGATCCGGTCTGGTGTGGTCAATAGATCCGCAACATTTCGACAATCACGGCGGTGGACCGACACGCCACTGGAACGGGTGACGAAACCGATAATGTCATCGCCAGGCACCGGAGTGCAACAGCGAGCCAGCTTGACCATGACATCGCCATCGCCAGCCACCAGAACGCCGCTGTGGCTTGTTGCGGTCTCATGACTGCTGTGACCCTGCTCGGGCATCAAACGATCCTCGTAAGACTCCTCAGCAGCGGTCTCCGCCCCTCCCTCGAGGGCGATCAGTAATTCAACTACCTTTTGGGCACCAACTCGGTGATTGCCGACGGCCACGTACAGGCTGGTAATATCCGCCAAGTGCAGTTTATCGGCCACAGCGGTCAGGTAAGGCAAGGTGAGTATGCGTTGTAGTGCCAGCCCGGCGTGACGCAGCTGTTTGGCGATGGCATCCTTGCCAGCATCCGCAGCAATGTCTCGCCGCTCCTTGGAGAAGAACTGGCTGATCTTTTGTCGGGCTCTGGGGCTCTTGACAAACTCCAGCCAATCACGCGATGGGCCAGCATCGGCTACTTTGGTGGTCAATATCTCACAGACGTCGCCATCGACCAAAGGAGTGTCCAGTCGGGTCAAACGACCATTGATGCGCGCACCAATACAACGGTGGCCCACCTCCGTATGGACGACGTAGGCATAATCAACTGGTGTCGAACCGACGGGTAGAAAGTAAGGCTCGGACTTCGGCGAAAAGACCATCACCTCCTGGCTGCGCAGATCAGCCGTCAGGTTGTCGAGGAAGACTGACGGATCGTCCTCTTCGGCCTGCCATTGGCTTAGACGCTTGACCCAGAGCATTTCCATTGGATCCGGTTGGTTGGATCGCTTGCCGTCTTTACCCCTGGCCTTATAGCGCCAATGGGCGGCGACGCCATACTCGGCGTTATGGTGCATCTCCCGGGTGCGAATTTGGAATTCAATCGGTTTGCCGTGTGGACCGATGACCGTGGTGTGCAGCGATTGATAAGTGGAAAACTTGGGGTTGACAATGTAGTCCTTGAATCGCCCCGGCATCGGCAACCAAAGGGCATGCACCGTTGCCAACGCCATGTAACAGCTGTTGGTGTCCAGCGGATCCGGGGGCTCTAGAATGATGCGAATACCCAACAAATCATAGATGTCCGTGAAATCTCGACCACGGACGACCATCTTCTGGTAAATCGAGTAATAGTGCTTGGGCCGACCGGTCACTTGTGCGGTGATGCCCCGTTCATGCAATGCTGCCACCACCACCGGGATGATCTCTTGGAGGTTGGCCTCGCGAGCCGGTTGTTCTGAGGCCACTTGTTGAACCAGCTGCTGATATATCTTGGGCTGCAATGTCGAAAAGGACAGGTCTTCCAATTCCCACTTGATTGTGTTCACACCCAGGCGATGCGCCAATGGAGCATAGATGTCCAGTGTTTCCTTGGCGATGCGATTCCGCTTTTCGTGGCGGAGGGACTCGATGGTCCGCATGTTGTGCAGCCGATCGGCGAGTTTGATGACGATCACTCGCAGATCATGGAACATCGAGACGATGATCTTGCGGATCGTTTCGGCCTTGGCCATATCGCCATAAAGCGATTTGTCGAGCTTGGTGACACCGTCCACCATATTGGCGATGTCTGCCGAAAAGTCAGCCTCGACCTGATCGAGGGTGTAAGCCGTGTCCTCAACGGTGTCATGGAGCAGAGCGGCGGCGACCACAGAGCTGGTCATGCCGAGCTCTGCGACAATACGGGCCACCGCCAGCGGGTGAAAAATGTAAGGTTCCCCAGAGGTTCGCCGTTGGGGACGGTGGTAGAGCTCCGCAGTGGCAAAAGCCTGATCGATCAGGGCGCGGTCAGCGTCTGCGTGCGACCGGGACAAGGCAGACCAAATGGCTTCCATTTCACGGCGGCAGGCAGCCTCATATTCATTTTGTTGAAAATCGGGCGTCTCCAAAACGACCGCTGCCTCAAGGTCCATTTAGGAATTGTAGCGACATGTGACTGCAGGCGAATCGTCTTCGGCCACAGATGAGCAGTCACAAGGATCTGCGCCATCTTCCCAAGACACCTTGGCTGCCTGCCTGAGGCCTATCCAATCAACACCATGCAAAGACATGGCGATCAGACAGGAATCAATGCCGTTAAATCATCAATGCCGACTTCAAGCAGATGTTCCCGCCCCTTCAAGGCGGTCAACTCCAAAAGTACTGCCACATCGACGAGATCGGCACCGAGATCGTGGATCAAGCGAGCCGTCGCACCAATGGTGCCACCGGTTGCCAAGATGTCATCAATCACCAAGACTTTGGCACCAGGACGAATCGCATCCTGATGGACTGTCAGACTGTCCTGGCCATATTCCAACTGAAAATGCTCGGTGTAGACATCACGCGGCAATTTCCCCGGTTTGCGCACCGGCACGAAACCGACGCCCAAAGCCAGGGCCACCGGCGCGGCGAACATGAAGCCCCTGGCTTCCATGCCGACAACCACATCGATACCCTTGGGCGCCTGATCAACAAAGGCGCCGATGCAGGCGCGATAAGCCCTGGGACTGGCCAATAGGGGCGTAATATCTTTGAAAACCACACCAGGCTTCGGAAAGTCTGGCACGTCGACAATATGGCTGCTGATCAGATCGATCCGATCTGCGGCTACCTTCACTGGGTGTTCCTTTGCGACCGAGGGCGGCGCACCGGTTGTGCTCGCTGGTCGCCGCTAGAACTGACCACCGCGCGACCGGCGGACTTGGTGGTCACTGATCGATCGACGTCCGACGCCTTATCAGCTGATCTGGCCTGCTCGGCCAGCTTGGCTTTGGCCAAGCGTTCCCGGCGCAGGACCACTCGGTGGGCCTGCTCCTGCATCGCCGGCTCGGCCATCCGCAGATGAACCAGCAAGGGTGTGGCAATGAAGATTGATGAATACGCGCCTATGATCATGCCGACGAATAAAGCCAAACCAATGTCTTCCAGCGGGCCTGATCCCAGAATGAAGGCACCAGCGAAAAGGATGGCGGCCACGGGCAGGACACCGATGACTGTGGTGTTGATCGAGCGCACCAGCACCTGGTTGACCGACTTATTGGCCGCCTCAGCATAGTTTTGTCGATAATCATCAAGGTCGGCAGTGTTCTCGCGGACCTTGTCGAAGACCACAACGGTGTCATACAAGGAGTAGCCGAGAATTGTCAGCAGACCAGTCAGAGTGGCTGGCGTCACTGGGAATCCAACCAGGGCATAGATGCCGACGGTGATGATCAAGTCATGGATCAAGGCGACCATGGCCGCCACGGCCTTCTTCCAATCCCGGAAATAGATGGCAAAGCCAACCGACACCAGCACCAGGAAGACAATCAAGGCGATCAAGGCCTGCCGGGTTACCTGCTGTCCCCACGAGGCACCGATTTGCTGGTAGGCGACCTCTTCCGAATCAGTGCCAGCTACCTCGGCGACGGCTTGGCGAACCGCCACCTGATCATCGACGTCCAGTGCCCTGGTCTCTATCGACATCCGGCCGGAACCGATGGTGGTGACTGTGGTGGCATCCATGTCTGCTACCCCACTGGCCAGGACTGCCTGACGGAAATCGTCCTCGGTCGCTGGATGGTCGGCAGTGACCGTGACGGTGAAATTGGATCCACCGCGGAACTCGATGCCGAGCTCAAGGCCACCGCGGGCCACCAAGGATATGATCGACAGCAGGATTAGGACGGCCGACAAGCCATACCACCACTTGGCATGACCGACAAAGTCATAGGCGAT
>JAITVZ010000003.1 GCA_031285505.1 Propionibacteriaceae bacterium
GTTTTGCCAATAGGGCTCCAAGCGCCCAGTGCGAATGGCATGCAACGGCACCGACGCCTCGGCGGACAGCAGACGCATCATGATTTCTGAAGCGCTCATCTCCAGCGAGAAAATGGCGGTGGTCATTTTCTGATGAATGGCGGCACTGCGGGCGAAATCCAAGCCCAAGGTCGATTTACCGGCGCCGGGTCGGGCGCCGACGATGATCATTTGGCCAGGATGCAGACCATTGGTCAACTCGTCGAGGCCAGTGAATCCGGTGGAGATGCCAGCAATCCCGCCGCCTTGCGCCGCCAGCATGCCCATCTCATCCCAGGTGCCTTGGAGCAGCTCACCGATGATGTGATAATCCTCACCGGAAGCACCATCGGTCACCTTGAAGATGGCCTGCTCAGCCTGATCGACAATGTCCTCGATGTCGCCGGCACCGGCATAGCCAAGCTGAGCGATCCGCATCGACGCATCGACCAAGCGGCGCAGAATCGCCTTTTCGCGGACGATGTCGGCGTAATAGCCGGCATTGGCGGCGATCGAGACAGTCGACAACAAGTCATGCAAATAAACATGCCCGCCAACCCGAGTGATCTCGCCTTTCTTGGTCAGCTCCGCTGCCACAGTGATGGCGTCGGCCGGCTCACCGCGGCTGAACAGCTCCAAGATGGTGTCGAAGATCATCTCATGAGCCGGGCGATAGAAGTCTGGCCCGTGGAGGGTGGAGGAAACGACAGCGATGGCGTCCTTGCTCATCATCATCGCGCCCAGCACCGATTGCTCCGCGGGCACGTCTTGAGGTGGCAGACGATCTGGCAGCTCGTCTGGCTCGTACGAATACTCAGACACAGTCATCGGATGCCCCTTGCCCCGCCGGCATCCGCTGGCAGCCAACCACCACGGCTGGCTGGGCCACTGCTGCTTGAGTCTTCGCCGATTTGTGTCATGGCTGGCATTGTGTCACCGACCAGGGACAGTTTTTGGGGCAAAGTCACGAGAGGTGAAACTACCCGAGGCGATCACCACTGAACCAACCGACGATGCACACCAATCGTGCCCAGGGCTGTGGACAATTGACCGGTGACGCTCATAGTTATCAACAAGCCTTGTTGGTAACTGTGAACTTCTGCCGCAAACCAGCAACGATGCGCCTTGTCAGTTCCCAAGACGCCGGTGGACAAGTCAATTCTTCGGAAATCGGCCCACCAGCCAAGCGAATCTGCCCACAAACGACAGGAGTTGTTAACAAGTAACAACAGTCAATGTTGATATATTCAGACTCGAACACGATTTATCCACAGGATCTATCCACAAGGCCTGGGCTTCACCTCTACCCGCTCCGGTTCGGATCGGCGCATTACCACCACCGGGCTGGTCGGGCTATGCTGACCGGACTGAATCTCGACAAGGAGCCCCATGGAAAACACCTATCACGTCGCCGGCATGACCTGCCAGCATTGCGTCGCCCATGTCACGGCTGAAGTCGAAGCCATCCCCGGCGTCGACCAAGTAGCGGTCGATCTGACTGATGGCTCGTTGCGAATCATTTCCGCCACGCCCATCGATTTCGCCGCTATCCAGGCGGCTGTCGCCGAGGCTGGCGACTACACCGTCTCAGTCAATGACCTCGCCTAGCGCCTAGTCACGGCCACCATCGTCTGGCCCAAACCACAGCCATTCTTAATTTTCTTAAGCTTTTCCTTGGTTTTTACTCATCGATCAAGTAGACTCAATCCGGTTGCCAAGCTCCCATGCTGTCTCACGGAAAAGGAGTACCGCTTTGTCGGTCATCAAACCACTCGTCGCCACCACCATCGGCGTTCTCGCCATTGGTATGTCCGGCCTAGGTGTCAACCTGGCCTTCGGACACGACGTCACCCTGGTCGTCGATGGTCACAGTTCTGATCTGACTGTCACCTACGCTTCGGTCGCCGAAGTGCTCAACGATCAAAACATTGTTCTTACCGACCACGACCGCGTCTGGCCGAGTCTTGACACCATTGTGTCCTCGGATATGACCGTCGAGGTCAACTACGGCCGCCCGATCGACCTGACCGTCAATGGCCAGGAGGGCACCTATTGGACCTATGCCACCAACGTGGCTGGGGTTGTCTCCGGGTTGGGTCTGAGTGAGACCTCGATCCAGGTGTCAGCCGATCAGTTGACCGCCATCGACCGTGATGGCATGGCCCTGAGCATCGACACCGGTTACGACGTCCAGGTCGCCGCTGACGGTCAAGCCAACACCATCCACGCTTTTGGCACGGTCGGCGACGCATTGACTGCCGCCGGTCTGACTTGGGACGAAGACGATCAAATCAGCCCCAGTCTCGACACCCCCCTGGCTGACCAGCAGACCATCACCTTGGTGCGCGTCTCCCAGCAATCGATTGAGCGGACATCGGCCATCGCCTTCAACACCGAAAACTCCGATGATCCCGAGGCCACCAAGGGCAGGGTGACCGTTGTGGTCAAGGGGGCCAACGGCGAGTTGACTCAGACAATTCTGCAAACCCTGCATGATGGCGTTGTGGTCGAAGAGGCTGTCACCGCTGAGGTGGTCAGCGTCGAGCCAGTCACCCAGGTGACCAAGACCGGCACCAAGGCGCCGGAGATCAGCACGCCGACGGTGACAGCCCCAGCGACCGTCACTCCTTCCGGCGACGCGCAAGCGATCGCTCATCAGATGCTGGCCGATCGCGGTTGGGGCGAGGACCAGTTCTCTTGCCTGGTGTCGCTGTGGAACCGCGAGTCCGGCTGGCGCACCAATGCCGCCAATCCCTCCGGCGCTTACGGCATCCCCCAGGCACTGCCCGGATCGAAGATGGCCGCCTTCGGCGCTGACTGGAAAACCAACCCGGCCACGCAAATCGCCTGGGGATTAAGCTACATTTCCGGTCGCTACGGCACACCCTGCGGCGCCTGGGGCGCCTTCCAATCCAAAGGATGGTATTAAGCCATCCCGCCAACTCCGGACATCCCCCCGGAACAATAGGCCAGAAGGGTTGACACTGCGGTGCCGGCCCTTCTGGCTTATTTCTCCTGCTGCCTGGCATCGTTGCCGGCGATGCCGACGCGATTCGCATCTGCTCCAGTTTGGCTGACTGACCCGGAGTAGGCCAGTCTTGCTTGGCAGCCTCCGCCTGGGGCGATCGTGCCACTACCATAACGAATTCATCGGTCAATCACCATGTCCCAATCACTGCTGTTTCGACCGGTCAGCCAGTTGGGCGATAGTCTCTAGTCAGGGGACGATTCGGGGGTGGGGTCATGAAACTCAGCTATTTTGCCGTGACAGCGGCGGTGCGCCGGCGGCTGCCAACACCGCTTAGGGCTAAGGCCAATGTCAATCAAACTGTTCTGGCTGACCCAGCCACGCCGGCAGAGGGAATCACTTGGCGAGCCTGTGGGGCTGATGCGACAGCCCGGGCGCTGGAACGGATTCTTGACCTGATCTGGCGCCATCGATCCGCCCTGCTGGAAGACCGGGCCAATCCGGCCCAACGGGTCGCCCCCCATCCCTTGAGCGAAGCCCGAGAGTTGGTCGATGTCTTGGCCGAGCGGGTTTGGGAGGAAATCGCCGGCACCGGCCTTGAGGATGGCCCGCAGTGGCGCCCATCGCCTGCCACCACCGAGGAGACCCCCGACCAGCACCTGCCCGCCGCCGATTTCCAACGAGTCGTCGACCGCCAACTGACCACCGTGCTCAATCGACAGCTCAGCCAACTCCTAGCCGATCAGCGCTTCGATCAAGCCGACATTCCGACCGCCCCGGGCCTGTCCCACGGCGCTGCGCCGGCATTCATCGTGCCGCGGGCGGTCAGCCAACTCGGCAGACAAATCCTGACCAGACCTGGACGGACCATCGGCTTGACTGGGGCGGCGATGAGCGGCAAATCCAGCGTCTTGGACCACTTGGAAGCCAGCCTGAGGCCATGCACGACCGTCAGGGTTCACTTGAGGACAAGCGGCAGCAACACCGACCAAACCCGGCAATTGCTGCGCGCCGTCGCCGAGACCATCGCTGGCCCCAGATCGACGACCACCATCGGCGCACGGCGACTGGCCAAGCAGATCCTCGACCGGCTCGATTATGAGGAACAGGCCGGCGTCATGCCTGGCACTGCTGGGGCGGCGGGATCGGCTGTCCCTGCCAGTCGGCGCCATGTCACCCACTGCCCGACCGACCACTATGCGGCTTTCAACCGCCTGATCGAAACGCAGACCCAATCCCCAGCCTGGCTGCTACTGCTGATCGATCCATTGAACGACTGGCTCGACCCAAACCAGTTACGCCGGGCTTTAACGTCAATCAAAGCGATGTTGGCTCACCCAGGGGTCAGCGCCGTACTGGTGTTGCCTGATGGCATGACGGGTCGCGCTTCGGGCCATGATGCGACCATCGATTCGATCTGCGACGACATCATCTGCTTGGCCCCTTGGACGAAGACAGAGACCCATTGCTTGGCCAACCAGTTGGTGCTCGGCCTGCCCACCGAATTGATCGACGCTATCTGGGCCATGGCGGCCGGACTGCCCGGCGACATCAGGCGACTGATCGACTTGATCACAGCCCTCAGCCAGCGCGATGCCCAAATCAACCCGCCAGCCGAGCTGTTGAGCCGGACCAGACCGCGAGCCGGTGTGTTCGCCAGCAGTTTCGGGCGACGCTACCCCTTCCCGTTGACACCCGGCGATGTCTTGGCTTGGGGTTACCGCTTGAACCTGCTGGCCTTGTTCCAAGCCAGCGACGCCCAAGGTAACTTGACGGCTGATCCAACCGAGCAGCAGCGTTTGGCTGGCATCTTCAATCTGATCGCTGAACGGGTGCGCCACAATCAGGGGTCATGGTGGTTGAACACCACTGCGGGCGACGATGCCGCCGATCCGGAACTGGAGGCTTTAGCCGAACGCCACTCCAGCGACACTGACGCCGTCGCCAGTCCCAGCGAGCCGGGCAGTTGGGGCTCAGCTGGCGCCTGGGCTGGCCCCGGAACCGTCAGCAAGCAACCAAGCCAGAATGACTGGCCGGAACAGGCCAGAGCAGCCAGTCGCAGCATCATCGTGCCGGCTGACTATGGCATTGAATTGCTTCCGCCGACCGTTCGTGGCCGCCACGTCTTAGCCCCGGAGTCGGTTTGATTGCCAGCTGTACCAAGCACAATGACATTGATAGACATGAGAGTTGATGAAAGCGTCGAAATGACTGGCGCGCCCAGAGGGACTTGAACCCCCAACCTTCTGATCCGTAGTCAGATGCTCTATCCATTAAGCTATGGGCGCTTGGCGTGCTCATTCATTGTAGCTGGCGTCTGCCCCAGAACCAAACTGCGCTGCCCTGAGCGCCGTTCAAATCACTCCACACACCCTGTGGATAACCCTCCATTTGCCGTGCAGACGCGCCAAAATCATGCTAACGCCCCACACCGGCCATTGGCTGCGTGTGGGGGTGGGATCGGGCCTGGTGGATCGCAGTGCTGATCCGGCAGCCAGGCAGGATGCTCGGCTGACCGCAAGAAGATGGGGGATGACATGCTGGTAGGGCTGTGGCTGATCGCTTGGGGCTTGGTCGGTCTGACAATGGGCGAGCTGATCCGGCGACGATTGCAGCGCCTGGCGTATCGGCTGCCGGCAGCGGCTGACGACCCCAGCGGCGTCAGTGACGAATTGGACCGACCCGCTCCGGGGCCTCGTCGCTGGGTGACCATCGGCGTCACCGCAGCCTTCTCCGCGCTGGCTTGGCGCTGGTCTGGCGGGGCCCCGATGATCAACGGCATCAGTTGGCCCAGTCAAATGGCCCTGCTGGCCAACCTGCAGCAGGCCAGTCAGCTGGCCGATGGCCTGGGCTGGGCGGCCCTGATCACCATCGGCGCTTGGTTGGCCGGCGTCGACGCCGATGTCCAACGCCTGCCTGATCGCGGACAACTCGCCCTGGCTTTGTGTTTGATCGCATCTGGGGTGGTGTTCGCCTGGGGCCACCCCCAAAGCTGGTTTACCGCCCTTGGCGCCGGTCTGGCAGCGGCTGGTCTATTCGCCGTGATGCATTGGCGCCGACCCGAAGCGATGGGGCTGGGAGACGTCAAATTGGTTGGCACTCTAGCTCTGTGGTTGGGCCTGCACCGCCTCGACCTGGTCTTCGCCGGGCTGCTGGCGGCTTGTGTCTTGGCTGGCGCCTACGCGGCGATCCGTCGACGACATCATTTGGCCTTTGGGCCGGCCTTGATCGCCGGAGCGATCATGGCCGGGGTCGTAACCTAGCCAACTAGTTTGATTGACTAACTATGCTTGTGGCCGACCACCTTTGACTGACAAGAGACCATGACTGACCTGACCCGTGCCCTGATCAACCACCCCGCTATCCAACCGCTGAAACAGCGCGCCTCCAGCTTGCGTGGCCGATTGGTGGTGCTGGCCGGAATCATCGTTGTCGCCCTGAACGCTCGGATCATGGTGGCGACCGTCAGCCCGATCATCTCCTTGATCGTCGCCGACATCCCCTTGACCAGCACCGACCAAGCGATCATCGGCTTGACAGCGCCGCTGTGTTTCGCTGTCTTCGGTTTCCTCGCCCCCACCCTCGGTCGCCGCCTTGGCTTGGAGGCGACCATGATCGCCGCCATCGCCGTCTCGCTGATCGGTGAGATCGGCCGCTCGACGGCTGTCAGCCCGATTGAGTTCATCATCTGGACAGTGCCGACGCTGGCCGGCGCCGGAGTGAGCAACGTCATCACTCCTCCACTGATCAAGAAATACTTCCCTGATCGGGTCGGCATGGTCACCGCCATCTACACCGCCTTCGCCACCATCTCCACCGGCTTGCCGCCCCTGTTCATCCTCCAGATCGCCCACGCCACTGGTTGGCGCTTCTCCGCCGGCGTTTGGGCGGGCGTAGGCGTCATCGGGCTGTTGCCTTGGATCGCGGTTGTCTTTTCGCGGAAACGCTCTGGGGCGCGCTTGGCAGCCATCAAACGCCGCCTCAATCCGCGCACCAGCGTCGAGCGACCGCCAGCCTTGGCCAAGCCGCTGTGGCGCCGACCGCTGGCTTGGGCCTTGATGATCACCTTCTCGGTCAACTCGATCATCGGCTACACGATGTTCGCCTGGCTGCCACCGATGCTACGTTCCGCTGGTTACTCCGAGCCGGCCGCGGCTGCCCACCTGGCAGTCTTCGCCTTGGGATCATTGCCCGGAGCTTTGTTGGTGCCGATGTTGGTGGCTCGGCTGCGGCGAGTCTGGATCCTGCCACCGATCTTCTTCATCGGTTACGTCATCGGCTTCGTAGGCCTGGCCCTGGCGCCGCAATACGCCCTGGCCTGGATGATCATCTCTCGCGTCGGTGACGCTTTCTTCCCTTATTCGTTGACAATGATCAATCTGCGCACCAGCTCGACCCGTGGCTCGATCGCCATGTCCGGCTTCGTCCAAGCCGTTGGCTACACCATCGCCGTCATCGGCCCCCTCGGCTTCGGCTTGCTCCATGATCTGACTGCTGGCTGGCAGGCACCGATGATCGCCCTGATCGCCGTCCTGCCCCTGCAGCTGATCGGTGGCCTGGTGGTGGCCAAGGCCCGGCCGCTGCCGGCCTAAAACGCCGGGCTGAAGTCGTAATCACCGGCCAAAAAGACCGTCAAAGCCCGTTGCAGATCATCAAGATCAGACAAGGCGGCCATCTCACGGCTGGAATGCATCGCCAGAATCGGCAGGCCGATGTCGACCGTGGCCAAGCCACTGCGACCGGCGGTCAGCGGGCCGATGGTGGTGCCACAACTGACGGCATTGTTCGAGACAAAGGTCTGCACCGGCACGCCCGCCTGCGCACAAACCCGCTGCCAAACCGCCTCTCCGATGGCGTCACTGGCGTAATGCTGACTGGCGTTGAGCTTGAGCATCGGTCCGTGTCCCATCAAGGGGCGCTGGTCGGGATCGTGGCGCTCGGCGTGATTCGGGTTGACACTGTGCCCGGCGTCACTGGAGACCACCATTGACCGAGCGGCCACCTGATGACGGCTGTCCTCATCCCAACCCAACCCCAGGCCAATCCGCTCAATGACATCAGTGAGGAATGGCCCCTGGGCGCCGCTGCGGGTCATCGAACCGACCTCTTCATGGTCGAAGCAGGCCAATATGGGAATGACACCCGGGCGCGGCTGGACCTGGGCCATCGCCTGGAGCCCCGGAAAGACACTGCTGAGATTGTCCAAACGGGAGGCCGCCAAGAACTCCCCTGCCAAACCGAAGCACCCAGCCGAGCAAGTCGGATAGGCGAACAGATCATGGGCGATGATCGAATCGGGAGCCACACCGATCAGTTCCGCGACACCGGCCAGCAGGCCTAGCTGATCAGCTTGGCGATCAGCCAGGCCATATACGGGCATCAGCTGGCGCTGCGGGTCCAGGGTCAAGGCTTGATTGACGCTGCGATCCAGATGGGGAGCCAATTGAGGGATGATCAACCAGGCAGGCGTCTTGACCAACTCGACCCGACCATCAGCCAAGACCACCCGTCCGGCCAGACCCAATTCGCGATCAAGCCAGGAATTGAGAAGGGGGCCACCGTAGATCTCCATGCCGACCTGGGCCCAGCCAGCGGCGCGGTGCTCGGGGCTTGGCTTGAGCTTGAAGGTCGGAGAGTCGGTGTGGGCGCCGACGATCTGAAAGCGGGTCTGTGCCAGCGGCCCTGTCTGATCCGGCAGACGATAGGCGATGATCGCGCCATCACGAATGATGAAATGTCCGCCCGGCGAGCAGTCGAAAGGATCGGCTTCAAACTGGCGGGCGAAACCAGCACTTTCCAGGAGTTGGGCCATGTTGGCCACCGCGTGGTAGGAGGTCGGAGAGGCGTCGATGAAGGCGTCGATCGTCGAATCTTTCGTCATGCCACCAGTATGGACCTTAGAGGCGACAATCTTGGCGTGCGATAATCAGGGGATGAAGTCTCTGCAACAGTTGCTCACCGACCGTCTGACTGCCGCCTTGGGCGCCGATCCCGAGCTTCGCCCGTCGACCAAGCCGCAATTCGGTCATTACCAGTGCAATGTCGCCCTGCGCCTGGGAGCCGCTCAAGGCCGCCCGCCGCGGCAAGTGGCCGAGCAGCTGCTGGCCCAACTCAATCTTGACGATCTTTGCCTGCCACCGCAGATCGCCGGTCCGGGTTTCATCAACCTGACCATCAAACCAGAGGTGTTGGCCCAAGCGGTCGGCGATGAACTGGCCGACCCCAACTGTGGCATCCCCCAAGTGGACGCCGGGCCCGTGGTGGTCGATTACTCGGCGCCGAATGTCGCCAAGCAAATGCACGTCGGTCACCTGCGCTCGACCATCATCGGCGACTGCTTCGTCCGGGTGTTGCGGGCCAGCGGCGAGACAGTCATCCCGCAAAACCACATCGGCGATTGGGGTCGCCAGTTCGGCATGTTGATCGAACAGATCAATGATGAGCAGCTCGATCTTGACGCCCTGGACCTGGCTGGCGCCGAAGAGCTCTACCTGCGGGCCAACGCCCACCTCAACGCCGACTCTGACTTCGCCGACCGAGCTCGCGCCAGGGTGGTCGCCTTACAGGGCGGTGACCCGGCCACTCTGGCCAGCTGGCAGGCGCTGATCGATCTGTCGGCGGTCGGCTTCGCCCAGACCTATCAACGCCTCGGTGTCCTGCTGACCACTGCCGATCTGGCTGGCGAATCCAGCTACAACCAGTCTTTGGCCGGCATTTGTGCCGATCTGGAGGCGCGAGGCCTGGCTGAGATCAACGATGGCGCCCTGGTGGTCTTCGTCGATGGCTACGACGCTCCAGTCATCCTGCGCAATTCGGCCGGCGGCTATGGCTATGACGTCACAGACCTAGCGGCCTTGCGCCAACGGATCGATGATCTCGGCGCCAAACGCCTGATCTATGTCACCGACGCCCGCCAGCACGAGCACTTCATGAAGCTGTTCGCCGTCGCCCGAATGGCCGGCTGGTTGCCCGAAACCGTCGAGGCTGAACACGTCGGCTTCGGCATGGTCCTCGGCCCGGATGGCACGCCTTTCAAGACTCGTGAAGGCACCGCCGTCCACCTCGACGATCTGCTGGACCAGGCTCAGGCCTTGGCCAGTGAAGAGGTGGCCATCGCCGCCATCAAATATGCCGACCTGTCGACCCAACTGCAAAAGGACTACGTCTTCGACCCGGCTCGGATGACCGCCACCACCGGTGACACCGGCCCCTACTTGCAATACGCCCACGCCCGCGTCTCCAGCATCCTGCGCCGGGCCGAGGCCGACGGTGACGTCGTTGATGACGCCAACGCCCAGATCAGCGTCCTGATTGAGCCAGCGGAGCAGTGGTTGGCACTGTCTTTGACCCGCTTCCCCGAAGCAGTCGCCGATGTGGCCGGCAGCCTGACACCCCACAAACTCTGTGGCTATCTCTACGATTTGGCTAGTCAACTGTCTAGTTTCTATGAGCAATGCCCAGTGCTGAAAAGCCAGGGACCGACCCGGACGTCGCGATTGGCCTTGTGCCGGGCCACCCAGCGAGTTCTGGCCATAGGTTTGAATCTGCTGGGCATCCGTGCGCCAAGCGTCATGTAGGCCTGACCGGTCTACGCAGTCAGGCGCGCCACGCTGCCATCGGGGCGCTATTGGCGGCTAAGCTGATCACCGAGGGGACCTGCGATGCCACCATGGCCCTTCGCTGCCGACCCACCGGTGAAATATGCGAACCAGACGAGGATGAATCATGACCCCGACAGCCATGCTTATCGCATGGTTGATCGGTGCAGTCATTTTGATGTTCGTCCTGGTCTTCTCAGGCACCGGATGGCGCCTGGCCCATGCCCGTCGTCGTGCCCGCAAGCGCGATCAAGTCATTTTCGCCCACCTGAGGGTGATCAATCGAGTCACCGCCATCACCCGGGCGATGCTGATGGTGGCTGGGCTACTGGCAGCCGGTCTGGTCGCTTGGCTCCTGCCTGAGCACCGCGGTTGGTTCATCGCTCCCAGTGCCTGGGGGCTGGTCAGCGCCATTGGCATCGTCACCCTCGATCAGTTGATGCTCGGGCGCAGCCCCATAGCTGCCAGACGCCGCCCCGGTCTGTTGCGACGGCTGCTGCCTGGCCGCCTGATTGGCTTGTGCGCCCTGCTGATCGCCGCCATCGCCGCCAGCTGCCTGTGGGCCTGGGGCCAATCGATGGAGGACGGCCGTTCCCACTTCTTCCGCTGGCGCCTCGATGGTCGCTTCGACTGGGGGGTGCGTCGGCCCTTCCCTGGCCCCTTCTATTCGCTGCCGATGATGGCCCTGGTCGCCGTGGCGACGGCCTTGGTGATCATCGGCGTGGTCGCGACGATGCGCCGGCGGATCTACCGGCCACACACACGCTACGAGCACATCGACTTCGGCCTGCGCCGACGCACCATCCATGATCTGATACTCGTTCTGACCGGTGTTTTGTCAGCCACCTTGACGATCATCGGCCTGAACATCGCCTGGGCTTTCGCCACGCTGGGCCCCGGATCAAGCAGCTCCACCATCGTCGTCCTGCTCAGTGGTGTCGGTGGGGTCTGCACCCTGGTGCTGACCTTTTGGGTCATCGCCAACCTGGTGTTCGCCCAGGTAGTCGAATCCGACGCCACCCGCCCGCGCGACGCCGCCCATCGCTTGTCGATGATGCCCGACGACGACCTCGATACCACCGCCGATGAGTTGATCGGCGGGGATGAGGCAAGCGCAACCGAAGTCCCAGAGGACCTCTCCGCCACAGTCACCGAAGAGATTCGCCACGCTGGGGTCGCCACCTGGTTTGGCGACCAATCGACCGGCGATGACCAGCCTGGTCTGGCATTCGAGTCCCAGGCCACACTGGATCAGCAGGCCGCTGCCCCCCAGTTCGTCGCCCCAGAGGATGACCAGGTCTACATTCCCTTGGTGCCCCTGCCGATCGCCCCAGTGCCTGCGGCCCCTGAAGCGCCGGCGCTGCCAGTCACGCCTGAACCCGTCACCACGCCCGGGGAGACGGTGGCAGCAGGGCTTGCACAAGATGATGACCCGGCGGCGACCGAGGCACCCGCGCTGGCCTCGGCGGCGACTGACACGATGGAACAACCCCCAACCGGGCAGACCCAATCGACCGCCGGCGCGAGTAGACCATCAGAAGAAACAGAGATTGACTCCGCGAACCGCTCAGCTGACGAGACAAATGACGACCAGCTGAAGTCTGGAGAGGTGGCAGCAACCGGTCTGGCCACAGTCAGCGCCGCTGCCAATGCATCTGTCCGGTCTTGGAAGACCCGCTACCGTCAGCTGGGTGACCGTCTCCGATCTGGCGCTCAGCGCTTGCGATCCGAGGCCAGCTCCCACGCCGCCAGCGATCAGCTGGTCACCGAAACCGACGCGACCTCGATGGGCGACGGCGATATGACACCGCCCGTCATATCGGTCGACCAATCGTTGCTAATTTCGCTATCTGACAGCCCGGTCGCCCAAGACAAGGCCGAGACGGAAAACACCCCGTCGGACGGCAAGCAGACCGACAGCATCAACGAGCCGTCAACAGACGCTCCCTCAACGGTCGAGCCACCAGCCTTGGCAGAGGTTGAAGATGTCGACAAAAGCTCTAACCTGGACCTTGATGTCGAGGACTCAGAAGTTACTGCCGCGCTCGACCCACTACCAGCTGATCAATCTACGGTCGAACCCAGCATCGCCATTGGCAGCGACGAAGCCACCATCCGGCTCTATGGGGCTGACCAGCCGACGTCGTTGCTGGAAAGTGATCTTGGTTGGGCTCCGGAGCACCTGCCATTGCCAACACCGCCGCAACCGTTGGCCGTGTCTTTCCTCTATGACATGCCGGAGCCGTCAACCGACGAAGCTGCCAGCGCCGCGATCGCAGCAGGCCCGTCAGCTTCGCGCCAAACCGCGGGCGGCATCATCCGACCGCGGATCATCCCGGCGCTCCCCACTCCCGAAAGCGACCTGATAACCGACCAGGCAATCGCGCCCGCCACCGCATCAGCCACCACGGTGGAAGCGACGCCCATCCCTGCCGGAGCCGACGACTTTGAACTGGCCGAGACCACCGCTGCCGATGACAATGAGACCCGCAGCAGTGCGCAACCGCTCCAAGAGGGCAACCCGCTGATCAACAATTCAGAGCAGCAACCAACCCCCATCCCAGTGCCTGCGGCCTGGCTGGACAGCGAGGACACTCCTGAATCAAAACCCACCCGACCGCCAGTCGAGATGCGCCCCATCATCAAAGCCCGGATCATTGCCGCCGAGCCAGACACGATGCCGGCGTCGGCGGCGCAGAGTTCAGCAGGCGACGAGACAGCGGTTGTCGTTGGGGCGATCAGCTCGTCCGTCACAACCCCAAACAACAGTGATACAGCACCATTGGCCAGCAGCCAGTGCAGCAGCGTTGAGATGCTCGACACTGCGCCAGCCACTTTGGCCCGAGGCCCGCTGACCAGCGTCGATTCGATCTCAGACACTCTAGCGGCCACAGATTTGTCGTTTGAATCAGCCGATGAACGGCCGAGCGCCAACTCACACGATCAATCAGATCGGGACGATGACCCAGCCTTGATCGCTGACGCCAAAGCCCTCGCTGATGACACACCGGCCGACGTTGACCAACTCGATACCTCCCCTCTTGGCCAGGATGAGCCGACCCTGGCAATTGATGATGCCGGCGAAGAGCCGACCGTCGAATTGTCGGTGACATCGGTCGGTCCGGCGATCATCGGTTTGACCGATGCCCATCGCCAGGCCGTCGCCCCGCTAGGCCGTCCGACCATCCATCCCAAGATCATCTGGCCCGAAGCCCGCATCGATCTGTCGGCAATCACCAGTTCCAGGGCAAGCACACCCTCAAACCAGCCGGCGATGACCACTGCACCAGACCAAACGGAACCATCGATGGCCGATGCCGCCGAAACTGGCGCCTCTCCCCTGCGACCGGACGCACCAGCCGCCGACAGCGTTTCGCCAGGTCATGACGCCGACAATACTGACGCCGCACCATCGACGATTGACGTCGCAGCAGCCACGATGAATGACTCTGCGCCAACGCCTGAGGCCATCGCGGGCATCCACCAAAACGACCTGACCAGCGTGGACCCATCACCGGACCAGACTGCAGCCGACTTCAGCCAGGCAGCACCCAACGCGGCCGCCAGCAGCCCTGATCAGCCCGATCTCAAGCCAGCCGACTCCAGCCAGCCAGTCACTCAGCGGCGCTTCGTCCCGATCTCCCGACCGCGAATCATCGCCGCTCGGTCATACCACGCCACCACGATCATCAACGAGCAAGGTCTGATCACCGAGACCCCCCTCCGACCGACCGCCGCTGCTGATTCGGCCAACAATGACGCGCCCACCGCAAAATCCGCTGACCAACCGACCAGCGTGGCTGCGCTCCAGGCGCTTGGCACCGCCGCAAAGCCAGCCAGCGTTGAATCGGGTCGGGGCAGTGCCGCCGCAACACCAGTCAACACCGGGTCGGTGTCGGCCAGCAGCAACACCGGGCGCAGGCCCTTCCGGCGCAAGAAATGAGCCAGCCGCAAGCTGCTGGCAGGAGGCTATGATCCGACCATGAGCCTGGCCATCAATGAGCAAACCTCAGCCTTATCAGTGCGCGTTCCTGGAAAAATCAACCTGTCCTTGCGGGTTGGCAACAGGCGTCGCGATGGCTACCACCAGTTGGCCACAGTCTTCCAAGCGGTCAATCTCTACGACACCATCACCGTGGCCCACAGTGACAATGACGATTCGACGATTGCCCTGGAAGTGATCGGGGTCGCCGCCGACCAACTCGGGCCGGCCGCCAACAACCTGGCGGTACGCGCCGCCCAGGCCCTGCGCTTGGTCGGTGGCATCAGTGCCGGCTGTCGCATCCGCCTCACCAAAGCCATTCCAGTGGCGGCGGGTATGGCTGGTGGCTCGGCTGACGCCGCCGGGGCCTTACTCGGCCTGAATGCCCTGTGGAATCTCGGCATCCCCCCTGAGGATCTCCTGAACATCGCCGCCAGCCTGGGCGCCGATGTGCCCTTCGGTTTGATGGGCGGTTGTGCCGTCGGTCTGGGCCGGGGTGACCTGCTGGCGCCAGCCTTGAGCCGCGGCGTCTGCCACTGGGTGCTGGGTATCGCCCATCAGGGCCTGAGCACGCCAGCCGTCTTCCACGCCTTCGACCAGCTGGCAACAGACAAGCCTGCGACCGATGAGCCAGAAATCGACCCGGGATTGATGCGGGCCCTGGCCAGCGGCGACACCCAGGGCTTGGCTGACGCTCTGACCAACGACTTGGCTCCGGCTGCCTACAAACTGCGCCCTGGGCTGCGACCGGTGCTGGAGCAAGGCGTGCGCCTGGGGGCGCTGGCCGGGGTGGTGTCCGGCTCCGGGCCGACCATCGCCTGGCTGACTGCCGACGCGGCTTCGGCCACCGACTTGGCACTGTCCCTATCCTGCCAAGGCTTGGTCGATCAAGTCCGCCAGGTCACCGGCCCGGTTGCCGGGGCCAGCTTCATCGCCGCCGGCTGAACCCGCGGTCTCAGAGAATTCCACGACGTTGCATCCAGCGATAAGCCAACCAGCCCAGCGGCACGCGCAACCAGTAGGTCATCAGGCGGAAGAGCAGGACGATCGAGGCGGCGACACCGGCATTGATGCCCAGGGTCACCAGGGTGGCTGACTCGGTCACCTCAATGGTGCCCATGCCACCGGGTGTGGGGATGATCGACCCGGCCGACGTGCCGATCAGATAGGTCAAGGCCACACCCCAATAGGAGGCGCTCCAGCCGAAGGCGAAGACCGCCCATTGGAAAGCGGTGATATAGGAACAGATGGCGATGATTTGGCCGGCCACGCCCAGCAACAGGCGCAGCGGCGACGAGAAGAGATCGACCAAACGGGGCCAGGTCTGGCGCAACAGGGGCTCGATGCGCCGAAACACCCAGGCGCGACTGCGGGGCAGCGCCAGGACGACCGCCGCTGCCGCCACCACCAAGCCGATGGCCACCAACACCCCCGGAGTGACCTCGAAAGCGGTCAGCGATGCTCCGGTGGCCACCGTCAGGACGACCATCGCCACCAGGACGGTGATGATATTGGTGACCTGGGCCAAGGCGGCGGTGGCGGCTGCCACTGGCATCGGCACGCGCCGTCTGGTCATTAAGCGGGTGTTGACAGCGGCTGGACCCAAACCAGCCGGAGCGGCCAAGGCGATGAAACCAGCGGCCAGCTGACCGATGAAGGCCTGCCAGAACGGCAACTTGACCGGTGCGAACGCCACCAGGGTCAAAGCCATGCCGCCTGATCCGACCAGACCGACAATGAAGGCCGCCACTGCCCAACGCCAATCCGAAGCCCGCAACGCCTCGACCACCGCTGGCAGGTTGAAGGAGGTCAGGATGATGATGATGGCCATGGCCACCAGCACCCCCATGACGATGTTGCGGGCGCCGATCCGGGTTATCTGTTCCGGCTCAATCACCGCATCGGGGTTGCCCTTGCCCAAAACCACCCGCAACTGGGCCAACTCGGCCTTGACATTACTGAAACGCTCCCTGCTGCGTCGGGGCAGGGCGGCGGCTTGCATCAGTGGCCCGAGATCAGCCAACTCGCTGGCGTTCATATGGCGCCGGGCCACAGCGATGGCCCGCTCCTGACCGACCGCCAACACCGTCAAAGCCAGCAACTGGGCCAAGTCGATGCGTTTGGCCAAGGCGGCCGAGGCCAAATCACCGGTCTCCCAACCGTAAAGATTAATCGTCGCTGGACCGGCCGCCTGGGTCGGAGCCGGGGTGACCATGACGCAATCGGCGGTCAACGAGCGGTGCGTCACGCCACAACGGTGGGCTTTGAGCAGTTGGCGCCAGATCTGGTCGATGATGTCGTCGCTGATCTCGTCAGACGCCATGGTCGACAGCGGACGTGCCGGTGATGACGCTTGGCGGATGATCAACATCGAATCGTCTGCCTCGGCCACGGCCAGCACCGCCGGGGTTTCGACTCCAGCTGAACGAACGGCGTAGGACAGGAGGGCGGTGCGCTCGGCAGTCTCGCGCAAGGACATGGTGGTCCGCCCGGTGATCGCCCGCGACCGCAGATAACGCCAGGTCCGGTTGATGACACCCAGAACGTGGCGATCACCGTCCAGCACGATGACGTTATAGGTCTTGCCGACGGCTGTGCGCATGACATAAAGCCGATGTTCCAAGAAGAATTGGGGTTGCAACCAGCCACTCTTACTGCTGGTTTGCCCGCCAGCTGTGACCTGATCACCATCGACTCGATCAAGCACCACCGGCGCGAAGCCAGCCCGCCGAATGCCCTCGATCAATGACTGGCCGTAAGCCCGCTGCGAGGCCACTCCGAAGCCGTAACGGGCGACATCACCCATCATCCGTCCGGCCAAGAGGGCGATGACCATGCCCGGCAGCGACGCCGACGAGGTGACCACCGTCACCACCACTGCCACCCACAACAGATGCCACGACCAGGCCACCGAACGGCGCTTGGCCGGAGTGCCGACTGCAGTCAAACCAGCGGTGATCGCCGCCACCCAGGTGGGTATGGTCAAGGTGTCAAGGCCGACCAAGCGCACCGACAGACCCTCGATCAAAGCGTCGATACTGCTGGCGCGAATGATCAACACACTGATGATGGCCGCAATGATGCCGCCGAGGGCACTGAGCAGGCCTTGCAAAGCGACCATCGGCCGTCGTCTGGTCAACAAATCGATGCCGACCGCCAGCAGTGGGAACACGATCACCACGGTGTCGAGTACCGTCACTGGCACGAATAGGACCCGCTGGAGCAGAGCGGCGAAGGAGCGGACATCGGCGGCCATGCCTTCGGCGGTGTTGTGGGCGTAGACCACCAGCAGACAGACGACGATGATGCCCAAGCCGTTGAGGACCACCCCGAGCAGATCTGAGGGGTTGCGCAGGCGATTGGTCGGCTGGTCCTTGACGCCGACCATCCAGTTGTTGGAGGCCACTTTGCCGCTGGGAAAGCGCGATGGTTCGACGCCCGCCACGGGCGCCGCTGCTGGCTTGGCGCTGCGGCCCGGGCCTCGCATGGTCGGCCTAATTCTCTGGTGACGACCTACGGGCGTCACTCAGTTGGAAATCCTGCTCCAGATTGTGCATGCCGTTCCAGGCCAAATTGACCAAATGGGACGCCACCTCCGCCTTGCTGAAATCGGGGTTGTCCAGCCACCACTGCCCGGTCATCGCCACCAAGCCAGTCAAGGCCTGGGCCATCAGCGGCACCGCCTTCGGATCGAAGCCCCGTTCCTCGAAACGGGGAATCAGCAGGCCCTCGACGCGGACGATGACGTCATTGAGCAGCGAGGCGAAGCCATAGCCGCCGACCTCCGACGAGTCACGCATGATGATCTGGAAGCCTTCGGGGCACGATTCGATGTAATCGAGCAAGGCCATGGTGCCCCGCTCCAGCAATTGGCGCGAATTGCCGCGAGGGCCGACCAGAGCCTGACGCAGGGCGCCGAGCAGGGTGTTGACCTCACGATCGACCACCACCGCGTAGAGCCCCTCTTTGCCACCGAAATGCTCATAGATGACCGGCTTGGACACGCCGGCCCGAGCGGCGATCTCCTCGATCGAGCTGCCGTCGAAGCCTTTTTCGGCAAAGGTGGCGCGCGCCACGCCAATCAATTGGTCGCGACGTTCAGCTGCCGTCATCCGTCGGCGAAGGTTCCCTGTGTCAGCCATCACCGTCTAGTTTGGACCAGTCAGCCATCAGCCGCAATCGTGACGCGGCCATCTTGGACACTAGCCGGTGGCGTCATCGGCCGGTAAGACGCTGACGTCACCCCCAGCGGTTTCGGTCAAGCCGAGGTTGGAGAAGTAATCGTTCATGGCGGCGTAAAGCACCTCGATCAACGCGTTGTACTTGGCTTCCAGCTCTTGCTGCTGCGGGGTCAGACTGGGGGTGACCGTCGAATCGCCGGTCGGATAGACGGCGCTGGTGTCGATGTCAATGGCCGGCGCGGTGTAGACGAGTTCCGCCGGTGGCTCGCCGCCTTCGGGATGATCGGTGTACCACTGATTGGCGGCATTGGCTGCGTCGGGGTCGAAGTTGGGGCAGTCGACCAACAGTTGTTGGAGCGCCACCGGATCGGTGGTGATTGGCAGGGTGATCATCGGATAGGCCGAGAAATCAGACAGGTCGGTCGGCATCTGCGAGTCGGCGATATTGGGGAAGCCATGCTCGCGGGCGCAAGCCGCCCAACGGTTGTTGGCCTCGACGGCCAATTGCACTTGTTCAGCGTCCATCGGCATGTTCTCGCTGGAGAAGGCCTCTGAGAAGGAGAAGCCCGACTGATCGAGGCAGGTCGTCCAGTCAGCACTGCGATCGACACCGTCAATCTCCAGGTGGGCTGTGCCATCCATCCAGGCTTCACTGTAAAGCCGGTCGAAGTCGGCCGCGTTCGCTTCCAAGGACCAGTCAGTGCTGCCACCGACACCGCCGATACCCTCAGCGTCGTTGTAAAGGACCTTCTCATAGGTCTTGTCGTCGAAGCCCACTGCGGTCATCTCGCCAGCTCCATTGGCCTGAAGCTCAACTTTGATGTCGTAACCGGCCAGACAGGACTGGAAATCAGCGGCGATGGCGACCAGTTCATTGGCGGAATTGGTCGACTGCGATCCGCCGAGGGTGGGCAGATCATCCTGACTGCCACAAGCGCTGACCGTGGCGAGCAGTCCCGCCAAGGCAAGGGCGGCAACAGCTGGTCGCCAGATTGGTTTTTGGGGGGTTTGGTGCGGCATTGTGGCTCCTTTGTTGCCGTGCTGAACAGGGGAACAGGGGGTTGTTGATTGATCAGGTCGCTCGCAGCGTGACGGTCGGCGATTGCCGGGCCGCCTTGATTGATGGATAAAGACCGGCCAGGGCGCCGATGATCACGGCGATGACTGGACCACCGATCAACACCCAGACCGGCACGGCAAAGGCCATTCCCAGGTAAGCCGTGAAAAAGAAGACGGCGTAAGCGCCCAGGGCCACGCCGATCAGGCCACCGAACAGGCCGATGACGGCGGCTTCAAGGACGAATTGCAAACCGACTTGACCAGTGCGTGCCCCCAAGGCCCGGCGCAAACCGATCTCACCGCGCCGTTCCATCACCGAGACGACCATGGTGTTGGCGATGCCGATGCCGCCGACCAACAAGGCGATGCCGCCCAGGGCCAAGGCCAGCTGGGCGAACATGTCGAGCACGTAGTTTTGCATGTTGCCGTATTGAGTTGGCGCCGTCACCTCGACCCCGGACGGGTTTGCCGGATTGGCAGTGGACGCCAAGACGGAGCGGACTGCACCGACTTTGCCCGGCTGGGCGTTGACCAGGATGGTCGAGATGGCTTGATCCGGCCACAAGCGCTCGGCCCCGCCCGGGGCCAGAAAAGCGGCGGCGTCATATTGGGCGGCGAAACCCGGCATCGGGCCGATCACACCGACGACTGCCCACCAAGCACCGCCGATCCAGATGCGTTGGCCCAGCTCCGCCCCCAAATAAAGGGCGGCCGTCTGGCCAAGCACCACCGTTGGGAATTCGCCAGAGACCTCATCGAACCACTTCCCGGAGGTCATGCTGGTCGACAAAGTTGCCACCGGATCGCCATCGGCCACCACCGCGGTGATGCCCTTGGATTCTTGGGCCGGCACCAGGTCCGAGCGATAGACCATGACATTGTCCAGCTGATGCAAGGCCACCGACGACTTGACCGACCAGATACGGGCGATCATCGCCGGCGCCGATTCCGGCAAAGGAGTGACAGCGCCGGATTGGCGATCAGTCGCCGGTGAGGCCAGCAGCATATTGGCTCCCCAAGCCTCAAATTCACGCTGCGACTCCTGCTGGAAGGAGGCCGGGATGCCGAGCATGGCCACCAGAGCGGCGATGCCGATGGCGATGCCCAAGGCTGACAGCACCGCCCGCAACGGGCGGCCCCGCGGCCCGAGGGTGGCGGTGAACAAAGTGTCGCGCAGCGACAGGTGGACACGACGGCGACGGGTCGGTGATGTTTTGCTCATCGGCCCTCCCAGTGGCTATCCCCGGACGAGGACGACGCATCCGACCAGCCCGGCAGGTTCACTCGACGCTCATCGCCGACGATGGCCCCATCCAACAAGGAGATTTGCCGGCGGAAACCAGCTGCCAGGCCAAGGTCATGGGTGATGACCACCACGGCCGTGCCGTCACGGGCCACTGATTGGAGGTAATCGACGACCATATGCCCGGCGGCTTGATCGAGCGCTCCGGTCGGCTCGTCGGCGAAGAGCAGTTGCGGGCCGCCGGCAATCGCTCGTGCCAGGGCCACCCGCTGTTGCTCACCACCGGACAGTTCCCCCGGCCGGTGCTTGGCCCGCCGTCCCAGACCGACCCGCTCCAACGCCTCCATCGCCAACTGACGACGACGGCGCGGCTTCCAACCGCGATAGAGCAGGCCCTCGGCCACATTCTCAACGGCGGTCAGGGTCGGCAGCAGGTAGAACTGTTGGAAGACGAAGCCGATCAACTCAGCGCGCATCGCCGCCCGATCAGCTTCACTCAGGCTGGCGACATCGACGCCATCGATGAAGACCTGCCCCTCACTGGGCAGGTCGAGGGTGCCCATGATCGACAACATCGTGGTCTTGCCCGAACCAGACGGGCCAACGACCGCCAAGTCGGCGCCGGCCTCGATCTCCAGATTGACATCGTGCAAGACGGTCAACGGCGGACTGACTGGATAGGTCTTGGAGACGTCAGCCAAGCGCAACAAGACAGAGCCAGCCGGCGGTGGGGATGGCTGGGGCAGATCGATTGGATGGCTGCCTTGGGGCTGCTGGCCGAGAATTGGCGCGATGACTGCGGCATCGGCGGTCGTGGCATCGGCGGTCGAGCTTGTGAGAGCGGCATCAGCCGGACCTGTGACAACTAGTGGCGGCTCGACCGGCAGCCAGTCTGTTCGCTCGACAACGGGCGGGGCAATGGCGTCACGGTCATTGATGCGACGAGCCTCACTGTCGCGCCGATCGCGAGTGACTGGCCGGCCCTCCCCACGGCGCGGCATCGACTGCCACTGCGCCGGCTCGGATGACGAGGCCAAAGCCGCTTGATTGGCCAAAGCCCACTGGTGAGCCCGGGCGCGCATGGCTTGGCGTTGCTCGGCCAGTTGGGCAGCCTCAGCTGACCGTTCACGATCGCCGACCGGTGCCGACGGTCGGATTGGCTTTTTCAGCGGGCGGCCCAGCGGACTGATCAGACTCATGGAACGATCACTTCGTCGCCTTGCTTCAGCTGATCCGATTTGACCTGGACCCGGGTGTCAGCCACCAGTCCAACCTCGACCCCGACCAAGCTGCCATCGGGACGCTGCACGCAGTATCCCCCCTCAGACAGAGCCATCAGGGCTGTCACGGGCACCACCAAGGTGTCTTCGGCGGTGTCCTGGACGAAGGTGACGCTGACGGCACTGACACCGACAGCTGCGGCCGCGGCTTGATCGGCCAAATCTATGCGGGCGGTCGCCGGGGTGATCATGCCCGTGCTGGGGTCGGTCTTCGAGTCAGTGATGTCGCCGACGGTGCCTTCCAGGGTCGACCCGTCGGACAGCGTCAACTCAGCGACTGTGCCAGTGGCCAACAAGGCTCGCTGCGCGTCAGTCAGCTCCACCTTGCCGTAGAGCAAAGTGCGTGTCCAAGCCAGGACTGGGCCATCGGCGGCCACACCCAACTTGGCGGTGACGGAGTCGACTCGAATCTCCTTTTCAGGCACCACCAGGATGAACTGGGTGGCCAAGGTGTTGCCGACGGCCTGGTCATAAGCGGCTTGAGCCTGATCGACGCCTTGTTGGGCCTGATTGACGGCCTGCTGCTGGGCGCTGGTGTCGGGCGGTGACTTCAGCTCATCACGCTGGGCGACCGCCAAATTGACGGCGTCCTGAGCCGCCTGAATGTCAGCCGCCAGGCTGTCCGGGGTGCAAGTCGGGTCAAAAGCCGGATCGTCGGCGGATGGGCAAACCTTGCTCTTGGCGATATTCAATCGAGATTGGGCTTCATTGACCGCCGCATCGGCTTGGATCAGCTGCGATTTGGTGGCAGTGCTCTTCGAGGCGTTGGCCAGGGTAGCCTTTGCGTCGCTAAGAACGTTCTGGGCGCTGGTCAAGGCCTCTTGGGCAGCTTTGGCGTTCTGTTGCTGCTCACTGGTCAGCGGCAGCGATTGATAGCCGGCGTTGGCATAGAGAGTGGCAATGCCGTTGCTCAAGGCTTGGTCATAGGTCTGATTGCCTGCCTCGCCGGCATTGATGCCCAAGCTGATCAGAGCGTCGCGGGCCATGGCGACATCGACGCCGACTGTGCCCGGGCCGATGTTGCGCCACAGAGGGATGGCGGCTTGCAGGATGAAGACTGGCGCCCCTTCGACCTCCATCACCACGCCACCAGCCGGGATGGTTTGTCCGACCTCCGGCAACTTGGTGACCACCCCGCCGCCACCGCCCAATGTCACCGGGTCGCCATAGCCAAGGGTGCCCGACAGCTTGAAACCAGCCACCAATGAAGTGCGCTCGACCTTGGCGGTGCGAGTTTTGATGTCGGAGCGACCATCGTCCTGACCGGCGATGCCGTGCCAGATGGCGAAGGCGCTCAGACCAGCGATGATGGCCAAGGCGACGATGCCGACGATGATGCCGGTGCGGCGACGACGGCGCTTCAATTCGAGCGGGCCACTAGCTGTTTTGGCTGCCATTTCCTGCCTCTCGACTGCAATGTCCCCGAATAGATGGCAGCATCCTATTACACAGGCGACGGCAAACTAAACGGGATCATCTATCAGACCGAAATCACTGGCGTCTTCAGAAACCGACCCTACCGGCATCAGGCAGCAAAGACCTGGCCGGCTCAACATAATCACGCCAAATGATGCGGTCATCCTCAACGACGAAAGTGGTGACTGACGCCAAAGTGCACTGTCGCCTGCGCGGATCGTGCCAGAGATGCCGGCCCTCACTGGCCAAGCGGGTCACCCAGATCGGCAGCTGATGAGAGACAATCAAGGCTTCACCACCAGCAGCTGCAGCGGCGGCTTGGCGAACGGCCGCGGCCATACGATCAGCGATGGCCCGATAGGCCTCGCCCCAACTGGGACGGAAGGGGTTGATCAAGTAACGCCAGTTCTTCGGCTGTTTGGCGGCGGCGCCAGTTGAACCCATCACCTGCCCAGCGAAGACATTGCCAGCTTCGATCACCGCATCGTCCAGTTGGACTGGCAACTCGGGGAAGAGGGCAGCGGTCGGGGCCATCGATTCGCGAGTCCGCTCCAAAGGAGAGCAACGCAAGTGCGCCAGCGGACGATCAACCATGAATTGACTGGTCATCTCGACCATCGCCAGCCCGAGCTCCGACAGATGGAAGCCCGGCAAGCGCTCATAGAGCACACCTTTGGGGTTGTCGACCTGACCATGCCGCATCAGGTGAACGATCGTCATCGAGTGTCCCTCCGTTTGGCCAGCCGGTCGGCAGGAAGCCGCTTAGCGACCAGCGCGACGTCGCTGGATGCGAGTCTTCTTCAGCAGTTTGCGGTGCTTCTTCTTGGCCATACGCTTGCGACGCTTCTTGATGACAGAACCCACAGTTCGTCTCTCCTTCAAGGGCAAAGCCCCAGTTGATCCATGCCAGGGCCGAAGCACTTGGCAACAAGAATTGGTCGAACCAATCGACCGCCGACCAGTTTACCCCGCTTGGGGCAGTCGCTCCAAACAATCGACCGATGCTGCGGGGACTACACCATCCCACAACCGTGCTGCTGCTCGACCGCCCCCAGCCGCCGCTCCAGGGACTGACCCCGGATCAAACAAGACCTACGGAAGCGATGATGGCTCTGTTAGACCATCGTTGACATGGTTCTCAGCATCGAAACGGCGCCGCGAGCTTTCTGGCGCCTCCGAATCAGGCCATGACCAGGCCGGGTTGATCAAGCTTGTGAGGCCCGCCGCAGGGCGCTCGAACGGCGCCGGGCCGCCTCGACGCCGGCCACCACCCCGGCCTTGACGCCATGCTCCTCCAGGGCGGCCAGGCCGGCAATGGTCGTGCCGCCGGGCGAGGTGACGCGCTCCTTGATCAAGGTCGGGTGATCATCAGAAAGATGCCACAGACTGGCAGTGCCGAAGAGGGTCTGATCGACCAGGGTGGCGGCCAGCGACCTTGGCAGACCACCGAGAACACCGGCGTCGATCATCGCCTCGGCCAGGTAGAGCACCGCCGCCGGCCCTGAGCCCGCCAGGGCGGTGAAGGCGTCCATTTGGGATTCGTCGATGACTGCCACTTGGCCGACGGCGCTGAACACCCGCTTGGCCATGGTCACACCGTCCACCTGGGCATATTCTCGACCGGCGCTGCTGGCGCAGACAGCCGTCATCGATTGCCTGACACTGGCGGCGACATTGGGCATGATCCGGATCAGCTGCATGGCTGCTTTGTTCCCAGCAATAGCTGATTGGCCTGACGCCTCGCCAGCCGGAGCCTGACCGGTCTGGTCGGGATCCGGGACCACGCAGTCCCCTGTTGCGCAGTCCCCTGTTGCCGGGTTCGTTTGGGACTGTCCGGCCTGGTCTGGCTCCGCGCCGACCGTGACTCCTGGCCAGTGTTTCCTGACAAGTTGGTCGAGACTGCCCAACTCGACCCCAGCGGCGATCGACATCAACAATCGCGGTGTACAGGCCGTCGGTGCTGCTGCCTGCCGGGGTTGGCCCGCCAAGGCCAGGCCCAACTCGGCGATGGCAGCTTCGATCTGATGGGGTTTGACTGCCAGGATGATCGCTTCAGCGCCGAGCGCGTCGCCAACCACCGGGCTGGCGGCGACGCCAAATTGCTTGCCCAGCTGCTCCAGCCGGGCACCATCACTGTCGATGGCGATCAGTCGATCGGCCGGCCAACCGCTGGCGATCAGCCCACTGACAATCGATCCGCCCATGGCGCCGACGCCGACAATCGCCAACCGCCCGTTTCGGTCGTCGCCAACTGCCCTGGCCATTGCCAGTCGAATGTCCGGCGAGCTGGCCGGGGCCGCGCTGGGACCAGTCACGATTGGCTGACCAATTCCAGCAGCTGCACCGCATTGAGCGCGGCGCCCTTACGCAGGTTGTCATTCGAGACGAACAAGACCAAGCCTCGACCATCGGCCACAGTCTGATCGACCCGGATCCGACCAACCAACGCCGGATCTTGACCGGCGGCCAAGCGGGGCGTCGGCACATCGACCAGCGACACCCCCGGAGCCTGGGACAACAGCTCAGTCGCCATGGTGGTTGAGATCGGCCGGTCGAACTCGGCATTGATCGCCAGAGAATGCCCAGTGAAGACCGGCACCCGCACGCAGGTCGCCGAAACCTCAAGATCGGGGGCGTGGAGGATCTTGCGCGGCTCGGACCGCAGTTTGATCTCCTCGTCGGTTTCGAAATCGCCATTGTCGACCAAGCTGCCAGCCAGTGGAATGACGTTGAAGGCGATCGGGGCGACATATGGCCCCAGGTCGGCATCGGCCAGATACTGTCCATCGAAAGCCAGCCCCGCCGGATCGGTCAAAGACGTCGTCTGATCAGCCAAAGTGGCCACTCCGGCCACTCCTGAGCCGGAAACCGCCTGGAAGGTGGTGACAGTCAAACGCTTCAAGCCGGCCCGGCGGTGCAGTGGCGCCAGCACCGGCATGATCGCCATCGTCGAGCAGTTGGGGTTGGCGATGATGCCCAGGGGACGGTTGGCGATGTCTTCCGGGTTGACCTCGGCCACCACCAGGGGCACGTCGGGGTTGGAGCGCCAAGCCGATGAGTTGTCGACCACCACCGCACCGGCGGCGGCCACCAAAGGCGCATACTGCTTCGACATCGCCCCGCCGGCCGAGAACACGGCCAGATCGAGCCCGGAGAAATCAGCTGTGGCGGTGTCCTCGATCACCACTTCACCAGCAGCCCAGGGCAAGGTCTTGCCAGCCGAGCGGGCCGAGGCGAAAAAGCGGATCTGATCGACTGGAAAACGGCGATCCGCCAGGATCGCCCGCATGACGGCGCCGACCTGACCGGACGCTCCAAAGACACCAAGATTCATGCGCCAATTCTAACCGGTCCGCTCTGACCAGATCGGCTAGCCCACCGCCATGCCGGGGCCACCCTATGTCTAGTGTCCAGTGCCGTTAGTTCGTTGCTGAATTTGAGCCATCTGCGGCGCCTCGCCGCGTTGTCGTCAGTCGCGATAGATCCACTATCACTCCTTTCTCCACCTTGTGATCCACCACACCTGACCCCAATTCTCAACGCAACGAACCAACGGTGCGGGACATTACCGGTTGATGGCGGCATCGACGATGGGCCCCCTGCGATGCCGGGGTCCACCCCTTGCCAGCGGGCATTTTTGGGGCAATCGGACTAGAGTGTCAACTATGTCTGTTCCATTTCTCACCCTCAATCAGGGCAACACAATCCCCCAGCTCGGCTTCGGCACTTTCAAGATCGATCCCGAGCTGACTCAAGGCATCGTCGAAGAGGCTCTGGCCGCCGGCTTCCGCCACATCGACACCGCCACTGTCTACGGAAATGAGGCCGAGGTCGGCGCGGCCATCCGCGCCTCAGGCATTCCGCGCGAGGACCTGTTCGTCACCACCAAGCTGTGGAATGACGCTCAGAAGTCCGACCAAGTCCGGGCTGCCTATGAGCGCAGTCTCGGCGCCCTGGGCATTGATTACGTCGACCTCTATCTGATCCACTGGCCGATGCCCGCCCTCGACAAATACGTCGGCGCTTGGAACCAACTGATCCAGTTCAAGTCGGAAGGCTTGACCAAGTCAATCGGCGTGTCCAACTTCAAGGTGCCGCATCTACAGCGGATCATCGAGGAGACCGGCGTCGTGCCGGCTGTCAACCAGGTCGAGCTGCACCCGCTGTTCCAGCAGGTTGAGTTGCGCAAGTTCCACGATGACCACGACATCACCACCGAGGCTTGGGCGCCGCTCGGCCAGGGCAAGTATTCGATGGCAGATTACCCGGCGATCACCGCCGCCGCCATCGCCCATGAGAAGACACCCACCCAGGTGGCCCTGCGCTGGCACATCCAAACCGGCAACGTCGTCATCCCCAAGGCTTCCTCAAGGGCGCACATGGACGAGGATTTCAATATCTTCGACTTCGAGCTGACTCCGGCCGAGATGACCGCCATCAACGCGCTCGACACCAACCAGCGCCAGTCGATCGACCCCGATGATTTCAACGAATGATCGATTGACTAGCTGATCGACTAAAGGCTTAGAGGTTCTGCCGATAGGTGCTTCGGATTAGGTGATGGGCCTAGGGGCCGATCTGGCAAAGCGGAGGAGGAAGGCGAGCTGGATGCCCGTCGACCGACGATAACGCGGTCCAGATTGGTTCCTGGGATCATCACCGGTAATGACCTATCGGCAGAACCTTTTAGACAGTCTGTTTTTGTGCCGCGGGTCCTGCTGGGCTCGCGGCACAAGTCTTCTTGGTTGGAGCAACAAGCAGTGAAAAGACTCACCGCGTCCAATAATGAGATCTGCGAGCGTCAATATCACCAAGCCATCCACAGGCAGTTTGGGGCCGGGCGACTCAACCGCTGACGGTCAGCCAGATCAGAGCCAGATTCAAGGCGATGATGCCGCCGATGGCCAGCCAGGCGATGACTTGAACTGACATCGAATTACGGAATTGCCGCATTAAGCGATCACGTCCCAGCCAGACCAAGGGGATCAGGGCGAAGGGAATGCCGACCGACAGCACGACTTGAGAGATGACCAAAGCCCAGGTCGGATCGACTCCGACCCCCAAGATGACCAGCGCCGGCACCAGGGTGATCAGGCGCATCACCACGATCGGCACCTTGACGCGCACCAAACCCTCGATGATGGTCACACCGGCATAGGCCCCAACCGAGGTCGACGCCAGGCCCGAAGCCAGCAAACCGATGGCGAAGAGCACCCCCACCGCCGGGCCCAGCTGGTCGGCGATGGCGTTATGGGCGCCGATGATCGAGTCGGTGCCAGCCACCCCGGGCAAAGCGGCGGCTGCCAGCACCAGCATGGCGATGTTGACCGCGCCAGCGAAAACCATGGCGACGGCTGTTTCCAGTCTGGTGCCCTTAAGAATCGAGCGCACCTGGTTGTCAGGCACCTGCCCGTGGCGGTCGATCTCCAAGGCTGAGTGGGCATAGATGGCGTGGGGCATGACCGTCGCCCCGAGCATCGAGGCGGCCAACAGCACCGATTGACGACCATCGAAGGAGGGGATCAAGCCATCGGCGGCGGCCAACCAATCGACATGGACGACAAACAGACCGGCGACGAAACCGACAGCGATGATGATCAGCAAAGCAATGATGACATGCTCGAAGGTCTTCTCGCCGCGGGCTGATTGGACCAGCAGCAGCCCCAGCGACACCAGGCCGACGATGATGCCGCCGATGACCAGCGGCAGGTCAAACAGAATCTTCAAGGCCAAGGCCCCACCGATGACCTCAGCCAGATCGGTGGCGATGGCGACGATCTCAGCCTGGGCCAAGAACAACCAGCGCGGCCAGCGGCGCAAGCGGGCGCCGAGCAATTCGGGCAAGCTACGCCCGGTGACCAACCCCAACTTGGCCGACAGGTATTGAACCAGCATCGCCACCAGATTGGCGGCCACCAGCACCCAGACCAGGCGATAACCGAACTGTGAACCCGAGGTCAGATTGGCCGCGACATTGCCGGGATCGACGTAGGCCACCGAGGCGACGAAGGCCGGCCCCCACAACCAGGTCATGGCTCGCGGTCGCGGCGTCGTGGTCGGGGGCATGGGTCAACAGTAGCCCGTCACCGGTCATTTCAGCTAGTCATTCCGGCGATTGGTCAGCGCTGTCAGACGCTGCCAGTTGGCCTTTTTGGCCGGCTTTGTCTAAACTTGAGTCAGATACGCTCAACTTTGAGAATCAGAGCAATCGGCGCCGATCCTCGAAGGCGAGCGTCCCCCATCTGTATTGAAGGAGTGACCCATCCCCATGGACACTGAAAAACTGACTGCCATGAGCCGTGACGCCTACACCGGCGCCGTCCGGTTGGCATTGACCAAGGCCAACCCGGCTGTCGAGCCGGTGCATCTGCTGGCGGCTCTGCTGCAGATCCCGGACAACACCGTCGGCCCGCTGATGGCCAACCTCGGCGTCGATCCTGAGCAAATCGCCAACACCGCCGAGCAACTGATCAAACAATTGCCCTCCGCCTCCGGCTCATCGGTCGCCCAGCCCACCCTGTCAGGGGCGATGGCCAGAGTGCTGGCCGAGGCCGAGACCCAGGCCCAGAAGATGGGTGATCAATTCGTCGCCACCGAACACCTGCTGATCGGTCTGGCCGGCGTGCCCTCCGACGTTCAAAAACTACTCAAGGACCACGGCCTGACTCAGGCCAAACTGATCAAAGCCTTCAACGATGGCCGAGGCGGCAAACGCGTCACCTCAGCCGAATCGGAAGGTGGTGAATCGGCCTTGGCCAAGTATTCGATCGACCTGACCGAGCGAGCCCGTGACGGCAAGCTCGACCCGGTGATCGGTCGTGACCAGGAGATTCGCCGGGTCATCCAGGTGCTGGCCAGACGCACCAAGAACAACCCCGTGCTGATCGGTGAGCCGGGGGTTGGCAAGACCGCCGTGGTCGATGGCCTGGCTCAGCGGATCGTCGCCGGTGATGTGCCCGACTCACTGCGCGGGCGTCGCCTGGTGTCGCTTGACTTGGCCTCGATGGTCGCCGGCGCCAAGTACCGTGGCGAGTTTGAGGAACGTTTCAAGGCAGTGCTAGCCGAGATCCGCGACGCCGAAGGGCAGGTCATCACCTTCATCGATGAGCTACACACCCTGGTCGGCGCCGGGGCGACCGGTGATTCGGCAATGGACGCCGGCAACATGATCAAGCCGATGCTGGCTCGTGGTGAGCTGCGAATGATCGGCGCCACCACCTTGGATGAATACCGCGAGCACATCGAGAAGGACCCGGCTTTAGAGCGACGCTTCCAGCAGGTCTTCGTCGGCGAGCCGAGTGTTGAAGACACCATCGCCATCCTCCGCGGGCTGCGCGAGCGCTATGAGGCTCACCACAAGGTGCGGATCACCGATTCGGCCCTAGTGGCGGCAGCTTCCCTGTCCAACCGCTACATCACCTCACGGCAACTGCCGGACAAAGCGATCGACTTGATCGACGAGGCCGCTTCACGACTGCGGATGGAGATCGACTCCTCACCGGAGGAGATCGATGAGCTGCGCCGCCTGGTCGACCGGATGACCATGGAGCAATTCGCCTTAGAAAAAGAGGACGACGCCTCAGCCAAGGAACGCTTGGCCCGCCTCCAAGTCGAGCTGGCCGATCAGCAGGAACGCTTGCGCACCCTTGAGGCCAAATGGGAAGCCGAAAAGGCCGGCCTGAACGAGGTCGGTGATATCAAGGGCATCATTGACAAGGTCCGCTCGGAAGCGGATCGGGCCCAGCGTGAAGGCGATCTGACCCGCGCCTCCGAGCTGCTCTACTCCGAGCTGCCGAAGCTGGAAGAGCGCTTAGCCCAGGCGGCGGCCGCTGAGCGAGCCAACACCATGGTCTCTGAAGAGGTCGACGCCTCCGACATCGCCGAGGTGGTGTCGGCTTGGACCGGCATTCCGGTGGGCAAGATGCTCCAAGGCGAGTCGGAGAAGCTGCTCGACATGGAGAAGGGCATCGGCGCTCGCCTGATTGGCCAGCACCAGGCGGTCAAAGCGGTCTCCGACGCGGTGCGCCGGGCCCGGGCGGGCATCTCCGACCCCAATCGGCCGACCGGCTCTTTCCTCTTCCTGGGGCCAACCGGTGTCGGCAAGACCGAACTGGCCAAGGCTCTGGCCGAGTTCCTCTTCGATGACGAGCAGGCGATGATCCGGATCGACATGAGCGAGTACTCGGAGAAGTTCGCTGTCTCACGCTTGGTCGGCGCCCCTCCGGGCTACGTCGGCTACGAAGAGGGCGGCCAGTTGACCGAGGCGGTGCGGCGTCGGCCTTATTCGGTGATTCTGCTCGACGAAGTGGAGAAGGCTCATCCCGAGGTCTTCAATATTCTGCTGCAGGTGTTGGACGATGGTCGCCTGACTGATGGCCAGGGCCGGACGGTCGATTTCCGCAACACCATCTTGATCATGACCAGCAACATTGGTTCACAATTCATGACCGATCTGACCCTCGACTTCGAGGAGCAGCGCGAATCGGTGATGACGGCGGTGCGGATGATCTTCAAGCCGGAATTCCTCAACCGGCTGGACGACATCGTCATGTTCGAGCCGCTGACCCACGAAGATCTGGCCCAGATCGTCGACATCTCCCTTGGTCGGTTGAACGCCCGGATGGCTGATCGCCGAATCAGCGTCGAGTTGACCGAAGCCGCCAAGGCCTGGCTGGGCGATCATGGCTTCGATCCGGCTTACGGGGCTCGCCCCTTGCGCCGCCTGATCCAGACCAGCGTCGAAGACCCGCTGGCCCGGGCCGTTTTGGCATCGGCGGTCCACGAAGGGCAGGTCGTCCGCTTCGATGTCGCTGATGACGGGCAAGGGCTAAGCATCGCGGACTGAGCCGGTTGGCGGCGGCGATTTGAAGCTGGCAGAGACAACGGCCCGCTCTTCAATGTGGGGCGGGCCGTTGTCGACATTGGGCCACAAGCCCCAAAGATGAGGCCTTATCCGGCTCTTCACAATTGAGAATGCATTAGTTTGTTGATTCCACCAACTTCGAGGTGTGATGCATCCGACAACACCCCACTCCACGCTTGCCTACATCACCTCAGCCAAGGCCATGACCAACCATAAACAGCCATCCGATAACGACCAGAATTCTCGGGCGGCTCAGACACAACAAGGCACTGTCCTCAAAGTCGACACAGCCCATTTTGCGATCCGCCTGATCGACGCTCCTTCCTGCTCTTTCAGGATGGGGCCGGTCACTTCCATATCAAGTTCAGTAATACTCGCGAATGTAGGCGTAGGCCTTGCTATAGATGTCCTCGTCTCGGATTTGAAATTTGACGTAGAGAATTTTCCGTAGAGCTTGGCGGACTTCACGGTCGCCTTCTCGGGTGTCTTGCCAGCCGGAGAAGCGGATGGCACGGACTACTGAGTCGATTTCGTTTACCAAGCGTTCAACCATGATGGGGGTTTCGGAGTCTTTGATGGATTCGAACAGCTCGGTTAGGGCGGCTTTGCCTTTCTCTTCTGGGGGGACTTCTTCGGCTTGCTTTTCGGCGGCTACGGTGTCACGGGCTAGCTGGAGCAGGTCTTTGAGGAAGTCCAGGGAGGCTTGCATCCCATGGGAGTAGCGATCACGCAGTTCGGTCAGGCGTTTACCCAGTGAGATGAACACTGGCTCGTGGGCATGGCGGGCCAGGCGTTCGCAGATAGCAGTCTCGACCTGTTTGGCTTTCTCGCCAGGATCGCCACCGGGTCTTTGATCGTCTCGTTACAGTTCTGGACGACATCTCCGAGACGCACCCGTCGCCAGGTGCTCTTGTCGAGATTCAAGCTCATACGCCATCCTCCTCGCCCTCGTTGATCTGTGCGGTAATTCCTCGGCGGGTGAGACGTTCCTGGGCGTCTTTGACGATCTGGCGGAGTTTGGCTTCGAGTTCGGCTTTGGGTGGCAGCAGTGTCCAGTATTCGGCGACCGCGATGCGGTCTTTGTGCAGGCCGAGCAGTTCGATTTCTTCGCGGTCAGCTTGGGAGCAGAGGATCAGTCCGATGGGTGCTTCTTCGCCAACTTGTCGGTCGTAACGGTCAAGCCAGGCCAGGTAGGCTTCCATCTGGCCTTTGTAGGCGGGCTTGAAACGTCCCAGTTTCAATTCGACGGCTACGAGTCTGCGCAGGGGACGGCTGTAAAACAGCAGGTCGAGTCGGTATTCGGTCTCGTCGCTGACCGGCATTCGCTTCTGGCTGGCGACGAAGGTGAACCCGTTGCCGACTTCCATCAGGAAGACCCGCAGATCGCGCAGGATGGCCGCTTCAAGGTCTTTCTCAAGATAGCCGTCGTGCAGACCAAGCAGATCGAGGATCATCGGATCAGTGAAAGTGTCCTGCGGGAAGACTGAACCTTCGGGGATTTGGGAGTTGGCGACCTCGCGACGCTCGTAGGCTTTGCGGGCGATGGCCTGGCGCAGGTCGCGGACTCCGAGATGCTTGCCCACCACCTCTTGAGCGTAGAAAGAGCGGGCTGGCTCGGACTCAAGTGGCAGCAGCTCGCGGATGTGGCTCCAACTCAATTGTTGCCCCAGCGTGGCAACAATCTCATGGTCTGGGTAGAACCGAGCGAAAGCCCTCATCCGGCTGATGCTCGGCACGGTGAAGCCTGGTCCGAAGCTCTTGGTCAATTGTTGCGCCAGCGTGGCAACAATCTGTTTACCGTAGTCAGCGCGGGATTGACGCAAGATGTTGGTGTTGATGGCACGTCCGATGAGCCAGTTGCGCATCGTCAGGGTAGCGTTGGCCTGTGTGGCGGCGACTTGGCGTGCCTGCTCAATCACCTGCCTCAGATAGGCGAACAGCCCAGCTTTGTCATCAGGGATGCCGTCACTGGGAACTGGGTCGATCATCTTACTCATTGTGCCTCCTCGCGCAGTAGTGCGAGCAGGTCGCTGATGGCTTGTTCGGCGGCCTTGGATGCTTGTCGCCAGGCCGTGACAGCTTCACTGACGGACGCGGCGTCCGTCTTAGTTGTCTCAGCGGACTTGACGTACAGCGGTAGGGCCAGACTGAAGTTGTTGGCAGCGATGTCGTCCAGCGCGGCGACTCGGGCAAAGCCAGGTTCGTCTACCCAAGCACGGTACACGGACAGGATGCGTTGCTGGTGGCGTTCGAGCAGGAACGACTGAGCCTGCTCGCGGGCAACCTCGTTCACGGCGTTGATGAACAAGACTCGTCCGGCCTGGCGAGGTGCCTTGTTGGTGCGCAAGGTGACAACGACGGCTTCCATCGGGGAGTTGTAGAACAGGCCCGCGCCGAGTCCGATCACTGATTCGAGCAGGTCGGATTCGATGAGCTTTTGGCGCATGGCGGCTTCCTCACGGCGGAACAAGACGCCATGCGGGAAGAGGATGGCGGCACGGCCGGTTTGCGGATCAAGCGAGGCGGCGATGTGCTGGAAGAAAGCGTAGTCAGCGCGGCCTTGCGGCGGGGTGCCCCAGAGGTTTCTGCCGTAGGGGTCCCCCGCGAACACGGCGCGGTTCCAGGCTTTGATGGAGTACGGCGGGTTGGCGAGCACCACGTCGAAGCGGCGCAATCTTCCGGAATCATCGGTGAAAGCCGGGGCGAGCAGAGTGTCTCCGTGGACGATCTGGCCGTCCTCGATGCCGTGGAGAAAGAGGTTCATCCGGGCGATGGCCGAGGTTCCGTAGTTGAGTTCTTGGCCGTAAAGCTTGAGACTGCGCCACTCTTGGCCCTGGGCTTTGACTTCGGCGGCGCAGGAGATCAGCATTCCGCCAGTGCCGCAGGTCGGGTCGTAGACAGACTCACCCGGCGCAGGGCGGAGCATCAGCGTCATCAGCCGAACCAGGGTGCGGTTGGTGTAGAACTCTTGAGCGGTGTGGCCGGAGTCGTCGGCGAACTTCTTGATCAGGTATTCGTAGCCTTGGCCAAGTTCGTCCTCGGGCAAGTTGGCGACCGACAGCGTGCGACTGGAAAAGTGCTCCACCAGGTCGCGCAGGGTGGCATCCGGCAGGAAATCCTTGTTGCCCCAATCACCGTCGCCGAAGACTCCGTTCAAGGTGTCTGGGTTGGCGGCTTCAATGGCGCGCATCGCCCGCAGGATGGCGGTGCCGACATTGGTGGCGGTGTTGCGGATATCGCGCCATTGCGCCCCGGCTGGGATGGCGAAGCGATGGTTTTCGGGCAGGTCAGCCAAGACTTCGTCACCGAAGACTTCAAGCGCTGCGGCATGTTCTTCGTCGTAGACGTCGGACAGGCGTTTGAGGAACAGCAGTGGGAAGATGAACTGCTTATAGTCGCCCGCGTCGATCAGGCCCCGCAGGGTGACCGCCGCGCCCCACAAGTAGGACTCCAGCTCGTGCTGGGTGATCTTGGTTGTCTTGGCCGCCATCTCACAGCCCCCACTTCGCCAGTTCGGTTTCCAGGGCGGCGCGAGTTGCTTGGGCTTGCAGTCGGGCGTCAGCGAGATTAGCCAATGCCTGCTCCAAGGTGAGCTTTTCGCTGCCCTGTTTCGGAGCGACATAGAGCGGAATGTTGAGGTTGTAGTCGTTGGCTGTGATCTCGGCGGTATCAGCGACATGGGCGAAACCAGGATCGTCTGCGAAAGCGATATAGGCATCAAGGATGGCAGCGGCGTGTTCGGGTTCGAGGGTGTTCTGGTTGCGTCCTTTGCGGAATAGCGTCTCGGCGTTGACCATCAATACCTTGTCTCTGCGCTCGGCGGGTTTCCGGCAGCGCAGCACCATGATGCAGGCAGCTAGACCAGTGCCATAGAACAGATTCGGGGCCAGGCCGATAACCGCTTCGATCAGATCAGATTTCAGAATGTGCTCGCGGATGGCTTTCTCCTTACCGCCGCGAAACAGCGCGCCTTGCGGAAGCACAACGGCGACCCGTCCGGTGACCGGATCAGCTGAGGTGACCATGTGCTGAACCCACGCCCAGTCGGCGTAGCTGGCTGGGGGAACACCACCGAGCTTATTGCGTCCCCAAGGATCAGACGACCACTCGACCTCACCCCATTTCTTCAGCGAGAACGGCGGATTAGCGATGACGCAATCAAACCGGGCCAGCCGGTCACGATCATAAAACGCCGGATCGCGCAGGGTGTCACCCCTGATGACCTCGAAATCCTCGACGCCGTGCAGAAGCAGGTTCATCCGGGCGATACCCGAAGTGGTGAGTACTTTCTCCTGGCCGTACAGCTTTCCCCACAACAACTGTGGCCGTCCGCCTGCGGCTTTGACATGCTCAATGACCTCGATCAGCATTCCTCCGGTGCCGCAAGCCGGATCATAGACGTACTCCGACTCCTTCGGATCTAAGATATTGACCATTAAAGCCACAACTGGCCGCGGGGTGTAATACTCGCCCGCTTTCTTATTGGACTGGTCAGCGAAACGCTTAATCAGATACTCGTAAGCCGCACCGAACACATCGGGCGGCACCACCGAACTCGCCAGTGACCGCGACGAGAAATGCTCGATCAAAGTGAGCAGTTTCGCATCAGGAAGCTGCTGCTTATTCGTCCACGGAGCGTTGCCGAAAATGCCGTAAAGCGCATCTGGATTGGCCTTCTCAATCCCGCGAAAAGCCGTGACGAGCGCCTGCCCCACATTGCTCGTCCGAGCACGGACATCATCCCACAAACACCCATCTGGGATAACGAAGCGATGATTCTCCACAAAAGCGGCGAACTCATGATCCTCGCCCGAGGCCGCCAGCGCTGCGGTGTACTCCTCCAGATACACATCGCTGATCCGCTTGAAGAACATCAACGGAAAGATGAACGCCTTGAAGTCCGCCTGATCGACCAGCCCTCGTAACATGTCAGCCGCCGACCCCAAGTACGACTCCAACTCCGAAGCCGACAGCGGAACCTGCGCAAGCGGGACCAGCGCATGTGCCGCCTCTCGCGCCTCGCCCTCGGTCACCTTGTACGTCCTCTCGTGTCCTGACCGCTCAAGCCTACCGAAGCTCACCGACACAAGGTCTCCAGGCGCCCTGCCGCGGCTTCTTTGAGCTCGTGGGGGTTGGTGCCTCCGATAGTTTGCACGCGTAGCCCTTGGGGAGTCAGCCTTGCTTGTCGTGAAGGATGGCAAGATCGATATGGGCTCTCGTGGGCAGATCACGGATAATCTGAGGATGCCCTGGTGAAGGACTTCGATCCGGCTTTTAGCGCCCGGCTCTTGCACCGCCTGACCCAGACCAGCGTCGAAGGCCCCGCGCCCGAGCTGTGCTGGCATCGGCGGTTCACGAAGGGCAGATCGTCCACTTCGATGTGGCTGATGGCGGCAAGGGCTGAGCATCGCCGACTGAACCGGTTGGCGGGGACGTCTTGAAGCTGGTCGACCAGGCCGAGCAATCACCCCTGTGGATAATGCACCACCGCAGCCCGAATTCGGCCAGCGGATAAACATCGGCCCACTCCCCGATCGGGGTGCGGGCCGATGTCGACTTCGAAGGCATAAGCCCCAAAGTGAGGCCTGGCCTCAGAGGCTTGAATCCGTCAGGATCTTCTCCAAGGTGTCCAAGGCAGCGCTGTCATCCGACTCCAAGACGACGGTCGAACCAGACTCGACACCCAGGCCCATGACGGCCAGGATCGAGGTGGCTGAGACACGTTTGTCAGCGCCGGCCAGGCCGACCTTGACTGGGGATTTGGCGGCTGCAGCGGCCTTGACGAAAACGGCGGCGGGGCGAGCGTGCAAACCCTCGCTGGCGGCGACGACAACAGATCGTTCCATGTTTTACTCCTTTGGGCTGGTGTTTATAAGCCTAGCTGGCTGTTCAACCAGGTGAATTCTGGTTGATGCCGCTGGCTGGATGGGGGCAGAGCTGGGCTTGGGACCGATTGAGATCCCAAGGGTCAAGTGGTCGAGAGGCCAAGGGTCCAAACGGTGTTGCCCTTGGCCCGAGAATGACAATGGCCCCCACCGGAGGATTCCAGTGAGGGCCACCATCAATCAATTGATCCGAGTGGGCGGTCAGGCGGTGGCGGCCCGGGCCGGAGCCGCAATGGCGTCAGCGGCCTTGGCGTCAGCCTTGCTCGGAGTCACGTCCTGGTCGATGATTGACGACACAGCGCTCGAACCATCGTCGCCGCCATCTTCGCGACCCGGGGTCTTCATGTTGAAGGCCTTGATCAGGAGGCGGAAGAGGACGTAGTAAATGATGGCGTAACCGATGCCGATCAGCACGATCCACTGCGGACCTTCAGCCAGGCGCCAGTTGAGCAGCAGGTCGGTGCCACCAGCCGAGAACGAGAAGCCGTCGCGCAAACCGAGGGCGTTGCACAAGGCCAGCGACGAACCGGTCAAAATGGCGTGGACGACATAGAGCGGGAAGGCCACATAGACGAACGAGAACTCGATCGGCTCGGTGATGCCGGTGAGGAAGGCAGTCAAAGCGACCGAGATCATCACACCACCGACGGCCTTGCGATTGGCAGGTTTGGCCGCGTGCCACATGGCGATGGCGGCAGCCGGCAGAGCGAACATCAGGATCGGGAAGAAACCGGTCATGAAGGTGCCAGCGGTCGGATCGCCATTGAGGAAGCGAGCGATATCGCCATTGACGACCGCGCCAGTGCTCGGGTTGGTGTACTCACCAACGATGAACCAGGGGATCGAGTTGAGGATGTGGTGCAAACCGAAGGGGATGAGCAAGCGGTTGGCCACACCATAGACGAAGGCGCCGACGACGCCATTGTGGACGATCCAGTCGGAGAAGCCGGTCAGAACGTTGTCGAAGAAGGGGTAGATCAGGGCCAACACTACACCGATGACGACTGCGGCCGCGGCGGTGACCATCGGCACGAAGCGACGACCGCCGAAGAAGGCCAGGAAGGTCGGCAGCTTGGTGCGGTAGAAGCGGTCATAGAGGATGGCCGCGGTCACACCCATGATGATGCCGCCGAGCACGCCATAGTTCATCACCGGGACTTCGCCCTCGTCGACGTGCAGGTAGGGCAGGTAAGGCAAGACGGCATTGCCGACGCCCTGGAAGACCATGTAGCCGACGAAGGCTGACAAGGCGGTGGCACCCTCAGACTTCTTGGCGAAGCCGATGGCCACACCCAAAGCGAACAACAGGGCCAAGTTGTTGAACAGGGCGTTGCCGGCGGCGGCCAGAACATCAGCCACCGGGTTCAGCCACGCGGCGTACTGGCCGAGGCCATCCTTACCGAGCATGTCGGCGGCGCCGAAGCGCATCAGGATGCCAGCGGCGGGCAAAGCGGCAATCGGCAGCATCAGGGAACGGCCGATGCGCTGAAGAGCGGCCAGGGGTCCGCCTCCCGACTTGGCCTTGGATTGTGGCGAAGATGCCATCTGTAGTCTCCTCGACGAGTTGGTTGGGCAGCACTAGTCCTGTTATTATATATCAGGTCTAGACAACTGCATGAGTTAATGGTTATTTTTGACGAGTAGCACTTCAAGTGTCAAGTCGCAAGCAAAGTCAGGGATCATTCGGGGTGAAATCGGTGATAACCCGGTGGTTGTGGCGTCTGGCATGGTGATGCCCAACT
>JAITVZ010000017.1 GCA_031285505.1 Propionibacteriaceae bacterium
AGAAGCCGGCGATGTCCCAGCCCCAATAGACGATGCCACAGGCGGCGGCGTTGAGGCCAGCGATCATCGACCAGCGAAATGCCTCCCAAGTGGAGTTCTCATCACCGGCCCAGAAGGCGCCATGGGCCTGGGAACCGGTGAAGCCCGCCCGACTGAATGTCACTGGCGCTTTGCCGCATGATTCCAGGAGCCGGCCATAGGCAGCCGCATAGGCCACTGGGAACTGATTGTTGGCCTCATCGCCCCGGCGACCGTCAAGATAAACCAGGTCAGACCCCCAGGCGTGCTCGCCGCCATCGGTCTTGAAGCCGTCGATGCCGATCTCTTCGACTAAATAACGCCGCTTGTCGGTCCACCAACCAGCGGCTCGTTGGTCGGTCAAATCCGGCATCAACGCCAGCGGGAACCACCAACCGCGATTGCGGTAAGGGCGCAAGCTGCCGTCGGGAGCCGTTTCCTGAATCAGCAAATCTTGGCGCAGTGCCGCTGCCGCGTCGGCTTTGAGCTGTCCGCTGGGGTGGGGGCGCATCTTCAGCAAAGGGATCTGCCAGAGGTGCAGCCGGATCCCGGCGGCATGGAGCCGATCAGTCATCGCCTTGGGGTCGGGCCAAGCGCCATCGGGCGGGAAGCTGAAGTCCGCCAGGCGTAGCGGGCCGCCGTCGCCGCGCACCCGGTACTGGGCGTCGCGGAAGATGGTGAAGGTCGACTCGTCGCTCCAGGCCTCGACCACGACGTTGCCGACGGGGATGTCGTGACGCCGATGGAGCTCGACCTGCCGCTCGACTTCAGCCTGGGTGTTCCACTCGTTGCCCGAAGCCCACAGGCGAAACACCCAGCTCGGCAGCTCGCGGGGCCTGCCCACTTCCGCCAGGAAAGCGGCCAAGACCTGATCCGGACTGCCTTGATAGACGGCCAGGGTCAAAGGGGCCTCATCACTTGAAGTGCTTTGGTCGAATCGCGCCGCAGTGGCGGTGGACGGGTCGGAGCTGTCCCGCCGCGTTGCCCCTGGGTCGTTGGCGCCGGCCAGTCGCCCGTCCCGGTCGATTTGCGTCTGCGGTGTTGCCTTTGGGTCGATGATCGCCTCAATGACGATTCGATCAGGCTGCGTCAGATCGAACCAGACGCGACGCGAGCTGCGGACATGAAAACCCCAGCCTTGCGCACCGACCACGTGGGCGAAGGGCATCGGCAGATAAGTGCGACGGTGCAGCCCCTGACTCTTGTACTGCTCGAAGACCTGACTGTCCAGGGCGACACCGCGCTGATCCAAGCGGTCGTAACGCTCGCCGAAGCCGCTGACGTGCTCCATGGGGTCCAGGGCCAAGGCGAAGCGGAGGCGGTGGCGGCGCTGGCCATCGTCAAGGATTTCAACCGTTCCAGGGATGAGCCGTTGGCTTGAGCCATCGACTGCCAGAGCACTGTCGGGGGCTGGTCGCCAACTGGCAGCCCGGCAGGAGTACCACTTGGTTCTTTGCTGGCGGCCATCAGCTGATAAGGCGGTGAAGCGGTAACGGATCGGGCCGGCTTCAACCACCGTCAGCTCGGTTTGCCAGCCGCCCTGGCGACGGGCCTGTTTGGCTTGGGCTGAAGCCAGGTGGCCGCCGTCTTGGGATTGGCCCCGCGATGATCGGACCACCGGCGTCAGCTCGGTCTGACTGGGCCCGGCGCTGGTCTCGACTTCAACCATGACCCGCTCAATGTCGCCAGAGGTGCGCACCCCGAGGTGGAGCGCTTGACCGACCAGCGGCGGGTCGGGCCAGCGCTGTTCGGTGTCGACGGCGTAGGGGTGTCCGCTGCCGAGTGGGCGATGCTGAATCATTGATCGCCTCCGCCCTGATGTTCGTCCGAGGTGTTGGCGCCGGAAGCCTGGTCATCTGCAGTCTGGCCGATTGGGGTGTCACTGGTTGCCAGGTGTTCAGCTGGTACACACTCATTTGAGTTGTCGCCGGCACCTGAGCCGGCGCCGCCTTCATCGGCTGTCGGTGCGGCGTCGGCCAAGGCTTGAGCCAGCCGCAACACCATGGCATGGCTCCACAACAGGGGCTGGGCCACTGGGCCCCAGCGGTCGATCCAGGCTTGCCGATGTTCGGGGGATAGCAGGCTGCCCCCATCGACCTGCTCGGGCAAATCACCGTTGACGGCGGCGGTGCTCAGGGCCCAGTCCAGCAGGTGTTGGGCAGTCGGTCGATCACCGGCCGCCAACTCGGCCAGCCCGAGGAAGCAGCTGAGCAAGGGCCAGCGGCCCCCGCCGAAAAAGGTGTCGGCGCGAAAGCGGTAGACCCCACCGTCGACGCACAATTCAGTTTCGACTGCTTTGATGGTGGCCAGACCGACTGATGACCGGGCGTCGATGAAGCCCAGTGGCGACAGTAGGGCGCTGAGACTGCCGTCAGCCGTGTCGGCGTCGAGCCATTTGACCAGGTGGCCCTGGTGAATGCCGCGCCGCGCCACCAAAGCCTCGATCGCTTGTATGGCGGCGCCGGCGCGGTTGGCTAGATCGTCATCCAGCGCCCCAGAGGAGATGCCAGCGCGCAGTCCGACGGATACACAGCCCAAAGTGGAGACGTGGACCCGCTCATCGTGCTCCTCCCACCAGTCGTAACAGGGGCGCATCCAGGAGCTGGCCAGGTAGGCGGTGGTCGCGGAAATGGCGCTCGACCAGCGGTCCAGATCGAGTCCATGGCGGCGGGCATGCTCGGCCAGCGCCCAGAGCCAAGTGCCGTAACCGTCAAGTTGGAAGTCTTCCCAACTGGCAGTGCCCAGCCCACCGCTGAAGGTGAAGCGCGTCGGCAGCATGGCCTCATCGGGGAGCGGCGCACCGCTTTCGGCAGCCGCCACGATCGCTGTGATCCTGTCCTGATAACGTTCAATCGTCGCGGCGCACCAATCGAAGAAGCGGCTAGCCGAGTCGATTTCGCCGATCGCGGACATGGCGTCGGCGATGAAGGACCCGTCACGCAACCAGCAGTATCCCCGGTAGGCCGAGAAGGTCGGGCTGGCTGGGTAAGCGCCACCATCATCTTGAAGATCGAGAATCAAGGCTCTCGAGTGAGCCAGCAAATCAGCGGTGGAAGGCGTCATTGGCGGTGTTTTCCTTTCGATCACTTTGGGTCGGCGTCAGGGGAGCGGCGGTCCACGTCGCTGCGGACCGCCGCACCCCTGACCGTGGCTACTGACTCACCCCAGCAGAGCGTCAACCGCTGTGGCGGTGGCGGGAATGGCTTCAGCGATGGTCTGCCGACCGGCGGCGATCTCGGTCAGCGCATTGGTGACGTCATCTTGCATCTGGGTCTGATTGTCACCGATCGACGGCGCCAGAGCCACAGCTTTCAGCGAGTCAAAGACGGCCTGGCGGTTGGCTGGCGCGCCGGCTGTCAGGTAGGCGTCGAGCTTCGATTGATCGGCGATCGGTGGCAGCTCCCAGCCGGCGGCCAGGCGGACATCAACCATCGTGTCAGAGCTGGTCATATAGGCGGCCCACTTGGCGGCGGCCTCTTGATGCTTGGATGTGGCCGAGATGGCGATGGCGTTGGAGAACATCGCCGAGGCCTTCTGGGTGTCGCCGGGCTCGACAGCGATATCCCAAGCGAAGTCGGCTTCGGCCAGGCTGCCGAACATCCAGATGCCGGTGTGCCACATCGCCAACTTGCCGTCAGCGAAGAGGTTGGTGTCGAAGTCGGCTGTGCCCGCACCCATCTCAGCCGTCGGCATGACCGTGCCAGATTTCTCAGTCAACCAGGCCGCGGCGGCCAGGCCGGGGTCAGAATTGAAGGCAGCAGTCTTGCCGTCGGCGCTGAGGAACTCACCACCGGCTTGGGCGACGGCCTTGTAATACTCGTTGTAACTGATCGGCTGGTAATCGCCCCAAACGCCAGCCTCTTGGTTGGTCAGCGCCTCGGCAGCCGCCTTCTCATCAGCCCAGGTCCAATCGTCGCTCGGGTAGGCGACACCGGCGGCGTCAAACAAATCCTTGTTGTAGAACAGCACGACGTTGCTGAAGGAGCTAGGCAAGGCGTATTGGGTGCCATCAGTGGCGTAAGCCTCGGCCAATGACGACTGATAGACACTGGTGTCAACGCCGTCGATTGCCGCCAGCACCCCGGAGGCCTGATAGGCCCCGTAATTGGCATACTCGATGTCGAAGACGTCAGCCACCGTGCCAGCGACGATGTCGGTCTGCAAGGCGGTGAAGTAATCGGCATAGGGCATGGTGGTGACTTCAACCTTGATCCCCGGGTTTTCATCCTCGAAAGCCTTGACGATGGTGTCAAGGTTGGCTTCGTTGGCCCCGGAGGAGATGAAGTTGGTGTAGGTGATGGTGACTGGCTCGGTGGAGTCGCCGCCACTGTTTCCGCCCGTCTGCGGATCGCCGCCGGTGGAGCAGGCAGCCAGGCTGAGACCGGCCAGGACGACGACAACGGCGCTGGCCAGTTTGGTGTGGTTGGTTTTCATGGTGTTCCTTTCACTTTCTGTTATTTGATTCCGGTGTTGGCTACGCCCTGAATGACGTATTTCTGGGCGAAGATATATATGGCGAGCATCGGCAAGATTGAGATGACCGAGCCGGCCATCATCACATCCCAAGCGGTGGTGTACTGCCCTTGGAGCCCGGCCAGGGCCAGTGGCAGTGTCTTCATCTGCGCTGAGCGCAGGATGACCAAGGGCCACAAGAAGGCGTTCCAACTGCTCATGAAGGAGAAGACCGTCAAAGTGGCCAGCGCCGGGCCGACCAGCGGCAAGATGATTCGCCAGAAGATCCGGAAGTGGCCGGCGCCGTCCACTCGGGCGGCTTCATCCAATTGCCGCGGCACGGCGTTCATCGCCTGGCGCAGCAGGAAGACACCAAAGGCGCTAGCCATGCCCGGCAATAGGACCCCGAGGTAGTTGTCGACCAGGCCGAAATCGCGCATCTGAACGAACAGCGGCACCATCAGCACCTGCATCGGGATCATCATCGTGGCCAAATAGGCGGCGAAGACCACGCCGCGCCCGGGGAAGGGCATCCGCGAGAAGACATAGGCAGCCAGCGAACTGGTGGCCAGCTGAATGGCGGTGGTGGCCACTGCCAGAGCCAAAGAGTTGATCACCACCCGGGCGAAGGGGGTGTTCTGAAACAAGGTGGCATAAGCCGACCACGACGGGTGTTGCGGAATCAACTCCGGAGTGGCGCTCAGGCCGGCGCCGCTGGAGATTGAGGTGATGAAGGTCCAGAGGAAGGGGAAGAACATCACCAGGGCCCCGAGAGCCAGCGCCAGCAGCAGGGGCAGTCGCCAGGCAGCGGATTTACGGTGCGAAACACTAATCATTGTTGACCCACTTCCGCTGGCCGATCATCTGGATGACGGTGACCCCCAGTATGACGATGAACAGCAGCCACGAGATCGCCGAAGCCAATCCGGCCTGACCGTAGCGGAAGGTCAGATCGTAGACCTTCTCCACTACCACTTGGCTGGCGCCAGCCGGCCCACCACCGGTCATGGCGTAGACCTGGTCGAACACCTGGAAACCGTTGATCAGTGAGATGACCACCACGAAGAAGCTGGTCGGTGACAGCATCGGCAAGGTGACGTGGATCAGGCGGGACCACCAGCCCGCTCCGTCGAGACGGGCAGCCTCATACAAGTCGGTCGGGATGGTTTGCAGGCCGGCCAAGAGGATGATCATGACGAAGCCGAGGTCCTTCCAGACCGAGGCCAAAATGATCGACGGCATCGCCCATGATGGGTCGGTCCACCAGCCGGGCCCGTCGATGCCGATCAAACCGAGCAGGTAGTTGACGATGCCGACTGATGGGTTGAGCAGCCAACGCCAGACCAGGGCGACCACGATCCAGCTGGTCACCACCGGCAGGAAGTAGACCCCTCTCAGCCAGCTGCGCAAGGGGATGGCGGCATTCAAAGCCAAGGCCAGTCCCAAGCCGCCGACGAACACCAAGGGTAGGTAGCCGACGATGTAGTAAAGGGTATTAAAGAAAGCGTGTTGGGTGGCCGGATCATGGATCGCCTTGACGTAGTTGTCGAGGCCGACCCAGCGCATCGGTGACAGCATGTTCCACTGATGCAGCGATGTCCAGGCAGCTCGCACCATCGGCACAAAGGTGAACAGCAGCAGGGGGATGGCGCTCGGGGCCAGGAACAATACGATGGTCGCGGCGTAGGCGAACTGGGATCGGCGACTCTTGGGGCGGGGCGTTTGAGCGCGGCGCTTGGGGAGTTGGCTCTTGGGCGGTCGCTTGGCGGCAGTTCGGCGGCTGGGGTTGGCGCGGGGCACCAGACCCAGACGCCCCGACTCGTCTTCACTGGCGCTTCGCGGGTTGGCGTTGGCGCCAGGACTAGTTTCGTTTCCGGGGTCACCAACTTGCCTGCGTGGGTCGGTTTCGTCGCGATCTAGTCGTTTTGGGTCTAGTTTCGTGCCAGAAACAGTGGTTCGCCGGTCTTCAACTAGACCCCGACCACGCAACTGGGCCCGAACGAATTGGCGTGGGGCGTCCCAACAAGACTGCGCCGACATCGCTAAACCCCCACCTGACATGAACTGATGCGCAGGCTCATGATTGGCACCCAGTTGTGGCGGCGACGGTCACCAGACGCTCGCGCACCCACTGGCCCTGATCGCCGGATAGCCCTTCGGCGTCGAAGGGTGTGCCGAGAAC